>NZ_CP116936.1:6778623-7090248 GCF_028475105.1 Micromonospora sp. LH3U1 | reverse complement strand
TGCCGAACGATTCACTACCTTGTCCGGTCTTGCCTGTGCGACGACCGGAGCTTCCGACGCTCACCGCAATCGGGCACGGTAACAGCGTTGTCCCTGCGCCATCAACCGGCGACGCGGCGGCGCCCTTGTCGGCATCAGCGAAAACGGCCCTTCGGCCTCGGGCGCGTCCTGTTGTCCGCTGCTCGGGGTGTTTGACGGTCATTGCACCCCTGCGTAGGCTGGAACGGTTGCTTTCTCGCCCTCTGCTAGGGTGATGGGTGCTTGCTGTCCGCGGTCGCATCCCCGCTTTGCCGAGGTCCCGCTCCACCGGACAGCACCGATCGTGGGCCACCCTCGAGGTGGCCTGGACCACCACACGACCCCGGCGATCCCGTCGCGCGGGGCGCGTACGAAAACGGAGAGCCTGACGTGAGCAAGCGCACCTACCAGCCGAACAACCGCCGGCGCGCGAAGACCCACGGCTTCCGGCTGCGCATGCGCACCCGTGCCGGCCGTGCCATCCTCTCGAGCCGTCGCGCCAAGGGTCGCACCACCCTGTCGGCCTGAGCCGACCGGGCGGGTCCAGGGGACGTGGGCAATCGTGCTGGCCGCCGCGCAACGACTGCGGCACAGCACTGACTTCGCCGCAGCGGTTCGTGGTGGCCGACGTGCCGGACGTGGTGCCGTCGTGGTCCACCTGACCGTGCCGGCGACTGCCGACCCCAGCACACCGACCTCGCCGGAGCCGGTGCGGGACAACAGTGCGGAGCACTCATCCGTGCCGTCCCGCGCCGGCTTCGTCGTGTCCAAAGCCGTCGGCAACGCGGTGACCCGTAACCGGGTCCGGCGCCGACTGCGGGCACTGGTCCGGGAACGGTTGACCGCCCTGCCGGCCGGCAGCACCCTGGTCGTCCGGGCGCTCCCCGCAGCGGCCGAGGCGTCGTACCCTCGGCTCGCCACCGACCTGGACGCCGCCATCGCGGTCGCCCGGTCGCCCCGAGAACGGCGGTCCCGATGAGCGGCACCGACCAGACCAGCCCACGCCGGTTGACAACCGGTGCCAAGGTGCTGATTGCGCCTATCATCGCGTACCGTCGGTGGATAAGTCCGGCTCTGCCGGCCCGCTGTCGGTTCTACCCGTCGTGCAGTGCGTACGCCCAGGAGGCGGTCGTTCGGCACGGCGCGCTCCGGGGAGCCGTGCTGGCGGTCCGGCGGCTGTTGCGCTGCCACCCCTTTCACCCTGGTGGACATGACCCGGTTCCGGAGCCGGGCGGCCGCCGCCGTGCTGATGTGACTGGAGCCCCGAATTGAGTCTGAGTCTCGACTGGATCTACTACGCGATTTCGTGGATCCTGCTGACCTGGCACTCTGCCTGGGACGTCATCGGGGTACCGGTCGGCGCGGTGCTCGGCACCAACTTCGCCTGGATCCTGTCCATCGTCTTCCTGGTGGTCACCGTCCGGGTGATCCTGTTCCCGGTCTTCGTCAAGCAGATCAAGTCGCAGCGGGCGATGCAGGCGCTCCAGCCCAAGGTCAAGGAGCTTCAGGAGAAGCACAAGGGTGACCGGGAGACGCTCCAGAAAGAAATGATGGAGCTCTACAAGAAGGAGAAGGCCAACCCGCTGATGGGTTGCCTTCCGATGTTCCTTCAGATCCCGGTCTTCCTGGGCCTCTTCCACGTGCTGCGCCGGCTCGACCCGGACAAGCAGAACAAGACCCTCTACGGCTGGACCGTCGACCAGTTCCAGAGCGCATCGCAGGCGAAGCTGTTCACCGCCCCGATCGCCGGCAAGTTCGGTTCCACGGCCGACGAGTTGGCCAGCCTCGGCGCCAACGGCACCACCGTCAAGATCATCGCCGGCATTCTGGTCCTGATCATGATCGGCACCACCTACCTGACCAGCCGTCAGATGATCCTCAAGACCGGCTGGGCGGAAGACCCGCAGCAGCGGATGATCCAGCGGCTGATGCTCTACGGCATCCCCGCGTCGCTGCTGATCTCCGGTGCGATCTTCCCGATCGGCGTGATCATCTACTGGGTCACCAACAACCTCTTCACGCTTGGCCAGCAGCAGTGGGTGCTGCGGAAGTTCCCGCCGCCGGTGACCGCCAAGAAGGCCGTCGCCCCCGCCGCCACGCGTAACCCGGTGCAGCCCGCCAAGGCCGGTGGCCTGTTCGGTCGCGGCAAGTCGGCCCCGCCGGCACCGGTCAAGGCGACCGCGCCCAAGGTGGCCGGGCCGAAGCCGGGCGCCAAGCCGATGAACAACCCGAAGAAGAGCCGCCCCGCCAAGCGGCAGGGCTGATCCTGTAAGGGGGCCGTCGCCGGGTAACTGGCGGCGGCCCGTTCCGCAGCGTGCAGCCGCCGTACGGCCGGCGCCGGGCGGAACCGACCGCGCATCGCGTGGCCACGGGCGACACTGCCCGTACAGACGTGCCCGTGGGCACCGGTGACCTCCCGCCGGCCCCGGGAAACCAGTCGGACCCGACGGTCCGGCCGAGCGAGTACGGAGATGAGACCGTGACCGAGACCAGCATCCCCCGCGCCGAGCAGTCCCTGGACGAGGAGGAGACCGCGACGCTCGCTGTGGACGGCGACGACACCGAGGCCGACGACGGCGACGACGACACCGAGGCCAATGACACCGGTGCTGCCGCTGGCGGCCGGGTGAAGAAGGCGGTAGGCGAGGGCGACCTGTTCCGGCAGAGCGAGATCGCGGCTGACTACGTCGAAGGGCTGCTCGACATCCTCGACTACGACGGCGACATCGACGAGCTGGTCGCCGCCGGGCGCCCGATGGTCGAGGTGGTTGGCGAGCGGCTGCAGAATCTTGTCGGTCAGCGTGGGGCCACCCTGGAAGCCCTCCAGGAGCTGACCCGCCTCGCTGTCTTCCGGCAGACCGGGACGCCGAGCCGCCTGCTGCTCGACGTCGGCGGCTACCGGGCCAACCGCCGCAAGGAACTCGCCGCGGTCGCCAAGAACGCCGTCGAGAAGGTCAAGGAGTACGGCGAGCCGGTCCGGCTCGATGCGATGTCCGCGTTCGAGCGGAAGTGCGTGCACGACGTGGTCAACGCCATGTCTGGCGTGGAGAGCGAGTCCGAGGGTGTGGAGCCGAACCGGCGCATCGTCGTACGGCCGGCGGACTGACCGAGTGACCCACGACGACATCACGGCCGACGCCGTGACCGGCCCGGGCGGCACGCCGCCCGGGCCGTCCGCTGTCCGGCCCGTTACCGCTGACGCCGACTCGACTGGGCGCGACACCGCCCCGTCTCCAGAGGACGCGGCGCTGCCCCCCGAGCTGGCGCCAGCCGCACTGACCCTATTCGGCGATCGTCTCGATCTGGCCGCCGCGTACGCCGAGCTGCTGGCCACTGACGGCGTTGTCCGCGGTCTGATCGGTCCTCGGGAGGCACCCCGCATCTGGGACCGGCACCTGCTCAACTGTGCCGCCGTCGCGGAGCGGATTCCGTCCGGCGTGACTGTGCTCGACGTTGGCTCCGGTGCCGGTCTGCCGGGTCTGGTCCTGGCCATCGCCCGCCCCGACCTCACGGTGACCCTGATCGAGCCACTCGCCCGACGGACGTCGTTCCTGATCGAGGTCGTCGAGCAACTCGGTCTGGCGAAGTCGGTGCGGGTGTTCCGGGGTCGGGCAGACGAGGCGGCCACCGGGTCGAGCGGCCGGGAGCCGATCAGCGGAGACGTGGTGACCGCTCGCGCGGTCGCACCGCTGGATCGCCTTGCAGGCTGGAGTCTCCCCCTGGCCGTCCGCGGTGGCCGTCTGCTGGCACTGAAAGGCTCATCAGCCGCTGCCGAAATCGAGGAGCACGCCGAGGTGGTGGCGCGTCTCGGTGGCGGGGAACCGTCCGTGCACCTCTGCGGCGTCGGGGTGATCGATCCGCCCGCCACCGTCGTGGAGATCGTGCGCGAGCGGATGATCGGCCCTGCGCGCCCGGCGGCCAACAAGCGCTCGCGGGGCGGACGCCCCCGCCGACGCTGACACTTCGCGCCATCGGGCTTCCGGCCGGTGGGTTGCCTCGTTGTACCGGTACGGATGGACGAGGAGATGACAACCCGACGTGGACCGGCCGCGCCCGTCCGCCGTAGGCTGACCGCGCGTCGATAGTAAAGCGGGCGACGGACGTCGCGGGTCTCCGACCGCTCCCGAGGGCCGTACGCTCCGGGATGCGAGCGTGGGTGTGGCCAAGTTGACCGGGGCGCGGACCGACCATCCGAAGCGGGCAGGGATGACAGGTGCATGACGACGGCAGGTACGACGATCCACGCGTGACCGGGTCGACCAACGATCCCGTTTCACGTGAAACCGACTACCCGAACTGGTCGCCCGAGGCGACCGGGCCATCGACCCGCCCTGCGGACGCCGATCCGCCCACGCCGCGCGACGAAGCTGCGGTCTCGGGACAGCCGGAGGGATCAGCCACCCCGGAGCCGACGAGTGTTCGTCGGACGCCGGAGGGGTTGAGTCGCCCGGTCAACGCCGCCGAGGTGCGGTCGACCTCGGGCCGACGCAACACCGCCGCCGCGGTTCGCTTCGAGCCGGCGGTCCCGCACCAACCCACTGCGGCGGCTGTTCGGGACTCCGCGCCGGTGATCTCCGATGCACCGGTCGCTTCGACCGAGTCGTTGGCTGCCGTGGCGGCCGATCCCACGTACGTTTCACGTGAAACCCCGACGCGCGAAGAGGATGACCCACCGTTGGCTATGGAGGCGATGCGCGCCGTGCAGATCCTGAATCCCAGTGGCGAGGTGACCATGCCTCGTCCGGACCGGACCCGGGTCATGTGCGTCGCCAACCAGAAGGGCGGCGTGGGTAAGACCACGACCACCGTCAACCTTGCGGTGGCGCTCGCCCTGCACGGCAACCGGGTGCTGGTGGTGGACCTCGACCCGCAGGGCAATGCCTCGACCGGGCTCAACGTCCCCCACCACACCGGGATCCCGGACGTCTACGACTGCCTCATCAACAGCGTGCCGCTGGCCGAGGTGGCGCAGGCGGTCGAGGGCATCCCCAACCTCTGGTGCGTACCCGCGACCATCGACCTGGCCGGCGCGGAGATCGAGCTGGTGTCGGTGGTGGCGCGGGAGTCGCGCCTGGACCGGGCGATCGCCGCGTACCCGGGCGAGTTCGACTATGTCTTCATCGACTGCCCGCCCTCGCTCGGTCTGCTCACGGTCAACGCCCTGGTTGCCGCGCAAGAGGTGCTGATCCCGATCCAGTGCGAGTACTACGCCCTGGAAGGGCTCAACCAGCTGATCAACAACATCAACCTGGTGCGCCAACACCTCAACCCGAAGCTCGATGTCTCCACCATCCTGCTGACGATGTATGACCGCCGTACCCGGTTGGCCGACGCCGTCGAGCAGGATGTCCGGAACCACTTCGGCGACAAGGTTCTCCAGGCGGTCATCCCCCGCAACGTCCGGGTCTCCGAGGCGCCCAGCTACGGCCAGTCGGTGATGACCTACGATCCCGGATCGCGGGGGGCCACGAGCTACTTCGAAGCCGCCCAGGAGATCGCCGAGCGCGGCGTCAAGGAGCCGGTGGGCCGGAATGCGTAGTGCGGATGAGTCGCTGGGAGGCGTGGCATGAAGAACCGTCCTCGGGGTGGCCTGGGTAGGGGCCTGGGGGCGCTGATCCCGACCGGGCCGGTGCCGGGTGCCGCCGGCACCGTGACAGCCGAACCGGAGCACGAGAACGAGTACGTGGACGATGCGGGCCCCGCAGCCGTCTCCGCCGTCTCCGCCGGGGTGCCGGTCCACGAGCCGGAGCAGCCCGCGCTCACTCCGGTGCCCGGAGCTCGATTCGCTGAGATCCCGGTCGACGCGATCCTGCCCAACCCGAAGCAGCCCCGCCAGGTCTTCGATGAGGAGGCACTGGAGGAGCTCAAGACCTCGATCCAGGAGGTCGGCTTTCTTCAACCCATCGTCGTCCGGCAGCTCGACGACGAGAAGTACGAGCTGGTTATGGGCGAGCGGCGCTGGCGGGCCGCCCAGGCTGTGGGGCGGGAGAACATCCCGGCGATCATCCGGGACACCCGAGACGACGCCATGCTCCGCGACGCCCTCCTGGAGAACATCCACCGGGCCAACCTCAACCCTCTGGAAGAGGCCGCCGCCTACCAGCAGCTGCTGGAGGAGTTCGGGGCCACCCACGAGGAGTTGGCCCGCCGGATCGGCCGGAGCCGCCCGCAGATCTCCAACACGATCCGACTGCTGAACCTGCCGGCTCAGGTGCAGCGCCGGGTCGCTGCCGGGATCCTGTCGGCGGGCCACGCCCGCGCCCTGCTGAGCCTCGACGAGGCCGAGGCGCAGGAACAGTTGGCGTTGCGGATCGTGGCCGAGGGCCTGTCGGTTCGGGCGACCGAGGAGATCGTGGCCCTGGCACTGAACGACGGACCGGCCAAGGGTCAGGCCGCAAAGCGCCGGCCGAAGGCGCACGCGCCGGCCCTGACCGATCTCGCCGATCGGCTGTCCGACCGGTTCGACACCCGGGTGAAGGTGGACATCGGCCGGAGCAAGGGCAAGATCACGATCGAGTTCGCGACGGTCGACGACCTTGAGCGGATCGTCGGGATCATCGGAGTGCAACAGGAGGAGAGCGGGGACTGAGTCCGCCCTCTACCAACGGCCGCGCTACCCCCGAGGGGTGCGCGGCCGTTCTGCATCCGACCCGCCGTGTTTCACGTGAAACAGCGGAGCCGGTTCCGCCTTCGCTGCCGGATCCGCTTCGCTGTCTCGGGTCCGCTTCGCCGTCGGGTTCCGCTTCGCCGTCGGTCTCCGCTTCGCTGTTGGTCTCTGCGTCACCGGTCTCGGTGCGGCCGAGATACTCCGCCTCACCCAGCCCCGGTCCCTGTCGGCCGTTGCTCGCGATCCGCTCGCCCAACAGCGCACCGCTCCGGCCTGTTTCACGTGAAACGGAGGCCGCCGAGAGCCTGCGGAGCACTCGGGGTGCAGGAGGATGACCATGAGTGCCCTTGCGCGCCGCCCAGCGGCCCGCTGCCGGCTCGTGCGCCGCAGGGGGTAGTTGCGGTCGACTCGACCATCCTGAGGCCTTCTCGTTGCGCGTGAGCGCCAAACCGAGCCGCCCAATCGCCCGTCGCCTCTTCGTTGGCCGCCCACGGACTGCGATTCAAGGCTGAAGGCGCACGACCGATGGGGGCTGAGCAAAGCCCGACAGGCGACCGTCGCTGCGCCCGCATGCCTCGTACCGGCGCGGCGCGCTGCTCCGGCTAGCCCGACGGCGAGTGCGGCGGCCGGCGACCGCCGCTCCACGCGCACGCCTGACCGAGAGGGCTTCCGGGCCCACAACCCCCGAGGCGGAGCAGGACCGCGAGGAAGGCTAATCGTGCTGTCGGCGAGCCATGGTGGTGGCTCACCGGGGCGACACGCTCGTGGTGGATCTGAGCCCGGTGGTACCGGTGTTCCCGCAGACGTGTCAGCGGCTGGCGCCGGGCATGGACCGCACCCCCGTTGCGGCTAGGCAAGTGAGAGGTCGGCGGGGCCCTGTCCATCGGGGGCGCGGCGTCCACCGAGCTTTGCGACAGAGGACAAAGGCCCGGTTGCGCGACCGGAGTTGGTGAGACCCGTAACAGACGGAATGACGGACCGGCTGGGCAGCCTCGCGGGTCATCCCGCCGGACCGACGGTGGGTAGTCCCCGTTTGATGGTCCAGCGGTTCGCGGGCAACGACCGAGGGGCCAAAAAGTTATCCACACCCGTTGTCCACAGGCACCCCCCGTTTCACGTGAAACAGCGCGTGGGAGCGGGTGCGGGCCTGTGGATGACGGCCTGTGTTCAGGATCTCGGCAGCCTGTGGATATCGCTCCACGGCACAGTGGTGACGGGGCCCACTCGATCGACGAAGGGCGCTGATCCGGTAGGCCCGGACCGATCAAACAGGTAGGGACAGCGGTGCCAGACTCGGTTAGGGTCAGCGTCGTGCACGACACCCCTCCCTCAGTCCCGGACTTCACCCAGTGGCCGTCGTTCCCCTTCGAGGGGGACCTCCACGTGAAGCAACTCGATGATCCGGTCCCGGTCGAACCGCCCCGGAAGGGCGAGGGTCTCCGGGAATGCACCGCATGCAACGCACCCGACGACGCCTACATCTGGGTCGGAGAGCGGTGGCGGGTACGCGCCATGGACCGGCCTACCGGACTGCCCATGGTGCTCATCCTGGAATCGCGGACCCACCTCGACCTCGGTGACCTACCGAACCTGCTCGCTGCCGAGTTGGGGGTGATGACCGTTCGTCTGGAGCGGGCCATCCGGTCTCTCGACGGCGTGGCGCGGGTGCACGTCAACCGGTGGGGCGACGGCTCGGCTCACCTGCACATGTGGTTCCTCGCCCGGCCGTACGGGCGCCTTCAGCTGCGGGGCACTTTCCTGTCACTGTGGGATTCGATTCTGCCGCCGATCTCCGAGGCGCAGTGGCGGGAGAATCTGGCGCTCGTCGCCGCCTGGCTCGCCGAGTTTGGTGGCCGCCCCCTCGCCGAACCGCCGCGCATCCAGTGGCAGGCACCGTCGAGCCTGTTGGCCCAGTCCGCCGCCGCGGATGCCGCTGCCGCAGCGGAGGCGGCCGCGGCTGCCGCAGCGGCTGTCTCGGTCATCGAGGCGGCTGAGGAGATCCCGGAACCAGCGCTCGACTCCACTTCCGATGACGATCCGACCGACGGCGACACGGCGCCCTCAGTCGATCCCGTCGTCGTGGACACGGACCCCGATGCTGGCTCCACGGTCACCGTCACCGAGCCAGCGGGCAAGACAATCACGTCGGCATCCGCCGCCAACGTGGCGAGCGGCACTCCAACGTCCGGCACTCCAGCGTCCGCTGCCCCGGCCCCAGCATCGGCCGCCGACGCGGTGGAGCCGTCCACCAACGGACCCGCAGTCCGCCGCGGCCCAGCCGACGGCACCGCCAGCGAGGCCACCCCCGGTACCGCCGACGAGGCCACCGAACCGGCCGCCCAGGGCAGCGGCACCCCGGACACCACCGGCACCCCGAAGAGCGGCACCCCGGGCATCGGCACCGCCGGTGCGGCACCTGGCGCGACCTCACACACCAACGGGCTCGACGCACCTGACGTACGCACCACCAACTGATGCTGGACCGACCAGGAGATTGGCGACGGCGGCAACCCCGGGCCTGCGACGCCCGCGCCAACCTCATGGTCGCCCATGGGCAGCACCGCGCCCTGGTTGGTGAGTGGGTCAGCGAGTGGTGAGGCGGGCCGCCGCGCGGGCGACCAGGGTGCCGAGGAGTCGGCCGAAGTCCAGCCCGGCCGCCTGCGCGGCGAGCGGCAGCAGTGACGTCTCCGTCATGCCCGGCGAGACGTTGACCTCCAGCACGTGCGGCTGGCCGGCGGCGTCCACGATCACGTCGACGCGAGAGAGGTCCCGCAGACCGAGCGCGGTGTGCGCGGCCAGGGCGACGTCAGCGACCGCGGCATTCACCTCGGGGGCGAACCGAGCCGGAGCGTGCCAGGTGGTGCGTCCCGCCGTGTAGCGGGCGGCATAGTCGTACACGCCGTTGCGCGGCACGATCTCCACCGGCGGCAGCGCCTGCGGTCCGTCGCCGAGGTCCACCACCGAGACCGCCACGTCTATGCCGGGTACGTACCGTTCCACCAGAGCGGTCGAGTGGTACGCGAAGCAGCCGACCATCGCGGCCGGCATCGCCGCAGCCTCGCGGACCACCGCGCCACCCAGCCCTGACCCGCCCTGCGCCGGCTTGACCATCAGCGGGAGGCCCAGCCGGTCGACGATCCGGTCCAGCACGGCGACCGCGCCAAGCTCGGAGAAGCGATCGTGCGGTAGGGCCACCCAGTCCGGGGTGGGGATGCCGGCCTCGCGGAGCACCGCCTTGGCCGAGGGCTTGTCCCAGGCGACTCGGGAGGCTCTGGCGTCGCAGCCGACGTACGGGATGTCGCACAGGTCCAGCACTCCGCGCAGCGAGCCGTCCTCGCCGGTGGCCCCGTGCAGTGCGATCACCACGGCGTCCGGCGGATCGGCGGCCAGCGCCGGCAGCAGCGTCACGTCGGCGTCCCGCAGCTCGGCCTCCACCCCGATGGCACGCAGGGCGTCGAGCACCCGGCGACCGGAGCGCAGTGACACGTCCCGTTCGTAGGAGAGCCCACCCGCGAGCACTACAACGCGCAGGTCGGCCGAGACGGCGGGATCGGTCACGAGGAAGCGCTCGACGGCGGTCGTACCCATGCCGGCATCATGCCAAGTCGGGGCCTGGCACGTCGGAGCCGGCCCGGCCGCGTCGGCCGGTGGCGCCGCCCACGGCACCGAAGACCCGGCGCATGGCGATCTCCTGCTCCATCACACCGGCCAGCCGGCGGACGCCCTCGCGGATCCGCTCCGGCGGCGGGAAGCTGAAATTCAACCGCATGGTGCCGGTGCCGGTGCCGTCGGCGTAGAAACCGGTGCCGGGTACGTAGGCGACCCGGGCGGCGACCGCTCGCGGCATCATGGCCTTCGAGTCGAGCCCGTCCGGCAGGGTGGCCCACACGAAGAGACCGCCGGCCGGAGTGGTCCAGCTGGTGCCCTCGGGCATCAGGTCGGCCATCGCGTCGAGCAGGGCGTCCCGGCGTTCCCGGTAGACCTCGCGATAGACCTTGAGCTGCTGCCGCCAGGGCATGGTGCGCAGGTAGGTGGCCACCGCGGCCTGGGCGAAGCCGCTGGGGCAGAGGATCTGCGCCTCGCTGGCGATGACCAGCTTGTCGCGGACCGCGTGTGGCGCCAGGATCCAGCCGACCCGCAGCCCGGGCGCGAAGGTCTTGGAGAAGGTGCTGAGGTAGAAGACCCCGTCCCGGCGGCGGGCCCGCAGGGGAGCCGGCGCCTCACCCTCGAAGCCCAGCTGACCGTACGGGTCGTCCTCGACGACGAGCAGGCCGGCGCGCTCACAGATGTCGAGCACCCGTTCCCGGCGCTCCTCGCTGAGCGTCACGCCGGTCGGGTTCTGGTAGGTGGGGATCGTGTAGAGGAACTTCACCCGCCGGCCCGCGCGGGCAAGGTCGGCGATGGCCGTCTCCAGCGCCTCCGGGATCAGGCCGTCCGCATCCATCGGTACGTGCACAACCTGTGCCTGGGCGGCCTGGAACACTCCTAGCGCACCGACGTACGTCGGCCCCTCGGCGAGCACCACGTCACCCGGGTCGAGGAAGAGTCGGGCCACCAGGTCCAGTGCCTGCTGCCCGCCCACGGTGACCACGACGTCCTCCGGGGAAGCGCCGCACGCGGCGTCGATCCCGGAGAGCGACATCACCTCACAGATCCGTTCGCGCAGCTCGAGGGTGCCCTGACCGATGCCGTACTGAAGGGTGGTCTCGCCGTGCTCGGAGCCGAGCCGGCCGAGCATCTCACCGACCGCGTCCAGGGGCAGGGCGGCGATGTACGGTGCGCCGCCAGCGAGCGAGACGACCTCCGGGCGGCTGGCCACCGCGAACAATGCTCGAATCTCGGAGGCGGTCATCCCGCGTACCCGCCGGGCGTACCGGTCGGTGTAGTCGTCGAGAGTCGTGCCGGTCATGACCTCACCTCGATTGCTGCTCGGGTGGCTCCCGCCCGGGTACCCCAGACACCGGTGACCATGGCGGCGGGGACACCAAATGTCGATCCTAGTCCGGCAGAGCCGCGCTGCCGGAGTGCTGAGACGGATCGACCACATGGCGGACCGTCACCGGCGTGCCCCCGTGTGGTGGGCATCTGCGCGTCCCCTCCCGTACCGCCGATTGGCGGCGTACGATCGCTCGTCGGGGGCAGGAAGGCGGCGCTGTCGTTCCATGCCGGTCTCACCACCGAGCCTATTGTGGGGATGCGTCAATGTCGCGACGTCTGGTCAGCCTGACCCTCGACACGTTGGAAGACGTTCCTCGCCCGTGCCGGCAATGCGTCTACTGGGAGCTCGATCCGGTCTCCGCGGACCGGGCCTGCGCCGCCGGGGATCCGGGCCTGGAGAAAGAGGCGTGGGTCTCCCAGACGCTGCTGGAGTGGGGCTCCTGCGGCAAGCTCGCCTACGTCGACGGCATGCCGGCGGGCTTCGTGATGTACGCCCCGCCCGCCTACGTACCCCGCTCGATGGCGTTCCCGACCTCGCCGGTCTCCGCTGACGCGGTACTACTGATGACCGCCAACGTGGTCGCCGCCTTCGCCGGTGGCGGGTTGGGTCGGATGCTGGTGCAGGGCGTCGCCCGTGACCTGACCAAGCGGGGGATCAAGGCCATCGAGGCGTTCGGCGACGCGAAGTTCGGCGACGCGGACGACCCTGCGGGTGGCTGCGTGGCACCCGTCGATTTCTTCCTGTCAGTGGGGTTCAAGACCGTACGTCCGCATCCGCGCTTCCCCCGGCTGCGCCTGGAGCTGCGTACGGCGCTGAGCTGGAAGTCCGACGTCGAGTACGCGCTGGAGAAGCTGCTGGGCTCGATGAGCCCGGAGACCCTGCTCCGCCCGGTTCGTCCCGCCCCGGCTACCCACGCCGCCAACGGCTGACCGCTGGGCCAGCGGCGAATCAGTCGACCACCGTGCCGGCGGTCACGACGGCCCGCAGTTCGCTGACGTCCAGCGAACCGGTCGGAACGTCCCGTTCGATCGGGTAGTACATCCGTTGCACCGCTGCCACGATCGCCTCCACCACACGGTCCCGGAACCGGGGGTCGACCAGTTGGGCGCGGTCCGTGGGCGAGGTGAGGTAGCCGACCTCGACCCGGACGGCGGGCATCCGCGTCAGTCGCAGCAGGTCCCATGTCTTGGCGTGGGTACGGCAGTCCCGCAGCCCGGTCCGGGCGACGATCTCCCGCTGCACCAACCCGGCCAGGCGCTCACCGGTCGCCGAGGTCACCCCGTTGTCGGTGCCGTAGTGGTAGGTCGCGACGCCCTCCGCATCCGGGTTGGCGTGGCCGTCCAGGTGCAGCGAGATGAACACGTCGGCACCCAGCGAGTTGGCCAGCAGGGCCCGGTCGGTGTCCGGCAGGCAACTGTCGGGCGCCGGGCCCCGGGTGAGCTGCACCCGCACCCCGGTCGCGGCGAGTCGCCCCTCCAGGCGGCTGGCCAGGTCGTGCATCAGGTCCGCCTCGGTCCAGCGCAGCGACCCGTCGGGCACCACCATCCCGGGGTCGGTGCCCCCGTGCCCCGGGTCGATGACCACCGTCTTGCCGACCAGCGCCGGCCCGGACTGCCGGATCGCGTCAGACTCGCGGAGCCACTGCGGGCGGCCACCGACCACCTTGCGGCCGATCCGACGGAGCGCGTTCATCGTGTGTGGGCCGCAGGAGCCGTCGGGGGTGAGCCCGACCTCGCGCTGGAACTGGGCCACCGCCCGGGACGTCCGGATGCCGTAGATGGCGTCCGCCCGGCCCACGTCGTACCCCATCTCCAGTAGTCGCTCCTGCAGTGACCGGACATCCTCGCCGGTGAGCGGCTCGGGGACCGCGTGGTAGAGGGTGCGGGCGCCGAGCCGCCAGCGGGCGGCGTCCAGGGCGCGCCAGGTCTCCGCCCCGACCCGGCCGTCCACGCTCAGCCCACGAGACTGCTGGAAGGCGCGGACCGCCCGCTCGGTGTCGAGGTCGAACTCGTCGTGCGGTCCGGTGCTGAGCAGGTCGAGGCCGATCAGGATGGTACGGATCTCCGTGACGGCGGGTCCCCGGTCACCGGGTCGGATCGGACGCACGCACGACCCCCTCTGCACGACGCTCGCTGGCCGGGCGGCCCAGGCTTGAGGCTATGCGTTCCGGGGCGGCGAGGTGGCTCGGGCCGGGAAAAACGTCGACGGTACGGCCGGGACGACAACGAACCCCGCACCCGACGATCGGGTACGGGGTTCGGTTGACGTTTCTGCTGGTCAGAGAGCCGATTCGATGAGCCGCACCAGCTCACCCTTCGGCTTGGCACCGGCGATCGACTGCACCGGCTGGCCATTCTTGAAGACGGTGAGCGTCGGCACCGACATCACCCGGTAGGCCCGGGCGGTCTCGGGGTTCTCGTCGATGTTGAGTTTGACGATGGTGACCTGGTCACCCATCTCGCCGGCGATCTCCTCGAGCAGCGGCGACACCTTGCGGCACGGCCCGCACCACTCGGCCCAGAAGTCCACCAGAACCGGCTTGTCGGCCTGCAGCACGTCGACGATGAAACTCGCGTCCGTGACCGCCTTGGTCTTTCCCACTATGCCCCTCCTCCGGGATGTGTTGCGTTGCTTCAGCTGAGCGTCGCGATGAACCGTTCGGCGTCGAGCGCGGCGGCACAGCCGGTGCCGGCCGCGGTGATCGCCTGACGGTAGGTGTGGTCGACCAGGTCGCCGGCCGCGAAGACGCCGGGCACGTTGGTGTGGGTGCCGGGGGCCTGGACCTTGACGTAGCCCTCGTCGTCCATCTCGACCTGGTCACGGAAGAGCTCGCTGCGGGGGTCGTGGCCGATGGCCACGAAGACGCCGGTCACGTCCAGCACCTTGGTCTCGCCGGTGTGCACGTTGCGAACCCGTACGCCGGTGACCTTGCCGTCGTCGCCGAGGATCTCCTCGACGGCGCTGTTCCACTCGACCTTGATCTTCTCGTTGCTCAACGCCCGCTCAGCCATGATCTTGCTGGCCCGGAACGAGTCGCGGCGGTGGATGATCGTGACCGACTCGGCGAAGCGGGTGAGGAAGCTGGCCTCCTCCATCGCCGAGTCGCCGCCACCGACGACCACGATGTGGTGGTTGCGGAAGAAGAAGCCGTCACAGGTGGCACACGAGGAGACGCCGTGGCCAAGGTATTCCTGCTCGCCGGGCACGCCCAGCGGACGCCAGGCCGAACCGGTGGAGAGGATGACGGATCGGGCCCGGTAGGCGGTCTCGCCGACCCAGACGGTGCTCACCGCGCCGGAGCCGGCGTCGCCGGTGTCCACCAGCTCGACCCGGGTCACGTCGTCGGTGAGGAACTCGGCGCCGAACCGCTCGGCCTGCTTGCGCATGTTGTCCATCAGCTCAGGGCCGAGGATGCCGTCAGCGAAGCCGGGGAAGTTTTCCACCTCGGTCGTGGTCATCAGCGCGCCACCGGACTGCACGCCCTCGATGATCAGGGGCTTCAGGTTGGCGCGTGCGGCGTACACCGCCGCCGTGTAGCCGGCCGGCCCCGAGCCGATGATGATCAGGTTGCGGACCTCGTCCACTGCCGTCTCCCGAGTTGTGTGTGTTCGGCGTCGGCGCGAGCACCGATGCTGATCCGAGTTGCCGACGCCTGGGTGGGGTCGACAGCTGACTTCCAGAACGTCATCGTACGAACTGGAGATTCCCGAGCCGGGCATCCGGTGGGTCAGGTCACGTGGACGGTCATCGTGCCGTTGACCGTGGATTCACCCTACCCGCGCTGAATACCGGCTGTCCGAGCCGGACCCGGGCACTCCGCACTCCGGGCCGCTCACCCAGGCCCACCGGGCCCCGGTTGCGTCGGTGAAACGGATGACCAGCGCCTGCTCTCCCTGGAACCGCGCGTATTCCAGCACCTCGACCACCAGCGGGGCGGATCCGTGCTCCGCCGCCACGTCGGCCAGGCACGTGGACAGCGCGGCCTCGTCGGTCAGCCGAGCCAGTTGGTCCAGCACGCCGGCCGTCGGACGTCGATCCCCCTCGGCGTCCACCCCAGGCTGCGTGTCGGGTGTTTTGCTGGCCGCTCGGCTGGGGGTCGGGATGCTCTGCGCGTCACTGCTCGGCGCGTCGCCGAGGGTCTGCGGCGTGTAGTCCGTACCGGTGCGCAGTGCCGGTCCGGTGGTGCGGACCGCCCCGGCCGCCGCGGCGCCCTCGGGTGCGCTGACCGGGTGGTCCAGGGCGCCGACGACGCCGGCGTCGTCCGAAGCGCTCATCGACAGCTGGTTGAGGCCCAGCGCGACCGCGACGACGGCGATCGCGGCGGCGGCCACCGGTGCGCCGCGGCGGGCCCAGCCGCCCCGGCGGCGACCCGGGCCGGTGGGCGCCCCGCGCCCGGACCCGGTCGGTGTCGGGCTGGCCGGCCGTCGACCGGCCCCGCCCTGCACCGGTACGACCAGTGGCGTCGCGGCGGCCGTGTCCTCGTCGACCGGGGTGCCGGTCTGCACCGGCTCCGCAGCGGCCAACGCGGCGGAGAGGCGATCGGCGATCTCCGGCGGCATCTCCGGCGGCGGCTCAGCCCAGCGGGCCAGGTCGTTATTGACCTGCGTCAGCGCGGAGGCCAGCAGCGTGTACGCCTCGGCCCAGGCCGGGTCCGCGGACACCAGCTGGGCGACCTCGTCCTGCTGCGGGGTGCCGTCCAACGCCCCGCCGAGGTAGTCAGCGAGAAGGTCGTCGTCGACCTCCCGGAACCCCTCGGTCGTCACGTGTCCTCCTGGTTGGCGTCCCGCCGATACCGGCCCGACCCCGATCCGACGCCCTCCGCTGGACTCGGGTTCCCCAGCGTGACGCCCGGCACGTCCCTGATCGGCCCGGCCGGGGCCGGCCGGACCGAGGGCGTTGCGGCGACGGCCGGGCGAAGGTGCCCGAGCATCACCGCCAGCCGGGCCCGGCCCCGGGCGCACCGGCTCTTCACCGTTCCCTCGGCAACACCGAGGATGCGGGCGACCTCGACGACCGGGTAGCCCTGCACGTCTACCAGCACCAGCGCGGCGCGTTGCTCGAAGGGCAGCGCGGCGAGCGCTTCGCGGACCACCAGCGCGGTGTCGTGGTCCTCCGCCGGTGCGGCCGGCTCCACCCCGCCGACGCCCGATCGGTCCTCCGCACGGTTTCCATCCGGGAGCGGCACGGTCGGGTGCGCCTGCCGGCGACGGATCCGGTCCAGGCAGGCGTTCACCACGATGCGGTGCAGCCAGGTGGTGACGGCGGAGTCACCTCGGAACCGGGCCGCCGCCCGGTGCGCGGAGAGCAGCGCGTCCTGGAGTGCGTCGGCGGCGTCCTCGCGGTCGCCCAGCGTACGCAGGGCCACCGCCCAGAGCCGGTCGCGGTGCCGATGGAACAGCTCGGCGAAGGCGTGTGGGTCGCCATCGACGTGGGCACGCAGCAGCTCGAGATCCGTAGCGGCGGCGTGCCCGTCCATCACCACGTCCTGCGGATGTGGTGCCCCGGTGGAGGTGCCGGGATCACGACCCCTGGACCGTGATCTCCTGGACGTCGACCTGGAAGCCCCGGTCGCTGGCCGGCAACTCGGTGATCCAGAACAGCAGGTACTGGTATTTCTTGTCCACGTCGAAGCCGTTGAACGCCATGGTGGTGCCGTCGTGGTCCTCGAACGGCTGCCCGATGGCGTTCTGGGCGGTCTTGTAGTTTGCGACAAGTTGCTTGTCACCGGCAGAGGTCGACGGTGGGGCGATGGTGCCGGTGAGGAGCTGGGCGGACGCCCCGGTCGCCGAGAGCACCACCTGCACCGACTTGACGCTGTGCGGCTCGCCCAGGTCCAGCCAGACCCCCATGCCGGACTTGTTGTTGCCGAACTTGGCCGCCGTGTACGTGTCGGTTTCCCAGCCCTTGTCGGCGTCGCCGTCGATCACCTTGTCGGCGTCGCCCAGCTCATCGCGCAGTTTGCTGTCCGGGTCGATGATCCGGACGCTCTTCACGGGCAGCTTGCGCACCACGGCGGCGGCCGGGGTGGCGGCACCGCCGGCTGGGGCGCTGGACGTGGGGGCGGGGCCCTGGTTGGCCTGCTGGTCCTTGTCCTTGCCGTTCAGCGCGCTGATCCCGATCAGCAGACCGACCAGGGCGACCGCCAGCAGACCGGCGATGCCCACTGCGACCTTGCGCCCGCCGGCCGCCGCCAGCGGCGACGGCTCCTCTTCGGTGTCGGCGGCGAACCGCAGCGGCCCGCTGTTGTCGAGGTAGTGCTCCTCCTCGGTCGGCACGTCCAGACGGGCCAGCTCGGCGGCGAGCACATCGGAGGACGGCGGTGCGATCTCGGCGTCCAGCAGATCCATGGTCAGGTCGTCCAGGTACGCGGGCACACCTGCCCGGACCTGGCGGGGTGCCGCGATGGCACCCCCGGCGTCCCGGACCGCGTCCGGGATGGCGGCGCGGCCGTGGCCGGCGGTGGCGCCGTGCAGTGGTGCCTCGGCGTGCGGCCAGGAGCCGGTCAGTGCGAAGTAGAGGACACCGCCGACCGCCCGGATGTCGTTCTCCTGGCTGTCGGCGCCATCGGTGCGGGCGTCGGCCAGGACCACGCGGCCCTCGTCACTGATCATGACGGTGCCGGGGTGGACATTGCCGTGGACCATGCCGGTGGCGTGCACTGCGGCGAGTGCGCTCGCGACGGCGTTGCCGATCGCGGTGGCGCGAGCCGGATCCAGTGGGCCGTCGGTCGCCAGGTCCCGCAGGGACTGCCCGTCGACCCACTCGCGCACCACGTACGCCCGGTCGGCCTCGTCGATCGCGTCGTAGACGCCGACCAGGTTGGGGTGGATGACCCGGCTGGCCGCGACGGCGGCCTGAAGCATCTCGGTGGCGGAGTCGCCACCCGGGTAGCGCAGCACCACCGCGACGGGGCGGCGCAGGATGACGTCGACCCCGCGCCAGACCAGCCGACCCGCGCTGTCGTTGTTGATGTGCTCAACCAGTTCGTACCGCTCGGCGAGGACTTCACCGGCCGTGGGAGCACCGAAGGTCATGACCGGAGGAGCGCTTTCGTCTGCCTCCTGACCCTCGCCGACCTGGGTCACCCGTCCTCCCTCGGTGATCGTGTCGATCGATGGACCCGAACTGCTGGGCATGTGGCTTCCCGCTCTGCCGTTGAAGGAACCGGCCGACCGGTGTCAACGCGCAGCGTTGGCCCCTGCCGTATCCGTCGAGAGCGACCTTACCCGGGTTGCCCGTCTCCCCGACATGTCATCTTCCCGCCGCACCCGGCGGGATTTCGGCAGTCGGAGAACTCGTCCGGTTACGACCGTTGTCAGCCACGTTGCTGGCACATGTACTAGCCAATCTACGGCTTCACCGCAAGTGACCGACGCCGGGGCCGGGGTGGTGCGGCGGTCCCGCCAACGGGGATGTTCCCGCCGATCGGACTGCCACGCTCAGCCGTACGGTTGGTTATCCACAGGTTGATGCGGTGGTTGACCGGCGAATCGCGGAGTTATCCACAGGTGCGTCCCCAGCCTGGTGATCCGCGGTCACATTCCGTGTGGATGTCAACTTGTTGTAATCGGATGCTGGCTTTTAGCGACCGAGGCGGCGGCGGACCATGCCGACCACCTCGGTGATCTCGCTGATCCGCAGCAGCATGGCCAGACCGAGGTAGGTCCCGCCGATCACCACGCCGCCGATCACGAGCTGCGCCACGGCCTGCCACCAACTCGGCGTTTCACCCCCGGGCAGCAGGCTCACCACGAGCAGACCAACCAGCGCGGCACCCAACGCGGCGACCGCCACCCGGCCGAGGGTGCGCAGGATGGCGCCCATCCCGATCCGGCCGACCCGGGGCCGCAGCAGCCAGGCGGAGGCGAACGCCGCAGCCAGGTAGGACACGGCGTTGCCGATCATCATCCCGGCTGCGGCGAAGTGCGCGGCGAAGGCGACGTAGAGCACCACCTGCACGCCGATCCGCAGCGCGACAACCGGAATGTTGATCAGTGCCGGGGTGCGGGTGTCCGGCAGGGCGTAGAAGGCAAAGGTGAAGAGCTGGCTGATGGCGAACGGCACGAGCGCCAGCGCCGCCAGCAGCAGCACCAGCGACGTGTCGGACGCGTTCTCGTCGGTGAACGCGCCGTAGCGGAACAGCGTCACAGCTAGTGGAGTGGCCAGTACCGCGTAGCAGACCGCGATCGGGGCGAGCACCGCCGAGACGGTTCGGGTGCCCCGGGAGAGGTCGGCGGCGAGGTCGGAGTACCGGCCGTCGGCGGCGGCCGCGCTCATCCGGGGCATCAGCGCCGTGATGATCGAGACGGCGATGATGCCGTGCGCCATCATCAGCAGCAGGAACACGTTGTTGTAGATCAGCGGGCCGGCGGCGTTCTCCTTACCTGCCCGGTTCAGCAGGTTGAACAGCACGATCAGGCCGACCTGGCTCACCGCGACGTAACAGAACATCCAGCCGCCGAGGCGTCCCAGCTCACGCAGGCCGAGGGTGCGGAAATCGAACCGGAAACGCCAGCGGAAGCCGACCTTGCGCAGCGCCGGCAGCAGCCCAGCGGCCTGGATTGCGACGCCGAGCAGGGTGCCGCCACCGATCAGCAGGATCCGGCCGGTGGTCATCTCCTCGGGACGGACGATCTCCGCACCGAAGATCGCGATATACAGGCCCGCGGTGGCGATCACCACGATGTTGTTCAGGATCGGCGCCCACATCGGTGCGGCGAAGTGCCCCCGCGTGTTCAGCACTGCGCTGATCAGCGCGCTGAGGCCGGTGAAGAAGATCATCGGCAACATCAGGTACGACAGGGCCGTGACCAGGCTCCGGAAGTCCGCGCCCGTCTTCTTGCTGGCGTAGAGCGAGGTCAACACCGAGGCGAAGGCCACCGCCACCAGCGCCGCGACGGCGAGGGCAAGCACCGCGAGGGTCAGCAGCCGCTGGGCGTACGCCTGACCACCATCGGTGTCGATCTTGCGCCGACGGACCAGCACCGGAATCAGGACGCTGGTGAGGATGCCGCCGAGCAGGAACTCGTAGACCATTCCGGGAAGAATCTGCGCGGTGGTGTACGCGTCGCCAACCAGCGCGCCACCGAGCGCGGCGGTCAACGCCAACGTACGCAGAAAACCAGTGCCACGGCTGACCAGGCTGCCGACCGCCATCATGGCGCTGTTGGTCGCTGCACTCGCCTCGGCCACCTGCTCCTGCGGCGGCGCGGTCGATTCCATGGCTGGCTGGTTGAGCGGCTCGGCGGAGATGAAGATCGCCTCGTCTCCCGGGCGCCCGCCGGCTCCGGGCCCGCCGTCGTGCGCGGCATTCGCGCTGCGGTAGAGCCCGCCGCTCATCTCCAGCCTCCCAGGGGTACGTCGAGCCGGGCACCGACCCGCACGCCACAGACCTTAGTCAACCGCTACCTGTTACCCGCGCCCGGCGGATCGGATCACACCCCGGCCCGATACGCTGGCGGTCCCATGTCCGAAGCCTCTGTTCCCCACGCCGCCGACCGTCGCGAACTCACCGCAGCGCAACGCAACGCCGTCGCCGAACTGCTCCGGGTCTCCCCGGTCGCCGACGAGTTGGGCCGCCGGTTCGTCCGCGCCGGTCACGAGCTGCACCTGGTGGGCGGTTCGGTACGGGATGCCCTGCTCGGCCGACTCGGGGACGACCTCGACTTCTGCACCGACGCGCACCCCGACGAGACGCTGCGGATCATCAAGGGTTGGGCCGAGTCGATCTGGGAGACCGGTCGGGAGTTCGGCACCATCGGCGCCCAGCGCGACGGCCTCCGGCTGGAGATCACCACCTTCCGAGCGGAGTCGTACGACCAGGTCAGCCGTAACCCGATGGTGGTGTACGGCACCAGCCTCGACGAGGACCTGAAGAGGCGCGACTTCACGATCAACGCGATGGCGGTCAGCCTGCCGGAACACCGGTTCACCGACCCGCACGGCGGGCTGGACGACATCTCGGCCAAGGTGATCCGTACCCCCAGCACCCCGCGTGAGTCGTTCGGCGACGACCCGTTGCGGATGCTGCGGGCCGCCCGGTTCGCCGCGCAGTTGCGCTTCGCCGTGCACCCGGACGTGCACAAGGCGATGGGCGAGATGGCCGCCGACCTGGACCGGATCACCGCCGAGCGGATCCGCGACGAGTTCACCAAGCTGCTCTGCGGCGTCGACCCGATCACCGGGTTGCGGCTGCTGGTCGACACCGGGCTGGCCGAGCGGTTCCTGCCGGAGCTGACCGGGCTGAAGCTGGAGATCGACGAGCACGCCCAGCACAAGGACGTCTACGAGCACACGCTGACGGTCGTCGAGAACGCGGTCTCCTTCGAGGAGGAGGGCTGCGACTTCATTCTGCGGATGGCCGCCCTCATGCACGACGTGGGCAAGCCGGCGACCAAGGCCGCCGCCCCCGACGGTCGGGTCAGCTTCCACCACCACGAGGTGGTCGGTGCACGGCTGACCAAGGCTCGGATGAAGGCGATGCGGTACCCGAAGGAGATCACCGCGAAGGTGACCGCGCTGGTCGCGCTGCACCTGCGCTTCTACGGGTACGGGCGGGGCGAGTGGACCGACTCGGCGGTGCGTCGCTACGTCGCCGACGCCGGTGATCTGCTGCCCCGGCTGCACAAACTGACCCGCTCGGACTGCACGACCCGCAACCGGCGCAAGGCCGCCCAGCTCGCGGCCGACTACGACGCGCTGGAGGATCGGATCGCCCGGATCGAGGCCGAGGAGGACCTGGCCCGGGTCCGCCCCGACCTGGACGGCAACGCGATCATGGAGTTGCTCGGCGTACCGCCGGGGCCTGTGGTCGGGCGGGCCTGGAAGCACCTCAAGGAGCAGCGCCTCGAACACGGGCCGCTGGACCGCGACGCCGCCGAGGTGGAACTGCTGCGGTGGGCCCGCGCCGAGGGCCTGATCGACTGAGGGCGCCGCCCCGACTCCGGGAGCGGCGCCCGTCGGCGTACATCCGTCAGCGGGTCTCGACGGCCGTCCCGTCCACCGAGCCGTTGTCCTTGCTGGCCGGGGCGGACGCCGAGCCGAGCCGGGCCAGCAGACCGGGCAGGTCGATCCCGGTCAGGTCGCTGCCGAGCTGGAGCCCCTGGGCGACGTTGCCGGCCACCGACTTCGTCAGCGACGAGGCACCGTCGGTGGAGATGACGGTCATCTTGTCGATCGCCCCGATCGGCGCGCTGGCCGCCGCCACCACCTGCGGCAGCACCTTGACCAGGAGGTCCAACACCGCTGCCTCCCCGTACGCGGCGAACGCCTCGGCCTTGCGCGCCATCGCGTCCGCCTCCGCCTCACCCTTGGCGAGGATGGCTGCGGCCTCGGCCTGACCCTCCCGCTCCACCGCCTCGGCGATCGCCGAGCGTCGGCGCTGCTCGGCCTCACCTTCCTTGGCGCCCTCGATCGCGTTCGCCTCGGCGAGCGCGGCACGCCGCGCCCGCTCGCCCTCACCGGTGAGTCGCGCCTGCTCGGCGGAGGCCTGCGCGGCGGCGATGACCGACTGCCGTTGGGCGTCCGCGTGCAGCACGGCCGCGTTGCGGGACGCCTCGGCCTCCTGCTCCACCTTGTACCGGGCCGCGTCGGCGGGCTTGCGCACCTCGGTGTCCAGCTGGCGCTGCTTGAGTTCGGCGTTGCGCTCGGCGACCTTCTGCTGCTCGGAGAGGATCGCCTGGTCCCGCTCAGCCTGAGCGAGCGGACCGGCCGCGGCGGACTTCGCCTTCGCCGCGTCGATCTCGGCCTGGATGCCGGCCTGCTTGAGGGACAGGTTCCGGTTCGCCTCCGCGATGGCCTCTTCGGCGAGCAGCCGTTCCTGCTCGGCCTGCTGCCGGGCCCGCGCCTCGGCGATGGCCGCGTCCTTGAGCACGCGGGCGGCCTCGGGTCGGCCGAGGTCCTGCAGGTAGGACCCTTCGGCGAGGATGTCCTGGAGTTGGAAGGTGTCCAGCACGAGACCCTGGTTGGTCATCGAGTGCTCGGCCTCCTCGGCCACGGCGCTCGCGAACGCCGCCCGGTCCCGGATGACCTCCTCGACGGTGAGCCGGCCCACGATCGAGCGCAGCGCCCCGGCGAGCACCTCCCGGGTGAAGTTGTCGATCTCGTCCTGCTGGTGCAGGAACCGCTGGGCAGCGGCCCGGATCGCGTCCTCGGTCCCGCCGACCTTGACGATCGCCACGCCGTGCAGATCGGCGCGGATGCCCTGCTTGCTGACCGCGCCCCGGATGCCGACGTCGATCCGCCGGCTGGACAGGTCGAGCGACTGGAGCTTCTGCACCACCGGCAGCACGAAGACCGAGGCGCCCAGCACGACCTTCTGCCCGGAGTTGTCGGTCGACCGGGCGCCGTCGGCGGTCTGCGTGGTGCGGCCCTTGCGGCCGGTGACGATGAACGCCTCGTTCGGTCCGGCCACCTTGATCCGGGAGAGCACGAAGAGCACCAGGATGAGCGCGAGGAGGACCGCACCACCGATGGCGATGAGCAGGGCCATAGAGAAGTCCCGTCTACGAGAGGAAGTCAGTAGGTTTCGACGTGCACGCTGGTCTCGCTGAGCGCCTGCACCACGAAGACCTGGGTGCCGAGCGGTATCGGCTTGTCCGCGCGGGCGCTGAGCTTGACCGGTTGGCCGGCGAGGCGTACCCGGACCTCGCCGTAGCCGTCGACCGGCACCGGGGTGACGACCAGGCCGAGCGCGCCGACCAGGTCGTCGCGGGTGGGGGTGGGGTCGGTGCGCATGTTCCGCGCCGCCCGGCTCAGCCGGGACGCCAACCAGCCGGTGGGCACGGCCGCGAGCACGCCACCGGCCGCCGCGCCGACGAGCATGCCCGGTGTACGCGCACCGAGCAACTCGTTGACGATGGCCGCGCCGAACCCGAACGCCCCGGCAAAGCCGGCGACCGTTTCGACCGAGATCGGACCGTCCACGTCGGCGTGCCCGAACTGGAAAATCTCGGTGCCGAGCAGTGCGAGCGCGAGCACCCCGATGCCCGCCCCGCCGATGATCAAAAAGATGAGCGTCCCCGTTGCCACGACCTGAACGGTATCGACGCCGCGCAACGCCGGTCGCCTCCTGCCGGCGGGGTACGCCGGGTCGGGGAGAATGGGTGGATGCGCTGGGCCGTGCTCGACTCACCGATCGGTGAGTTCTCCGTCGCCACCGACGGCACGAGCGTCTGCGGCGCGCATTTCGGCCGGGTCGACGCGGCCACCGAGCAACCCGACCACGCGCTGTCCCGGCAGGCCGTCGACGAGCTGCGGGCGTACTTCGCCGGTGAGTTGACGGCGTTCACCGTTCCGGTGTCGGTGCCGCGCGGCTCCGACTTCGAACGCGCCGTGTGGCGGGAGATGACGCGGATTCCGTACGGGGAGACGCTGACGTACGGCGAGGTGGCGCGACTGGTCGGCGATCCCGGAGCGGCACGGGCGGTGGGCGTGGCCTGTAACCGCAACCCGGTCCCGGTGATCGTGCCGTGTCACCGGATCGTCGGCGCGGGCGGCAAGCTGGTCGGCTTCGGTGGGGGCCTGCCTCGCAAGGTCAAGTTGTTGGAGCTGGAGGCCGGCGTCGCGCTGCGAAACGCCTGGTCCCACGGTTGACGCAATGTCGAGCTGAACACGGCGAGGGCCGGATCCGAACGGATCCGGCCCTCGCCGTGTTGTGCTGAGTAGTGCTGTGCGTTCAGCGGGTCAGCGCTCGACCTCGCCGGCGATGAACTCCTCGACGGCCTGGTGGGCGTCGTGGTCGGCGTACTGCACCGGCGGGGACTTCATGAAGTACGACGAGGCCGACAGGATCGGCCCGGCGATCTTCCGGTCCAGCGCGATCTTGGCGGCCCGGACCGCGTCGATGATGACGCCGGCCGAGTTCGGCGAGTCCCACACCTCGAGCTTGAGCTCGGCGTTGAGCGGGGTGTCACCGAACGAACGGCCCTCCAGGCGGATGTACGCCCACTTGCGGTCGTCCAGCCACGGCACGTGGTCCGACGGGCCGATGTGCACGTCGCTCTTGCTCATCTCGTGCGGGATCTGCGAGGTGACCGACTGGGTCTTCGAGATCTTCTTCGAGACGAGCCGCTTGCGCTCCAGCATGTTCATGAAGTCCATGTTGCCGCCGAAGTTGAGCTGGTACGTGCGCAGCAGCTCGACCCCGCGGTCCTCGAAGAGCTTCGCGAGAGCGCGGTGCACGATGGTGGCGCCGACCTGGCTCTTGATGTCGTCGCCGACGATCGGCAGGCCCGCGTCCTCGAACTTCTTGGCCCACTCGGGGTCGGAGGCGATGAAGACCGGCAGGGCGTTGACGAACGCGCAACCGGCGTCGATCGCGGCCTGGGCGTAGAACTTGTCGGCCAGCTCGGAGCCGACCGGCAGGTAGGAGACGACGACGTCGACCTGCGCGTCGCGCAGCGCCTGCGCCACGTCGACGGGCGCGGCGTCGGACTCCTCGACGATCTCGCGGTAGTACTCACCCAGACCATCGAAGGTCGGGCCGCGCTGCACGGACACGCCGGTCGGCGGTACGTCGCAGAGCTTGATGGTGTTGTTCTCGCTGGCGACGATCGCCTCCGAGAGGTCCATGCCCACCTTTTTGGCGTCCACGTCGAACGCGGCGACGAACTGCACGTCAGAGACGTGGTAGTCGCCGAAGGTGACGTGCATGAGACCCGGGACGCGGTCGTTCGGGTCGGCGTTCCGGTAGTACTCGACGCCCTGAATCAGGGACGAGGCGCAGTTACCCACACCGACGATGGCGACGCGGACGGAGCCCATAGCGTCTGCCTCCTTCTTTTCTGTCACGGCCGCTCATTCCTGGTCTCTCCAGGCGGAGGCGGGCTGTTGTCTTGTCGTCGGCCGCCGGCTGTCCCGATGTTCGGGACCGTCGGGGCTCGGCCGGAGCGCTCGTTGGCGATGAGCTCCTCCAGCCAGCGGACCTCGCGCTCACAGGCGTCAAGGCCGTGGCGCTGCAGTTCCAGCGTGTAAGCGTCGAGGCGCTCGGCCGCCCGGCCCAGCACGTCACGAAGCCCTTCGCGACGCTCCTCGATCTTGCGGCGGCGACCCTCCAGAATGCGCAGTCGGGTCGCCTGGTCGGTCCGGGCGAAGAACGCGAAGTGCACCCCGAAGCCCGCGTCGTCGTACGTCTCGGGCCCTGCCTGTGCGATCAGCTGGGCGAAGCGTTCCTTGCCCTCCGCGGTGATTTTGTAGACCACCCGACCTCGTCGGCTGGTCAGCGCGGGAACCTCCTCGGCAGTGGCGGGCGTCTCAGCAGCTTCGGTGATCCATCCCGCCGCCTGCAGCCTGCGTAGGGTCGGGTAGAGCGAGCCGTAGCTGATTGCCGCCCGGATCGCACCGAGTTTGGCGGTCAGCTCCTTGCGCAGCTCATAGCCGTGCATCGGAGACTCTTGCAGGAGGCCGAGGATGGCGAACTCGAGCACTGGCCACCCTCTCTTTACCCTCCGGCGTGAAGTGGTAACCGCCGCGATGTATCGAACCGATACATCGCACGTTAGCGGGTCGCGTCGGCCAGGGCAAACCCCCGTTCCAGGACGGTAACGTCACGGATTGTGAGCATGGTCGCCTGCTCGGGCCGGACCGCGTACCCTTCTCCGCATGCGTACGCAGCGCCAGGTCGTCGACTACTCGCTTCAGAAGCGAGCAGTGCTGCGTGAGCTCCTGGCCGGCCGCGTCGGCACGTACGACGTCTGCGACGCGTCGCCCTACCTGAAGAACGCCGCCCGGTTCCACGGTGAGCCGACCGACCGGCGGTGCCCGATCTGTCGCAGCGAGAACCTGACCCTCGTCCACTACATTTACGGCGACGAACTCAAGCAGTCCGCCGGCCAGGCCCGGACACTGACCGAGTTGCCCGTGCTGGCGATGACACTGCGTGAGTTCCAGGTCTTCGTGGTGGAGGTGTGCCTCGGCTGTGACTGGAACCATCTCGTCGAGCAGTACCTGCTCGGTCGGGACGGTGTGACCGGTGACATCGACGGCACCGGCGAGCAGGACGTGGCTGGCGCCGAAGGTGCCGGCCGGCGGAGGCGAGAGGCGCAACGGTGATCGCAGCTGGTTGGACCGGCCCAGGGGCCGCAGACGAAACCTGGGATGGTCGACCACTCGATGGTCCGATTGGCCCGATTAATACTGCAATTACCTCGGTGAAACGGCACCCCCGTGCCGGCGTCCCGGGTGAAGCAACTCACGGCAACCCGGTGGTGGCGCAGCCGCGCCTCACCGCGACCGGCAGGGTGTGAGGAATGAACTCGTACGGCGAACCCAGTTCTGCGCGCGGACGGGCCCAATACTCGGGCACGGACGGCGACCCCGGGCCGGGCGCGGACGACGCGTACCGACAACCCGGCGGTGACTCCCGCGGGAGCGGCTGGTCGGCATCGGAGGGCGGCGCGGCAACCCCGGGTCGTGCCTCAGTGACACCACGGGCCGCCGGTGGGCGGGCCACGGTCGGCGGTTCGGCCTCGGTGCCACCGCGTGGCGGTGCGGCCTCGGTGCCACCGCGTGGCGGTGCGGCCGCCGGGTCCGCCTCGGTGGGTTCGGCATCCCCGGGCCGGGCCTCGGTGCCGGTGTCGCCGGCACCGGGTGTGGCCGCCGGTCGCGCTGGCGCGGGCCGGGCCTCGGTGCCCGTCTCCCCAGCGCCGGGCGCACCGGCAGGTCGGGCCGTGGTCGGTGCCGCTGCCGTCGGCGCCGCTTCTGTCGGGACCGCCTCGGCGGGCCGGGCCAGTGTCGGTTCCGCGTCGGTGGGTGGCCGTGCGGCGGTCGCCCGGGCGAGTGTCTCACCGGTCGCTGGCGGCCCAGGTGGCCCAGGTGGCCCGGGCGGACCAGGTGGCCCGGGTGGGCCCAACGGTCCGGGTCGGGGCGGTCGTGGTCCGGGTGACTCGGGCGCTGCGGCGCGGGCGAAGAAGCGCAAGCGGATGAACCTGCTGATCGCCGGTTTCGCGGTCTTCATCATGCTCGCCGGCGTCGGCGTGGTCGGGTTCACCTACTACTCGACCAACGTGGTCATGCCGGACGAGATCATCCCACCGCAGGCGACCACTCTCTACGCGTTCGACAACAAGACGATCATTGCCAAGGTGGGCGATCAGAACCGCACCCTGGTGAGCATCGACCAGATCCCGCAGTACGTGCAGGACGCGGTGGCCGCCGCCGAGGACCGGAACTTCTACCGGCACTCCGGCGTGGACTACAAGGGCATCGCCCGGGCCGCCTGGAACAACCTCTCCGGCGGCGACAAGCAGGGCGCGTCGACGATCACCCAGCAGTACGCCCGCAACGCGATCGAGAACCTCAAGGACGACACCTACGGCCGCAAGGTGAAGGAGGCGATCTTCGCCTCCAAGTTGAACGATGAGTACACCAAGCCGCAGATCATGCAGCACTACCTCAACGTCATCTACTTCGGCCGAGGCGCGTACGGCATCGAAGCGGCGGCGCAGACCTACTTCGGCAAGACGGTGAGCAAGCTCGACCCGGGCGAGGGCGCAGTGCTCGCGGCCCTGATCAAGCAGCCAGAGCCCAGCTCCACCCACCAGGGGTACGACCCGGCGGTCAACCCGACCGCGGCCCAGGATCGCTGGAATTACGTGATCGAGGGCATGGTCAAGGAGGGCTGGCTTGGTGTGCCCGGCAAGGAGCCGCGGCCTGCCGCCTACCCCAAGAGCATCAAGGCCCCGAAGAAGGGCGGCATCGGGGTCGACTTCGGCGTCGACACGCCGTACGGCAACGTGATCAACTACGTCCGGGAAGAGATGCGGGACAGAGGCATCTGTGTCGACAAGGACACGCAGGTGACGGAAGCCAAGCCGCTGTGCTCTCAGGCACTGATGGCTGGTGGTTACCGGATCCGCACCACCGTCGACACCAAGATCCAGGCGGCGGCCGTCGAGACGGCTCAGCGCAAGTCCAAGGGTTCCGAGTTGGCCGGCCAGCCGAGCAACCTCATGGCCGCAGTGGTCGCGATCGATCCCTCGAATGGTCGGGTGGTCGCCTACTACGGCGGCGACAACGGCACCGGCACCGACTACGCCGGTAAGAACACCGACTCCAGCGGCAATCTGAGCGGTGGCCACTCACCGGGCTCCAGCTTCAAGATTTACACCCTGGCGGCCGCGCTCAAGGAAAAGAAGGCGCTTGAGTCTCGCTGGAAGGGCAAGGCGTTCACCCCGGAGGGCACCAAGTTCAAGGTCAGCAACGCCGGCACGGACGACCCGTCCTGCCACAATTCCTGCACGCTCCGAGTGTCCACGCTCAAGTCCCTGAACGTGCCGTTCTACTACGTCACCGAGGAGATCGGCGCGGACAAGGTCGTGGACATGGCCAAGCAGGCCGGTGTCACCACCATGTGGCGTACTGACACCAACCCGGCGAAGTCCTACGACCTGACCAAGACCAACCCGAAGGACATCACGCCGGATCCGTTCTTCAATGTGGTCGGCTACGGCCAATACCCGATCACGGTGCTGGACCACGCCAACGGCGTCGCTACCTTCGCCAACGGGGGCGTCTACAACAAGGCGCACTTCCTGTACTCGGTGGAGAAACAGAATCCGAACTCCGGCAAGTGGGACAAGGTCTACAGCGAGAAGCTCGACTCGAAGCGGAAGATCGACAAGGGCGTGGTCGACGACGTGACGTCGGTGCTGAAGGACTATCCGGCTGCGGTCAACCACCGGCTCGATGACGGCCGTAAGGCGGCCTCGAAGACCGGCACCTGGGAGCTCAAGGGCGACAGCAAGGACAACGGCGACGCCTGGATGATCGGCTACACGCCACAGTTGGCCACTGCGGTATGGGTGGGCAACGTCAAGGACCGGAAGCCACTCATTCTCACGGACAAGCGCAAGGTCAGCGGTGGCAACCTCCCTGGTGACATCTGGGAGCGGTTCATGAACGAGGCGCTGAAGGGCAAACCGAAGGCCGACTTCCCGCCGGCGGCGAACATCGGCGACCCGGATTCCGGAAACGGTGAAGCGCCGCCCCCGCCGCCTGAGACGCCGACCCTGCCGAATCAGCCGAATCAGCCGGCCTGCAACCCGCTGACCGATTTCTTCTGCCCGAATCCCGGTGGCAACCAAGGGGGCACCCCCGGCGGCAACAACCCGAACACTCCCGGCGGCCCCGGTAACGGCGGTAACGGCGGCGGGCTGTTGCCCAGCCTGCCGCCCAACCGGGACTGACCCGCACCGCTGCACGCCGCCGCCGCCGGCCGGACGATCTGTCCCGGCCGGCGGCGGCGTTTTCGTACCCGGATCTCCGCGTCGGGACGGGACGGACACCCCCGTCGTACGGCAGGATGCCTCTTCATGAGCACCCAGTCGACGCCCGGCATCGACGACGCCGGAACCACCGATCACCCGTCCCGCTCCGACGGGTTCGTCCGCGGCGTCTCCGGCGTCATCGGCGGCCCGCTGGGCGACCACGCGACCGCGCTGGACCGGCCGGTCGGCCGGGAGCGTCGCTTCTGGACTGCCGTCCGGATCGTGCTGGCGCTCACGTGCCTCACGCTCGCGCTGCACTGGGTGCAGAAGTCGCCCTGCCAGGACGGTGCCTGGCAGAACAACGTCCAGTACACCCGGTTCTGCTACACCGACGTCCTCGCCCTGTATTACGCCGAGGGGCTCAACGAGGGCAAGGTGCCCTACCGCGACCACCCGGTGGAATACCCGGTGCTGACCGGCTACTTCATGGGGGCGCTTGGCCTGCCGGTGCACGCCATCGGTGACGGCGACCCGACCATCAACCAGGGCCAGTGGTTCTACAACCTCAACGCGCTGGTGCTGGGCGCGCTCGCGGTGGCCACTGTGGCGGTGATCCTGGCGCTCCGCCGCCGACGACCATGGGACGCCGCGTTGTTCGCGCTCGCCCCGGCGCTGGTGCTCACCGCCACCGTCAACTGGGACCTGCTCGCCATCGGGCTGGCCGCCTTCGGCCTGCTGGCCTGGGCTCGCAAACGACCAGCGGTGGCCGGCGTGCTGCTCGGGCTCGCCGGTGCGGCGAAGCTCTGGCCGCTGTTCCTGCTCGGGCCGATCCTCGTCCTGGCGCTACGGGCCGACCGGGTCCGCGCCGCGCTCATCGCCACCGGTACGGCGATCGCCGCCGTGGTGCTGGTGAACCTGCCGGCCGCACGGTTCTACCCGGAGAACTGGGACCGATTCTTCGAGCTGAACACCACCCGGCCGATCGACTGGGGCACGCTCTGGTACATCGGGCGCTACCTGGACGGCAAGGTGGGCAACGACCCCGCCCGGCTCGGCCCGTTCGAGTGGCTGAACGCCAACATTCCCACCCTCAACACCATCTCGTACGCCCTCTTCGGGTTGGCCTGTCTCGGTGTGGCCGTGCTGGCGTTGCGGGCGCCGCGCCGACCGCGGCTGGGTCAGGTCGCCTTCCTGGTGGTGGCGGCGTTCCTCATCTTCAGCAAGGTCTGGTCGCAGCAGTTCGTGCTGTGGCTGCTGCCGCTGGTGGTGCTGGCCCGGCCGAAGTGGGGTGCCTTCCTGGCCTGGCAGATCGCCGAAGTCTGCTACTTCGTCGCCTTCTACGGTGAGTTGCTCGGCGCGGCGACCGGCCGCCCGGTCTTCCCGGAAGGGGTGTTCGTGCTGGCCTCGACGTTGCGGCTGGCCACCGTGGTGGTGCTCTGCGTGCTGGTCGTCAAGGAGATCCTGCACCCCGAGCGGGACGCGGTGCGGGCGACCTATCCGGACGACCCGGACGGTGGCGTGCTCGACGGCGCACCGGATGCTCCCTGGCTGGACCGCTGGCGCCGCCGAACGACCAACCCCGCACCCGAACCCGAGCCCGCCACCACCTGATCAGCGAGGATTCGCCGCCTGCTCGCGTCAGAGCCGGTAGACGACGGCGTCGCCGACGTCCTGCCGGCTGATGCCGAGCGACTCCACCGGTGCGTCGATGCTGATCTCCCACGGTGTGCCCACCACCTGCCCACGCAGCAACACCACCGAGCGGACGCCGAGCGTGCGCAGGTAGTCGACGCTGGTCTGGTCGGGGAACGACTGGCTCACCCGGCGTACGTCGTCGAGCTGACGCGGAGTGAAGCCGCTGCCGCCGTTGACCACGTCGGGGAACCCGCTGGTCGACCAGAGCATCACGTGCTGGTCCAGGCTCTGGTTGCTGGGCAGCACCAGCAGAGGCCCCTCCGCCGTACGCATCGCCGCCGGTTGGGTCGGCACCACCGGATGCGGGGTGGTGTTCAGGCCCTCGATCGTGACCAGCAGCAGCGGCAGCAGGGTGGCCATCCGCAGCCACGGCCCCGGCCACGACGGGATCCGCTGCGCGGTCAACTCGCGGACCCGGTCGGTGAGCGCGGTGACCGCGCCCGCCGCGAGCAGGCCGAGTAACAACGTGGTCCAGAGCATCAACCGACCAGGGGTACGCAGCCCACTCCAGCCCGGCAGGTGATCGAAGAGCGGCACGTAGGTGAAGGTGCCGTCGAAGAACCGGGTGCCCATCGCGAACGCCATCGTCACCAGCACCCCGGTGAGCAGCAGCAGTCGGTGCCGCAACCGCCAGACCGAGAAGAACAGCCCACCCGCGGCGAGCGCGTAGAGCACGAAGCCCGGCAGCAGGGTCATCTCCGGGTGCCACGGCAGTGCCGCGCGGGCCCCCTCGTGCAGCCCACCCCAGATCCGCGACTCGGCGGGCGCCGTCACGAAACCCGTCGCCGGCGGCGAGAAGATGCTGATGTCGCCGATGGTGCGCTCGGCGTTCGGGTGCAGTTCGGTCACCTTGTAGAACGGGAACGCCATCAGCAGACCCACGCCCGCGAAGAACAACCCGCCGAGCAGGTCGGCGATGAACAACCGGCGACCGAACGGCACGGCCTGACCGGTGCGCAGCCGCCGCGCGAAGAAGAGGACGACGGCGACCAGCAAGGCGCCGGCCAGGAAGTACGCGAACGGCAGCCCGATGCCGAAGCCGAGGCTGAGCTGCCAGGCCGCCATCAACCAACCGGCGTAGATCCAACCGTCGTGCCGGCGCTCGGGTCGGTAACCGTGCCGCAGTGACCAGCCGTGCCCGCGCGCCAGCATCGCCAGCGCCAGCGGAATCCCACCGTTGGAGAGCACGTGCAGATGCCCGGCCTGAGCCAGCAACCATGGTGCGTAGGTGTAGCTGACGCCAGCGACTGCGGCGCCGATGCGGCCAGCCCCGAGCTGTCGGGCCAGCGCGTACGCCCCGAGCGTGGCGAGCGCGTGCGCCAGCACGAACATGATGTTGTAGCGCAGCAACGCGTCCTCGGGGCCGCTGCCGAGCATCCCAGCCGGGGCGTACCCGAGCAGTGTGTCGGAGAACGCGAAGCTCCACAGCTCGGGGAAGAACGTGTTGGACTGCCACAGGTGCGCCGGGTCGGCCAGCAGAATGTGCCCGGACCAGGCCATCTGCCAGGCCTGCAGGCTCGGGTCCCAGTAGTCCTGCGGGAGTGTGTAGCGCGGATAGCGCAGCGTCGGCCAGGTCATCAGCACGGCCAGTGCCAGCGCGCCGAGGGTGGCCAGGGTCCACTCGTGGATCAGGAACCGGCCGACGGCTCGGCCCGCCCGGCTGAAGATGGAGGGGCTCGGCTCCGGAGCGGAGGCGAACGCCTCCCAACGCTCCGGACCGACCGGCTTCGCCTCGCCGTCGGTCTGCACCTGACCGTCGGTCTCGCTCGCCTTCTCACCCTTGGCCGCGTCACCGCCCTCGGCCGCGTCCTTCCCGGCGACACCGCTCGTCGGGCGGTCGAGCTCGGGGTCGCCGTTCGCGGCGGCTCCGGTCGTCCCACCGTCACTCGTTTGCGGGTTGTCCGGGGCGGTCTGAGCGCTCGGCACGGCCTTGTCCGAGACGGCGTCGGAGGTGCGAGCCGGCTGGGCGGGGGCGCCCGCCGGCGACGCGGTGGCGGGTCGGATCTCGGCGTCCGCGCTGGCGGGGGTGGGCCGGGCGTTCCCGGTCCCAGGCTGTCCGGTCGTCATGCTGCCGGGCTCTCCGTCCCGAGCTGCTGGCGGAGGAAGTCGATGTCGGCGGCTTGGCCGGTCACGCCGCCCGGTGTCTCGACGACCACCGGTGCACCGGCCGCTCGGATCACCGCCACCACCAGCTCCGGGTCGATCGTCCCGCCGCCCAGGTTGTCGTGTCGGTCCTGGCCGGAGTTGAACGCGCCCTTGGAGTTGTTGGCGTGCACCAGGTCGATCCTTCCGGTGATCGCCTTGACCCGGTCGACGACGCCGAGCAGTTCCTCGCCGCCCGCGTACGCGTGGCAGGTGTCCAGGCAGAAGCCGACCTCGTAGTCGCCGATGGCGTCCCAGAGCCGGGCGAGCGCGTCCAGTCGTCGGGCGCACGCGTTGTCGCCGCCTGCGGTGTTCTCGATGAGGACCGGCACGCCGAAGCCGCCGGAGTCAGCTGCGTACGCGAAGGTCTTGCGCCAGTTGTCGAAGCCGACGGCCAGGTCGTCCCCGGCGTTGACGTGCCCACCGTGGACGATCACGCCCTTGGCGCCGATGTCAGCGGCCGCGTTGGCGTGCCCGAGCAGCAGCTTTCGGCTGGGGATCCGGATGCGGTTGTTGAGGGTGGCGACGTTGATGACGTACGGCGCGTGCACGTAGAGGTCGACCTCGGCCGTGCGCAGCCGCTCGGCGTCTTCCCGAGGCTTGGGCGCCTTCCACCCCTGTGGGTCGGCGAGGAAGAACTGCACGGTGTCGGCGGACCGGGCGGCCGCCTCCGCCAGCGGGTCGGTCGAATCGACGTGGGCTCCGATACGCATGCGAGCGAGCCTACGTCGCGACCGTGACTGGTGGGGCGACGGCCGGGGCGGTGTCGCGTCACTTGACGGACCGACGATCGTTGATGGGTTTGAACCGGCGACCAGCGCCCGGGGCCGCCGACGGCGCGAGCCGCCGCGTACGGCGACCGGTGGTCGACGGCCGACAGCGAGGTCACCCCCGCCGCGCGGCCCGGCGTGGCGGGGGAGGGCCCTTCGCCTACCGGATGTCCACCGATGAAGAATCTCGGAAATTTGTGCTTTTCCCCCCGACAAGGTACGAGTGCCGTTGTATCGTCAGATAACAACACGATAAAGCTCCGCGGGGCGTCTTCGGTCCAACCTCATCGGTGTGGTCGTTCCTCCCCAGGTCCCACCCAAGGAATGCGGACCAGACGCCCCGCGGCCTTGTAGACGGGGGTCCACCACCGGCCGGAAGACGGTCGGACGGTGGACCCCCGTCAGCACGTCCGAACGCTGACCCGACCTCCCCGGGCATGATCCTCCGGACCGGGTATCCTGGTCAGGTTGTCCGCGTCCGGCCGGGTTCCCCCGGAACGTGCGGGCAGCGACGCACGACCTCCTGCCACGGAAGGACCGTGGCCGCTTAGCCCACAGGAGGTGAGCACGTCTTGCGTCATTACGAAGTAATGGTCATCCTCGACTCCAGCCTCGAGGAACGCACCGTCGCACCGTCGCTCGACACGTACCTGAACGTGATTCGGACCGCGGGTGGCTCGGTTGAGAAGACCGACGTATGGGGCCGTAGGCGCCTCGCGTACGAGATCAACAAAAAGGCTGAGGGCATCTACGCCGTCATCGACATGCAGGCCACGCCTGCTGCGGTGGCCGAGCTGGACCGTCAGCTGCGGCTCAACGAGTCCGTGCTGCGCACCAAGGTCATCCGACCGGAAATGCGCTAAAGCATTCAAACCCCGGTTCGTCCGGATCAGCCTCCGCGACTCTGTCGCACGGCTCTGCGAGCCTGTACGACGAGACGCTGAGTGCGCGAGGAGATGGTCATGGCAGGAGACACCACCATCACGGTCATCGGCAATCTGACCGATGACCCCGAGTTGCGGTTCACCCCCTCCGGGGCTGCGGTCGCCAAGTTCCGAGTCGCTTCGACGCCCCGTTTCATGGACAAGGCGTCGAACGAATGGAAGGACGGCGAGCCGCTGTTCCTCGCTTGCACCGTCTGGCGGCAGGCCGCCGAGCACGTCGCCGAGTCGCTGCAGCGTGGCGCCCGGGTGATCGTGTCGGGCCGGCTGCGTCAGCGGTCCTACGAGACCCGCGAGGGTGAGAAGCGCACTGTCATCGAGCTTGAGGTCGACGAGATCGGCCCGTCGCTGCGCTACGCCACGGCGAAGGTGCAGAAGATGTCCCGCTCCGGCGGCGCTGGCGGCGGCTTCGGTGGCGGCGGTGGCGGTGGCGGTGGTAACCAGGGTGGCGGCGGAGGCAACTTCGACGACCCCTGGGCTTCGGCTGCTCCCTCTCCCGCGCGTGCCGGTTCGGGCGCCAATTTTGACGAGGAGCCACCTTTCTAATGGCGCCGAGCGCCCGCGATCGCAAACCAGGTGCACGTGCAACGGCCAAGGCTGCGGCACTGCGCAAGCCCAAGAAGAAGGTGAACCCGCTCGACAAGGACGGGATCGCCTACATCGACTACAAGGACACCGCGCTGCTGCGCAAGTTCATCTCCGACCGCGGCAAGATCCGCGCTCGGCGGGTGACCGGCGTTACCTCGCAGCAGCAGCGTCAGATCGCTCGTGCGGTCAAGAACGCCCGTGAGATGGCGCTCCTGCCGTACACGGCCACCACCCGCTGAGAGGAGGCACCGATATGAAGATCATCCTGACTCAGGAAGTGTCCGGCCTCGGTGCCCCGGGCGACATCGTCGAGGTCAAGGACGGCTACGGCCGTAACTACCTGCTGCCGCAGGGCTTCGCGATCGTCTGGACCAAGGGCGCGGAAAAGCAGGTCACGGTCATCAAGCGGGCCCGTGGGGCCCGCGAGATCCGCGACCTCGACCACGCCAACGAGGTCAAGGCTCAGCTCGAGGGTCTCAAGGTCAACCTGAAGGTCCGCGCCGGCGACGGCGGACGGCTCTTCGGCTCGGTCACTCCGGCCGAGATCGTCGACGCCGTCAAGGCGGCCACCGGCCCGGTCCTCGACCGGCGGCGGCTGGAGGTGCCCGGTCACATCAAGTCGATCGGCACCTACCCGGTGAAGATCAAGCTGCACCCTGAGGTGACCGCGTCGTTCAACCTGAACGTCGTTCAGGGCTGACGTCCGCAACACCACCACGAGGGCCCGCACCGAGCGATCGGTGCGGGCCCTCGTGCGTAGTACGTCATCCGGGCTGGTGCGGGCGGCCTGCTCGGTGCGGCGTCGACCCGCACGCCGGTCAGCCGATCGGCTGACCGGTCACCGCGCTGATCAGCACCGTCGAGAGGCCGCCACCGACCACGGCGGCAGCCAGCGCGATGGTCGCCGAGCGCCACGTCGTGCCCACCCGACGCAACAGCGCAGCCACCACCAGACTGCTCACCAGCGCCAACCCGAAGCGCGGCGAGCCGCCGAGTAGCGACTCCAACGCGCGCGACCGGGGCGAGTCGCACCCGCCCCCGCTGATGTCGGTCACACAACCAGCCGGCGCCTGGCTGTCCAACGTCAACAGCCAGACGAAGATCAGAACCGCCGGCACCAGGTAACAGGCGGCGGTGTACAGCAACGGTCGGAAGGACCCACCCGGGTCCGGGTCGAGCAGGTCGTCCTCCAGGCGCCGCGCCCAGGCGCCCGTGGCCGCCGACTCGACTCGCTGTCGCACCGACGCCGCCCCAACCGCCGGCCGGTCCGCCCGACGCCGTGGCGCACCCCCGCGGGGCACCGGCGCGCTGCGCGGGCGCGGGGCGGTGTAGCCCACCACCGGGGACCGGGGCGCCGACGTCGGCGGATCCGTCCAACGGGGGTCATCATCGGCCAGCCGAGCGCCGGACAAGAACCCGTCGTCCCGGGGCGGCCAACCCTCGGCAGCCACCGACCGGTCGGAGCGCGGCGGCATCGTACGGTCCCACTGGTCGTCCTCGATCGCGGACCGCTCCCACTGGCCGGTGCGGTCGGACCGTTCCCAGCCACCGACGCTCTCCACCGCCGACCACTGCCCGCTCAGGTCCGCAGCGTCCGCAGGCGGCCACGCGTGCAGGCCCGAGGCGTCCCACGGATCCACCGCAGGCGGGTACGACGGCTCGGGCTCAGCCGCCCGTTCCGACCCGCGTGCCCATGGGTCGGCCGCCGGGCGGGACCAGGACTCCTCCGCCGCACGGCGGCTGCGCCGGCTGGGTCGGCTCACTTCCTGCTCAGGCGGCGGATCGGTCGGGGCGGGTTCCAGATCCCCACCCGACCAGATCACCTGCGGGCGGCCAGCGGGTGCACGGCGGGGACGGCGGTCCGGGACAGCGCCGGAGACCGGTTCGTCCTCCCCGGCGTCGGCGCGTCGGCGACCCGCGTACCCCTGCTCCTGCGGACGGTCGAGCGTCCACTCTCGGGTGTGGTCCGATTCCGGTGCCGCGCTGATCGCCGCCTGCTCCGGCCAACTCGTCTCACCGCTCCGCCGCCGGCTGCCCCGCGACTCGGCGGACCGACGGCCGGTACCGGACGTCGGCCGCTCGGGCTCGCGCTCGTCCGGTGCCGCGTGGCGACCGTCGCCGTCAGCGTGCCGGACTCCCGACTCCAATGCCCACCGGGGCAGGTAGGCGTCGACGGGCTCGTCCTGGCCTCGGTCCAAGGCACGCCGCCGGCTGGAGGTGCGGTAGCGCCCGTCCTCGTCGTAAGGGTCAACAGGAAGGGACGCCGCGCGCTCATCCCACGAGGCGGTCGGCTGGCGCTCGCGCGGGCTTCCTTCCCCGCGTCCCCAGTCCCGGTAATTCACGGCCGGAGTGTGACCCTTCTGAACCGAAAGCGGAATCCGCTGTCCAGGTGTAGCCGTTCGCTGGAGATAGTACGGGACGATCGTGTCACAGGCCCGACCGAAATATTCTCCTCCACAGGCTGGGGAGCATGTTTGCGCAGGTCAACGACTTATGACTGAGAATTCCCCAGTGGTTGTCCACAGGCTGTGCACACCCTGCGCACATGCTGTCGCCCGGCATCCACAGGTTGTCCAGAGGCTCGTCCACCGGCGTTGTTGAGTCTCTGACCTCGGGGTCCGTATGGTTGGCCCTCGACCGCCGGCGATGGCCCCCGATCGACCGGCCCGGTCGGACGGAAGTGTCGCACCCCAGCGGTAGAGCTGGGATCGGATCCGGCGCAGTGGAGGGGGTACCCGTGTCGGTCACCGACGACATGCGGGCAGAGCCACGCTCCGGTGGCGGCCAGCCACCCGCGCAGCGGGACGGCCAGTTCGACAAGACCCCGCCCCAGGACGTTGCCGCCGAGCAGTGCGTCCTCGGCGGCATGCTGCTCTCCAAGGACGCCATCGCCGACGTCGTCGAGATCCTCAAGACCAACGACTTCTATCGGCCGGTGCACGCCACCATCTTCGACATCATTCTCGACATCTACGGCCGGGGTGAGCCGGCCGACTCGATCACGGTCGGGGCGGCGCTGGCCGACTCCGGTGACCTGGTACGCATCGGCGGCGCGCCCTACCTGCACACCCTCATCGCCAGCGTGCCCACCGCCGCGAACGCCGCCTACTACGCGCGGATCGTCAGCGAACGGGCGGTGCTGCGCCGGTTGGTCGAGGCCGGCACCAAGATCGTGCAGCTGGGCTACGGCACCGCCAGTGGCGGCAGCCGCGACGTCGACGACGTCGTGGACCTCGCCCAGCAGGCGGTCTACGACGTCACCGAACGCCGGGTCAGCGAGGACTTCGCGATCCTGGCCGACATGTTGCAGCCGACGCTCGACGAGATCGAGGCGGTGGGGGCGTCGGGCGGCATGATGACCGGCGTACCGACCGGCTTCAGCGACCTGGACCGACTGCTCAACGGCCTGCACGCCGGGCAGCTGATCATCGTGGCCGGAAGGCCCGGTCTGGGCAAGGCGCTCGCGCTCGATACCCCGCTGCCGACTCCCGATGGCTGGACCACCATGGGCGAGGTCCGTGCGGGTGATCGACTACTAGCGGCAGACGGTAGCCCCACCACGGTCACACACGCCTTCGATGTCATGCACGACCGTCCCTGCTACGAGGTCGAGTTCTCCGACGGCACGGTCATCGTGGCCGACGCGGAGCACCTGTGGAAGACCACCAGCCGCGCGAGTCGGCGGCAGGGACCGGCGCGGCAAAGGCGGCACTGGCCAGAGTCCTCGCTGGCCAATCTACGTGCGGCAAACAAGAGGCTCAGCGCCTTGCAGAACCAGCCGATCACACTCTTCGACACGATCGAGCAGGTTGGGCCGGAGTTTCGGCATGTCCTGCACACCGTCGCCCGTGAGGTCGGGTCGATTGGCCGGATCAGCCGCCCTATCGTCCGTAGCGGCAAGCCACGGAACTTGGCTGCGCCCGGCTATCCGGCCGGTCCGCTTCTGGGCGCGCTTCTTCAACGGGCCGAGCGGGAGGTCAATGCTGACAGCCGGGCCGACCACGACGGTGTCGTGACCACTGCCGAGATCGCGGCCACGCTGCGTACTGCCACCGCCGAACGACGGCTCAACCACGCCGTACGGAACAGCGCTCCCCTTCAGCTTTCGGACCGGGAGTTGTTGGTCCCGCCCTACACGTTGGGGGTGTGGCTCGGCGACGGCCACACCGCGGCCAGCCGATTTACCACCGCCGATCCGGAAATGGTCACGCAGGTCGAGGCGGACGGCTTCGCCGTTCGGCCCACCGGGCCGATGGTCTACACCATCCTGTTGCCGCCCAAGCCTGCCGCTCGTGAAAACGGCTTCTGCGTGGACTGCGGCGGTTCGACCCGGGCGCTGCGTGAGAATCCAGCAACCATGAAGTATGCCGGCTGCCACAGCCGGAACGGATCTTTCCTCGGGCTGTTGCGTCAGATCGGGGTGGCGGCTGACAAGCACATCCCGGGCGGCTACCTGCGCGCCTCAGAGGCTCAGCGCCGAGCGCTGCTGGCTGGGCTGATGGACAACGACGGCACCGTCGCCCCCGCCGGCAACCTCCAGTACACGTCGACCTCGAAGCGGTTGGCGGAGAACGTGCGCGAACTCGTCGTCAGCCTCGGCTACCGCTGCACGGTCACCGCGAAGCCGGTACGCGGTCGCACCCCCGAGTCGTCCATCGCGTACACGTTGAACTTCTCCACGCCAGATGCCATCTTCCGGCTCAAGCGAAAGCAGGATGCGCACGCCGAACGCCGCCGCACCGCCTCCGACGTCCGGACGACCTCGCGGTTCATCGTCGACGTTCGCCCGGTGCCGAGCGTTCCGGTCCGGTGTGTCACGGTCGACAACCCCGACCATCTCTACCTGGCCAGCCGGGCAATGATTCCTACTCACAACAGCACGGCCAGCATGGACTTTGCCCGACATGCCGCGATTCGCGCCAACCAGGCCGCCGCGATCTTCTCGCTGGAAATGAGCAAGGTCGAGATCGTGATGCGACTGCTCTCGGCCGAGGCGCGGGTGCCACTGCACGTGCTGCGTAGTGGACAACTCTCCGACGACGACTGGACCAAGCTGGCCCGATGCATGGGCGAGATCAGCGAGGCGCCGCTCTTCGTCGACGACACGCCGAGCATGAACCTGATGGAGATCCGGGCCAAGGCTCGTCGGCTCAAGCAGCGGCACGACCTCAAGATGATCGTGGTCGACTATCTCCAGCTGATGACCTCACCGAAGCGCACCGAGAGCCGCCAGCAGGAGGTCGCAGACCTTTCGCGTGGTCTGAAGCTGTTGGCCAAGGAGGTCGAGTGCCCGGTCATCGCGGTCAGTCAGCTGAACCGTGGCCCGGAGCAGCGCACCGACAAGCGGCCCCAGTTGTCCGATTTGCGTGAATCGGGATCGATTGAGCAGGATGCCGACGTTGTCATCCTTCTGCACCGCGACGACTACTACGACAAGGAGTCGCCGCGGGCGGGCGAGGCGGATTTTATTGTTGCCAAGCATCGAAATGGACCGACCGACACCGTGACCGTCGCGGCCCAACTGCACCTGTCCCGTTTCGTGGACATGGCCATCGGCTGATCAACGCGGGGGCAGGTCAGCCGAGCAGCGGAAACCAGCCCGCCGACTCGCCCAACTCCAGCCGGTCCCGGTCGGTGAGCGGGACGCGCCCGGTGGCTTTCAGCAGGAAGTCGTGGTCGTTCCAGGCGGTGGGGCGAACCGTGTCGTCGCTGAGCAGGCCGTCCATGGTGGCCACCGCGACGCGTACCGCCAATGGGCCGGGCGGCGGCGCGCCGGGCAGGTCTGCTGTCAGGTCCAGGTGATGGACGACGGCCTCGGTGGTCAGGGTGGCGAGGAAATCCGGTACGCGCAGTACGTGCCCCTGCGTGGTCACGTACCCCTCGGGGTTGGCTGACGCGGCGGCGCGGACGGCCGCAGGGGCGGTCTCCCGCCAGAGCCGGACGATCCCGGTCGGGCGGTCGAACGCGGCGGCCGATCGGCGGACCCACCAGGCGTGCCGGGTGTCGTCGTCAGCGCTGGCGGGGAAGTCACGCCAGTAGCTCACGTCGTCGACGTCGGCGGGACCCTCGGCGGGGCTGGCCAGAGCGACAAGTGCCCGCTGGGCGTCGCCGAGCAGGTGGAGCAGCAGGTCCGCGACGAGCCAGCCCTGGCACCGGGTGGCTCGTTGCAGGTCAGCGTCGTCCAGGTCGCCGACCACCGCGGTGATCCCGTCGTACGCCTGGGCCAGCGCATCGTCCGGTCGGATCGCCGTCATGCGATTCAGCCTCGCATGGACCGTCCCGACGATGTGCCCGGGCCGATGCGTGGATCGACCCGGGCGGGCTGCCGGTCTCGGCTCAGCCGAACATGTCGTCGAGGAAGCCCTTGCGCTTCTTCTGTCGGTAGTGCCCGTGGTAACCCTGGTGCTGTTGCTGCTGGTGGCCGTAGGCCGGCGCCGGCGGGTAGCCGTGTGCGGGCGGGGGCGGCGGAACGGCACCGTAACCGGGCTGCGCCGGAGGCGGCGGGGGCGGGTAGCCGGCCGGCTGCTGGGCGGGCTGCGCTGGCGCGCCACCACCCTGTTGGCGACTCCAGTTGGCCTCCGCCTCGAACAGCTTCTCCAACTCGCCGCGGTCCAGGAAGATGCCTCGGCACTCCCCGCACTGGTCGATGACGACGCCGCTGCGCTCGTACTGGCGCATATCTCCGTGACACTTGGGACAGGTGAGACTACTCATCGCCCGACGGTACCCGCTCGACCTAGGCAGTTGCTGTGAGCGCCTCGGCGACTTCCTCGTCGGAAACTTCGTGGAAGTCCTCGTAGTAGACGCTCACCGCACCGAAATCCGGTGGGCGTTGGGTGCAGATGACCTGGTCCGCCTCGGCGGCGAGCAACTCGTACGCCTCCTGCGCGCCGACCGGGACCGCGACCACGACCCGGTGTGCCCCGAGTTGGCGGACGACCGCCACGGCGGCACGGGCGGTAGCGCCGGTGGCCAGGCCGTCGTCGACGATCACCGCGGTCCGCCCGGTGAGGTCCAACTGTGCGCGACCGCCGCGGTAGAGCCGCTCCCGGCGTTCCAATTCGGTCTGCTCCCGATGGCTGACCTCGGCGATGTCGTCGCTGCTGAGTCCGCTGGCCACCGCGTCGTTGAGCACCTGGACACCGCCCGGCCCGAGTGCGCCGAAGGCGACCTCCCGGGCCCACGGCATGCCGAGCTTGCGGACGACCAGCACGTCCAGTGGCGCGCCGAGCCGTTCGGCGACGATCCGGGCGACCGGCACGCCGCCGCGGACGAGGCCGAGGACGACGACGTCCGGATCGCCGATGAGTGCGGTGAGCCGATCGGAGAGCACCCGGCCCGCCTCGGCACGGTCGCGGTACGTCGTCATGTCTTCAGGTCTACGCCCTGACCGACCCTTCCGCCTGGCAGTTACGCCGAAGTGGTCCGACCGGACAGGTCAGCGGGGACCGAGGCGGTCGGCGTGTCGACCGGGCGGTGCAGGGCGGGTGCCCAGGTGAGCAGGGCCAACGGGTACAGCAGGTAGCCGAAGCGGGTCGAGGGCATCAGAGCGATGGCGACGAGCAGCCCGTACCCGCAGATCAGCGCGGTGGCGACGGCGGTGCGGGGCGGGCGGCGGGCGAGCCGGACGGCGATGGTCACGCCGGCCGCGACAAGTAGCGCGGCGGCGATCAGCCGGCCGGAGGGCAGGGCGGTGGCGATCAGGTAGCCGGGGAACGGCGACTGCGCGGGGCTGGTGACCAGGCCGTGACCGAGGGGGAAGCGCAGCACGTTCTCGGTCAGCGCGTCGCGGTCGACCAGCATCGCCGGCAGGAGGGCGGCGACGGGCAGGCCGATCGCGCCGGCGGCGACCCGAATGCCGGCGCGCCGGGTCAGGCCCCAGACGATCAGGACCAGGGCGACCGGCCAGGCGAACAGCTTCAGCGCGCCAGCAAGCCCGACCGCGAGGCCGGCCCGGCCCGGTCGGTCGGCGGCGGCGAGCGCGAGGGCCAGCAGGCAGAGCGCGAGTACGGGCAGGTCGTCGCCGCCGGTGGCGAGGGTGAGGGCGCAGATCGGCAGTACGGTGGCCGCCTGCACGCCCCGCAGCACCGCGGCGTTCCGCCGGTGAGCTGTGTCGGCGGTGGCGGCCTGGCCGGTGGTGCCCGGTGTTCTGCGCAGGGCGGCCACGGCGAGTGCGAGCGCCAGCGCGGTGCCCACCGCGAACCAGACGCGGGAGTCGGTCCACCAGGTGTCGGCGAGTGCTCTGGGCAGGCCGAACATCGCCATGCCGGGCTGGTACGGGGTGTAGCCGAGCAGTTGCTCGCCGGGTGGCAGGGCGGCTATCGCGTCGGGTCCGAGGTACGGCGTGCCGTGTTCGAGGAGGCGGATGCCGGCCTGCTCCACGACCAGCACCTCCTCTTGGGCCCGGTCGGTTCGCCCGCTGGCCCGCTCGATGCTCTGCCAGAGCAGGGGCAGCAGTGCGGTGCCCGCCCAGGCGAATCCGGTGACGGCCCAGCGAGCTGGCAGACCGACCAGCCGGGATGCCGGGGAGCGCCGACGCAGCAGGAGTTGAGCGATCGCCACCAGCGCCGCGACCAGGTACCCGACGGCGGCGACCGCGCCCCAGGCCCGGTGCGGCAGCAGGGTCGATGTGACCGCGGTGATCGCGGCGAAGATGGCAGAGACGGCGTAGAGGCCGAGGTCGAGGGCGAGCCCGCCGGCGGCGGTGTCGAGCGTCCGCCAGTGCCAGTGCCAGCGACGGCGGCGTGCGGTCGGGTCGTCGGCGATCACGGCGCCAGTCTGGCAGACCGGCCTGCTCCCGCACCGGGCCGCCAGATCAGGCGGGCAGGTGCGGCAGGCGATCGGGGCGGGAACGGCCGGCCTGGCGGCGGTTCTGGTTCAACCGGATCACCGCGCCAGCGTCGTGCAGCGGCGCGGCCAGGGCACCCGGCCGGCCGCCCGAACCGCGCTGCATCGCCGCGAGCAGGGTGCCGGCCGGCATCGGCCGGGCGAACAGGTGCCCCTGGCCGGCGACGCAGCCCAACTCCCAGAGGGCCCGCCGCTGTGGCTCGCTCTCCACGCCCTCGGCCACCACATCCAGGTCGAGACTGCGGCCCAAATCGAGCGTGGAGCGGATGACGGCGGCGGCCTCCGCCGAACTCTCCATCGTCGTCACGAAGCTGCGGTCGATCTTCAACTCGTGCACCGGGATGCGGGAGAGCAGGGAGAGCGAGGAGTAGCCGGTGCCGAAGTCGTCCAACGCCAACCGGACGCCCTCGTCGCGCAGCCGGCTGAGCACCCGGTCGACCACGTCGAGTTGGCTCAGCGTCAGCGTCTCGGTCAGCTCCAGCACCAGCCGGTCCGGCGGTAGGTCGTGGGCGCGCAGGCGGGCCAGCACCGAGCCTGGGAAGCGGGCGTCGAGCAGGCTGCGCGGGGACACGTTGACCGCGACCGGTATGTCGAAGCCGGCGTCGCGCCAATTGGCCGCCGCGATCAGCGCCTGATCGAGGATCGCTTCGGCGAAGGCCGGCAGCAGGCCCGAACGCTCCACCGCCTCCAGGAAGCGCAGCGGGTCGATCATTCCGTGGGTGGGGTGGTGCCAGCGGGCCAGCGCCTCCGCGCTGGTCACCTCACCGGTGGCCAGGTCGACGATCGGTTGGAAGTTGACGACGAACTCGTGGTCGGCGACGGCCCGTGGCAGGTCGCCCCCGAGGGTGAGGCGGCCCAGGTCGGCGGTGTCCCGGGTCGGGGCGTACGTGGAGATCCTCTGCCCGGCCCGCTTCGCCTGGTACATGGCCACGTCCGCGCGGCGCAGCAACTCGGCCATGCCACCGCTCGACGGGGCGACGGAGATCCCGCCGCTGGCCTCGACGCTGATCCGCATGCCGTCCAGCTCGAACGGCTCATGCAGAGCCGCGAGCAGTGTCTCGGCCCGGTGCGCGGCCACCGCCGGGGCCGGCAGCCCACGCAGGAGTACGGCGAACTCGTCGCCGCCGAGACGGGCCACCAGGTCGCTCGCCTGGGCGGCGCCCCGCAACCGGTCGGCGACCTGCACCAGCACCTGGTCACCAGCGGCGTGCCCGAGCGTGTCGTTGACTTCCTTGAAGTGGTTGAGGTCGATCAGCACCAGCGCGGTCACCCCGTCCGCGTGCCGGGCGCTCAACTGCTCGGTGCCCTCGTCGAGGAGGTGCCGGCGGTTGGCCAGGCCGGTCAGCGCGTCGTGCGCGGCCGCGTACGCGTGCTCGTCGGCGACCCGGGCCAGCTCGGCGTACGCCTGCGCGTTACGAACGGCCGTGCAGAGCGCGGACGCGAAGGTACGCAGGGTGTACTGCTCCCGCTCGGAGAGCTGCACGGGGCCGCGGAAACGCAGCCGCAGCACGCCGACATCGACAGTCCGGTCATGCCCTTCCAGCGGTGTGGGGACGATCGTGCCGTCCACGTCGGTGGGCGTACCGGTCGGACCGTCGAAGGTGATGCCGCCGGTGCCACCGCGTACGGTGCGACCGCCGTCGTGCAGCTCGATCTCGACCTCGTCGGCGGAGAACAACTCGGCGGCCTGGGTGACGGCGGTGGTGAGGACGTTGTCCAGGTCGACCACGTTGAGCGCGTCGGTGGTCCGGGCCAGCCGCTGCCACGCCTGCTGTTCGGTGCGCCCCCGGATGCGCGCGGAGTAGGCCAGGTGCAGGCTCAGGACCAGGGGCGGAACGGCGAGCAGTAGCCGTTGATCCGCCTTGAGGATGATCAAGGTGAGGGCGGCCACCACGAACCGGACGGCGAATCCGGCTAGCCGTAGGTCGAGGTGATTGCGGAACTGTCGGGCGATCCGAGTGCCCGACGCCAGGGCGATGACCGGTATGGCCAGTAGATCATCGAGTACTGCGGCGGCAAGGTAGACCACCCCGAGCAGTATGAGGTGGTTCCATAAGCCGTCCGGTGGCCAGCGCTGGCCGAGGAGCATGATCACTAGAGTGGCGCCACCCGCCACGAGAGTGTGTTTGGCGATACCGAAAGCCGTTTTGATGGCAGTCAGCCGGTTGAGAAGTGAGACGCAGGCGATGCCGACGCCCGTGGACAGAATTACCCAGGGTGACGGGGCGAGAGCTAGCCCGAGAACAATGGCCGTCTCCACCCAGGCGAACGAGAAGGTCGTGGATCTGATCCGGAGACGCGCCTTGACGACTGCCCCTAGTGCGATCATCAGGACGAGCGCCGAGATCGTTGAGACGTCTCCTGCGCTGTCGGGCACGTTGCGTCTGGTCGCGATTGCTGCTGTCACGGCGACGACGGTTGCCAGCAGCACCAGCACTCCGACGAGACTGAGCAGGCGTGGGTCGAATCCCGTCTGACGACGCGTCGTCCGGCTCACTCAACCTCACCCGTAACCCACCGTCGGTGTCCGCTGACGGGCAGCGTACCGCTGTGTCGTCGAGGTGATAAGGAATCAGTCCCATTCGGTGCTGCGCATCTGGCATCCCTTCAGCGTCGAGGGTTTGCATCGGGCTGAAGCTGGACTAGTCCCACTCGGTGCTGTTGCGCATCGTTCGACCCCCCTGCCACTACGGATCGCCCTCTAGGACGCCATTCGTTCGTAGGCAGAGAGTAGGGAGGTTCGTGTGCAGGAAGGAATAATTAATGTCGGTATGCGCAACATTAGCCAAGCTAAGGCGGATATGTCACTTTCTGTCCACACCCCTGAGCGGAGCGCTCAACTCTTCATACCGATCAGCCGGGATGGACCGACCATTGATGCCGCAACTTGCAAGGCGTACTCAGTGTCGCGGAGCCCAGCTCCCTGGTTCATCCGCACTTCGGGCCACCTGTCGAGGCGAATCGGATCGTTCGTGAGGAAGCGCCTGGAGCAGATCATTCCAGGTGGAGCTAAGGCTTGCGAGGTAGGCCGGTTGAGCTGGCGACCGTAAGCTTCGGTGCGTGATCGACTGGATACGTCACTGCCATTGAGGTAGGGGGACGGGTGGAGATTCGAGTTCTTGGCGGCCTCTCGGTGCAACTCCCCGCCCGCACTTTGCACCTGGGCACGCCAAAACAGCAGGCAGTCTTCGCGATGCTCGCAGTTCAGCCTGGCCAGCTGGTGACTTTGGAAGATCTTGTCGATGAGTTATGGCCCGATTGCCCTCCGCAATCCGCAGTCGCGAATGTGCGGACCTACGCCGCCAATCTGCGCCGAGGCTTCGAGACTTTGCAGCCTGGTCAACGGGCTATCGTGCGGCAACGCCACGGCTATCGGCTCGTTTTGCGGCCCGATCTGATCGATGTCTCTCTCTTCGAGACGGAGCGTCGCGCAGGTCGGGACGCCCTGACGACCGGAAATCTGGACGAGGCGAGGGAGCTATTGGGCCGCGCCTTGGCTCGGTGGCATGGTCCGATGCTCGCCGGCATCCCGCTCGGACCCGTCCTTGCCGCCCGAACCGTCGCGACCGAAGAGGAGCGGCTGTTGACCGTGGAGCTTCTCGCCGACGTACAGCTGAGATCGGGCCGGGACGACCTGGCGATTCCGTTACTGCGTGAAGTAGTGGCTCGACATCCCCTCCGCGAGCCGGCCTACGTCCTTCTCATGCGGGCTCTGTACGAGCGCGGGGACAACGTGGAGGCGCTGGCGGCGTACGACCAGATCCGGACAAAACTGATCACGGAGTTAGGAGTAGATCCCGGGGGCAACATCCGAGAGTTGCGCCGGTCGATTGTCGCGGCGGTGTCGCGCCCAAGCTCGGCCCGCGTCGTCGTCCGCGATGGGGGAACCAGCCCAGCGGGTTCCGTAGCGGGCGCGGTTGGTGCGGTCGCCGAACAGGCGGGTCGGGTCGACCCCGTGGATCACCTTCCCCGGGCGGTCACTGATTTCGTCGGGCGGGAGGGTGTGTTGTCGCGACTACTGGCGGAGACCCGAAGGGTCGAGGAACGAGTGTCAGCCGTGCACATCATCGACGGGATGGCGGGCAGTGGTAAAACGACCCTCGCCGTGCACCTGGCGCGCCGGCTGTCCGACCGATACCCGGATGCCGCATTGTTCATCGACCTGTGTGGGCATGGCGAGAAGAGCCGGGTGGAGCCGGCGAGTGCCCTGGTCACCCTGCTTCGACAGCTCGGCGTGCCAGCCAATCGCGTTCCAGTCGAACTCGACGCCAGAGTTGAGTTGTGGCGACAGGAGTTGGCCCGTCGGCGGTCAGTGATAGTTCTGGACAACGCAGCGAGCAGCGAGCAGATCATGCCTCTCTTGCCGGCCGAGCCGACGACCGTCGTGCTGGTGACCTCGCGGCGACGTCTGTCCCACCCGGATGTCGGGCCGTCGCAGACGCTGCCGGTCATGAGCCCTCAGGAGAGTGTGGATCTCCTTGGCTTGAGCGTCGGTCGGGTCAGGGTCGAAGCGGAGCCGGAGGCTGCCTCTGAGGTGGTCCGGCGATGTGGGCACCTTCCCCTGGCGATTCGGCTGGCCGGTGCCAGACTGGCCCATCGGGGCGGCTGGCGGTTGGCGGACCTTGCCGAACAAATGGCTGGCGATCCCCTGGTGCTGCACCACCTAGCTCAGGAAGAGAGCACTGTCACCGGCGCCTTCGCCGCTTCCTATGAGCCTCTCCCAGATTCGACTAAGCGTGTCTTCCGGTTTCTGGGTCTCTATCCCGGTAACCGCTTCAGCCTGCCTGCAGTCGCCGCACTGACTGGCCTGACGGTTGCGGAAGCTCGTGCGGCGCTCGAGGACCTCGTCGACAGGAACCTGGTGGAGGACCTGGACTCGACGCGATATCGACTGCACGACCTCATGCGCCAGTACTCCGTCGAACTGGGCTTACGCATTGACTCCCCCAACGACCGAAGGCTCGGACTGGCACAGCTGTTCGGCTTCGTGCTGGAGGCCGCCTTCAGGGTCGCCGAGACACTGGAGCCCGGCGTCATCAGGTCCCAGGTCAATCACCTCCCGTTCGGAAGGCCTGAGCTGGTCGAAGCCATCGGCGAACTCACTGCGGACTGGCTGGAAACGGAGCGAGCAGACCTGGTCAGGATGGTGTTGTCGGCGCTCGAGTCGGGCTTTCACGAGCACTCGTGGCGGCTGGCTCGTGCAATCTGGCGGTTCTGCTATATCCGCGGATACTTCGAGGACATCATCCTGACCCACCGCCATGCCCTGAGCGCGGCGGAGGCAACGGGAGAAATCGAAGCGATGGCGTTGACGAACAACTACCTGGCCTCCGCCTACGTCCGCACCGGGGACAACCGGGGGGCGCTTGACCACCTGACCCGTGCGGTCGACCTCTCCCGCAACTCGCCGGATGTCCTGAACGCGGCGCGATACCGCGCCAACCTCGCCGCTGTCTACTGGTGGAGCGGTCAGCTGACCGAGGCGGTGACGCTGGGCTTCGACTGTCTGCGGGATTGCAAAGTGTATGGAAACGTCGGGGTGCCGATGCTGCTGCCGAATCTTGGTTTGGCGTTGACGTCGCTGGGTCGCTACGAGGAGGCGCTACGGCTGCACCGCCTGCACCTGGCGTGGGCCCGGACGAACTCCGACGAATTCCACACGCTCAACGCACTCAGCCACATCGGCGCCGTACGCATCCGCATGGGTGACCTTCCGCAGGCAATCCGGATCCTCATGGCCTCGTTGGCGCTGCGCGACCGCACCGGCCACCGGTATGCGGAGGCCGAGGTGCGCAACGACCTCGGGATCGCCTACCGCGGTCTGGGCCGTCTGGTCGAGGCCCAGCAGGAGCATGAGGTGGCCCGGAAGTTGTCGATCGGTTCTGGGGAACGACACGTCGAGGCAGCTGCGTTGAACGAGCTCGGGCGCACCCTGCTGGCGCAGGGGCGGGGCGGCGAGGCGGCCGACATGCACCGGGAGGCGTTGCGGTTGGCGACTCGGATCTCACACCCGTACGAGCAGGGACGAGCCTTGGCCGGGCTTGCCGAACACTTCGCCCGCGTCGACTCGGCCGAGTCCCGGCGGCACTGGGAGCGGGCGTTGGCGATCTTCCGGCGGATGGGTGTGCCGGAGCGCTTCGAGGCCGAACGCCGTCTCGTCGAGTTGGGTTGACACGCCGTGCACGCGGGGCGCTGACCAGCAGGGACGGCGCTTATCGATTTCTTATCGCCGAGCCGGGTAGCTTCTCGGCCGTATCGGCGAACGGGGGAGGTTCTGCCCTCTGGGCAGAACCGGGTCGTCGACACGCACCCGCTGCCGGGTCCCCCCAGCGACCTCGGCGGCGGGTCGGTGAGGAAGGAGTGGCGTCCCGCCGGTGCGCCGTCAGCACCCGGCGCGGCGGATAGTGTGACGCCGCTCCTTCCGAGCACCGTCGTACCGCACCGATAGGCTCACGGCCGTGACCGAACCCGCGCAGCTCAGCCACGTCGACCGCGCTGGCGCGGCCCGCATGGTCGACGTCTCCGCCAAGGCGGTGACGGGCCGGCTGGCCGTCGCGGCCGGCCGTTTGCGGACCACGCCCGAGGTCATCGACCTGCTGCACCGCGACGGGCTGCCCAAGGGCGACGCGTTGGCGGTCGGTCGACTGGCCGGGATCATGGGGGCCAAGCGCACTCCGGACCTGATCCCGCTCTGCCACCCGATCGCCCTGCACGGCGTCACCGTCGACCTGCGGTTGACCGCCGACACCGTGGAGATCACGGTCACCGCCCGCACGGCGGACCGTACGGGGGTGGAGATGGAGGCACTCACGGCGGTCGCCGTCGCTGGTCTCGCTCTGGTCGACATGGTCAAGGCGGTCGACCCGGCGGCCTCGGTGGAGGCGGTCCGGGTGCTCCGCAAGGAGGGCGGCAAGACCGGCGAGTGGGTCCGGCCGGAGGACCGGCCGTGATCCGGGCCCGGGTGATCGTCGCGTCCAACCGGGCCGCGGCCGGTGTCTACGCCGACACCAGTGGTCCGTTGCTCGTCGCCGGTCTGCGCGAGTTGGGGTGCCAGGTCGACGAGCCGGTGGTGGTGCCCGACGGTGAGCCGGTCGGCATCGCCTTGCAGGCGGCCCGCGCCGACGGGGTCGACGTGGTGCTGACCAGCGGTGGCACCGGGGTTACCCCGTCGGATCGGACGCCGGACGTGACTCGGGGTCTGCTGGATTACGAGATCCCCGGCATCGCTGAGGCGATCCGCGCGCACAGTCGTGACCGGGTGCCCACCTCGGTGCTGTCCCGAGGGTTGGCCGGGGTCGCCGGCCGGATGCTGGTGGTCAACCTGCCCGGCTCGACCGGCGGCGCCCGGGACGGCCTGGCCGTGCTCGGGCCGATCCTCGGGCACACCGTCGACCAGCTTCGCGGCGGAGACCACTGAATTCGCGGCGGTGACCACTGAATTCGCGGCGGTGACCTCGGACCGGTGCACGCCAGGCTCGGGCGGGTGTCGGTCCGTGCCGCTAGGCTCGGTCGGTGAGCACGGAAACCGCACCCACCGCGGATCGGGTCGCCGCACCCCCACCGGCCGGGTGGGAGGAAGCGCGGTCGCGGGTCTACGCGGTCGGGTTGGCCGCCGCGCTGCCCGCCGTCGCCCGACCACTGGTCGATACCGACGGGTCGACCCTGGCCGAGCCGTTGACCACCCGCACCGACCTGCCCGCCTTCCCGACCTCCAGCGTGGACGGCTGGGCGGTTCGCGGCGACGGCCCGTGGCGGGTCGTCGGCCGGGTGCTGGCGGGCAGCACCCCCGCGCCGCTCACCGAGGACGACACGACCGTCGAGATCGCGACCGGGGCCATGGTGCCGGAGGGCGCCACCGCCGTGCTGCGCGTGGAGGAGTCCACGACTGTCGAGGGCCTGGTCGCCGGCACTCCCCGGGAGACGCCCGAGTGGCGGAAGCCCGGCGAGGAGGCGTACTCCGGTGAGGAACTTCTGCCGGTCGGCACGCCGGTCGACCCGGCGGTGATCGGCCTGGCGGCCGCCTGCGGGCACGACACCCTGCGGGTCCGGCGGGCGCCGCGCGCCGCGCTGCTGGTGTTCGGCGACGAGCTGCTGACCGCGGGCCCTCCCTCGGCCGGTCGGGTCCGGGACGCGCTGGGCCCTGCGGTGCCGGCGTGGCTGCGGCGGTACGGCTGTCAGGTCCGCCCATCCGACGTGGTCGGCCCGGTGGCCGACACGCTGCCCGCGCACGTGGCGGCCCTGCGCTCGGCGTTGGCCAGTGCCGACCTGGTGTGCACCACCGGCGGCACGATGAACGGCCCGGTCGACCACCTGCACCCGACCCTGGAGGCGCTCGGCGCCGACTACGTGGTCAACACGGTGGCGGTCCGGCCGGGCTTCCCGATGCTGCTGGCCCGGTTGTCCGGCCACGATGGGCGGGTCCGGTTCGTGGCGGGGCTGCCGGGCAACCCGCAGTCCGCCATCGTCGCGCTGGTGTCGCTGGTCGCCCCGCTGCTCGCCGGCCTGCAGGCCCGCTCGATGCCGGTGCTGCCGCACGCCACGTTGACCGAGGCGGTGCCCGGTCGCGGTGACCACACCCACCTGGCGTTGGTCCGGTTGGACCGGGCCGCCGGGACCGCGTCCCCGGTGCGACACGTCGGCTCGGCGATGCTGCGCGGGCTGGCCGGCGCGGACGGGTTCGCCGTCATCCGGCCCGGCACCAGCGGCAAGACCGGCGATCGGGTGCCGATCGTGCCGTTGCCGCTGCTTCCCGGGGAGCGTGCGTCGTGACCGCGCCGGCGATCACCTTCGGCGAGATCACCGACCAGCCGCTCGACCTCGCCACGCACGAGGCGGCGGTCGCCGACCGCCGGGCCGGCGCCGTGGTCTCCTTCCAGGGCGTGGTCCGCGATCACGACCACGGCCGCCAGGTCACGAGCCTGGAATACGAGGGACACCCGAGCGCCGCACAGGTGCTTCGCGAGGTGGCCGCCGAGATCGCCGCAGAGCCCGACGTCTACGCGGTGGCGGTGTCGCACCGGGTCGGCCCGCTGGCGATCGGTGACGTGGCGCTGGTGGCCGCCGTGAGCACCGCGCATCGGGCGGCTGCCTTCGCGGCCTGCGCCCGACTGGTCGACGAGGTCAAGGCGCGCCTGCCGATCTGGAAGCGGCAGGTCTTCACCGACGGCACCGAGGAATGGGTCAACTGCCCCTGACCGCGTTCGTTCAGCGGCGGCCGTTGACCAGCACGCCTCTGGCGAGCCGGTCGCCGTAGAACGCCGGCTCCGCGCCCGGGCGCCACGGCAGGGCTGCGACCAGCACGATCAGCGCGACCGCGAGCGAGTTCTCCATCAGCGCACCGAAGAGACCATCCTGATAGTGCGACATCTCCGGTAGTTGGTGCTCGTACGGCCAGATCGGGGAGATCAGGAAAAGCAGGTAGAGCCCGATCGCGGCGACGCCGTGGCGGAGCCCGGTCAGCGTGGGATACCAGATCGGCGGGCGGAGCCCGTTCACCCCGGGCAGCCCGCCGAACACCTGGCCCTGGCCGGTGCGCAGCGGCATCCCCCGGCTCGCCTCCCGGCGGCGCACCGCGGCGTCGGCCAGCACGATGATCGCCGGGATCACCCAGACGAGGTGGTGCGTCCAGGAGATCGGGCTGATCACGTTCGCGGTCAGTCCGACCAGCGTGAACGCGGTCAGCTCGTCACCGTCGGCGCGGGAACTGGCCGCCCGGGACAGGCCCAGCGCCAGGATCAGCACCGAGAAGGCGAGCCAGAGCAGCCCGGGGGTCTCGATCGAGTCGTACAGCCGGGCGAGTAGGCCGGCGAGTGACTGGTTGGGCGTCATGTCTGCCGCGCCGACCCGCTCCGTCTGCCAGAGCACGCTGCCGAAGTAGGTTCGCGACTCGTCGCCGACGATCGCGAAGGTCGCCACCGTCACGCCGATCGTGGTGCCGATGGCAGTGGCCGCCACCCGCCACTGGCGAGTGAGCAGGAGGTAGGCGATGAACAGCGCCGGGGTGAGCTTGACCGCGGTGGCCAGGCCGATGCCGACGCCGGCCCAGGCCCCGCCGTAGATGAAGCGCAGCAGGGGGCCGTCCGTCGCGGCGTAGTGGGTGCCCCGGCGGGAGCGCCAGCGAAGGCCGATCAGATCAGCCATGATCAACGCGAACAGCAGGATGTTGACCTGGCCGTAGCCAAGGGTCTCCCGACTCGGCTCGATGGCGACCGCGAGCGGCACCGCCACAGCCACCGTGAACCACAGTGGCCAGCCCAGCCGGTCCACGATCGGGCGGAGCAACCCGGCCAGCACCAGCGCCAACGCGGCGATGCTGGCGCCAGCGTTGACCAGGCCGGCCGCGCCGATCGGCAGCTGCGCCATCGGCAGCATGACCAGCCCGGCGAACGGCGGGTAGGTGAAGCCGAGCGTGGTTCCGGGCGCGATGAACTCGTAGAGCTCGTGACCGCTCGCCCACCACACCACGGCACCGTGGTAGATCTTCATGTCGAAGAAGTTGTACGGCCGCCCGAAAGCACCGATGGCGAGCCATGCGGCGTAGGCGACGGCAGCCACGATGGCGCCCCGTACGACGTTCCTGCGATCGATCCCGCGCGTCACGCGGTCGATCCCGCGCGTCACACGTTGGATTGGGGCGAGGCGGTCCGCCCGTCTACCGACAGCCGTCGGCATGGCGTGGCCACCCCCGTACCAAGGTCGTCCTACCCGTCCAGGTCCTGCACGGAGCCTAGAGCGGCGCCTCACGTCAGTGCCTCCCGCGTTATGCGACCGTGTCCGATCCCACACATGTTTTTGACATTTCCACCGCGTTAACGCCTACCGGGTGGTTCAGGTAATTCGCGGCCTTAGCGGGGGATGGGGGTGGCACAGGAACGGATCGACGCAGGTCAGCCGGGGAGTCGCCGTGCGGTGGAGGCGGAGCGGACGGCGATCCGGGCCTCCCGCTTGGCCGTCCGGACGGCGCGCTCCATGGAACGTCGAGAGTGGCCGATGCGGTGGCCGGTTCGCCAGCGCAGACTCGGCTTGCCCTCGGTGTCGGCCGCGGCGAGCAGCAAACCGCCGAAGAGGCCGACGTTCTTCAGGAAATTCACCTTGTTCGTGTCGCGCGTGGCCGGGTCGTCGTCGTTCCAGAAGGGATGCCCGGCAATGGTCGTCGGCACGAGCGTACCGGCGAGGATCAGCGCGGCGGGCCGCGTCAGCCGCCCGGTGGCGAGCATCAGCCCGGCGCCGAGCTGCACCGCCGAGTTGATCCGGATCAGCTGCTCGGTCCCGGTGGGGAAGCTGGGGTGCACCTTCTGCAGCAGCGGCGCCGCCCGTTCGGTCACCGGCGCGGCCTTCTGGGCGAGCCGCTGCGGGGAACGAAAGTTGCGGTATCCGCTGACCACGAAGATCCCGCTCAACATGGCACGGGCGAGGGAGCGTACGGGCGTCATGGATCAGTCATACCCCGTCGCGGCGTTTGCTACCCCGGCAACAGCAGGATCCGGATCGGTGGTCGTGTACCTGCGCCACGCCGATTCGAGCGACCGTCACGGATGCGCCGGCTGTGGCGGGTAACGTCGCGCGGGTGACCACGCTGCGGCTACGACCTGAGGACCCGGCCGACGCCGGCCCGGTACGCCGCGTGCTGGCCGCCGCTTTCGCCCGCCCGGACGTGGCGACGCCGCCGGAGGTGAGCCTGGTCGACGAGTTGCGCGGCACTCCCGCCTGGTTTCCGGAGCTGGCCATGGTCGCCGAGTACGGCGGCGAGGTGGTCGGTTACGCGCTGCTCACCCGGGTGCGTGTGCGGCCGGAGCAGGGCTCGGACGTGCCGGTTCTGGCACTCGGCCCGGTGGCGGTCGCGCCGCACCGACAGCGTGTCGGGCACGGCACGGCGGTCGTGCAGGCCGCCCTGGACGCCTCCACCGAGCTGGGTGAGCGGCTGGTCGTGGTCCTCGGGAACCCGGCCTTCTACCGCCGGTTCGGCTTCAGCCCTGCGACTGAGCTGGGTCTGTCCGGCCCGTGGGCCGGTCTCGGTGAGCCCTGGCAGGCGCTGGTGCTGCCGCCGTCCACCAGTGATGAAGGTCCCCCGCCTCGCGGCGAGGTGCTCTTTCCGGCGCCCTGGGCGAAGGTCTGACCGCGCCGACGCGGTGTGTGCCGGTCAGGCCGGTTGGGTGCGCAGGTACCGGCCGAAGTGCGGGACCGTGAAGGCGACCGTGCCCCGCTCACCGGAGTAGATCAGGCCCTTCTTGATCAGCGCGTCCCGGGCCGGGGAGAGGCTGGCGGGTTTGCGGCCGAGGGCTCGGGCGATCTCCGCGGTGGGCACTGCGGCGTCCATGTCGTCGCGGACCACCGCTCCGGACTCGCCCTCGACCGCGGACATCATGGCCATCGCCCGCATGTACTCGCGTTCGGCCGGGGTGGCCCGTTCGAACCGGGATCCGAAGAACCCGACCGCCAGTTCGGCTTCCGCCTCGGGCGCGGCGACCCGCACGTCGGCGGCGGTGATCGGCGAGCGCGGCGCGTGATCCCAGGTCGCTTTGCCGTACGCCTGGACGAAGTAGGGATAGCCGCCGGACTTCTCGTAGAGCAGGTCGAGTGCCTTCTGCTCGTACTCGACCTCCTCGCGCTCGGCGGGCGCGCAGAGTGCCTGGTCGGCGGCGATCCGGTCGAGCCGGTCGATGCGCTGGTAGCGGAACAACCGTTCGGAGTACGACTTGGCGGCGCTGAGCACCGCCGGCAGGTGCGGCAGGCCGGCGCCGACGACGATCAGCGGCGCGCCGAGCTGGGACAGCTCATGGCAGGCGGCGCACAGCGCCGACACGTCCTCCGGGCCGAGGTCCTGCATCTCGTCGATGAAGATGGCGATGCCGGTGCCCACGTCGCTGGCCACTGCGGCGGCGTCACTGAACAGCTCGACCAGGTCGATCTCGATGTCGCCGGAGTCGGCCCGGCCGCTGGCGGCGGGCACGTCGATGCCGGGCTGCCACCGGTCGCGTAGTTTCGGGGCGGCACCGGCCCGGCCGGTCGGGGCGGACCGCTGGGCGAACGCCTTGAGGACGCCGAGGAACCCGTCGATCCGATCGGGCGCACGGTGTCGGGGGGCGAGCTCCCGGACCGCCATGTGCAGCGCGGCGGCGACCGGACGACGCAAGGACTGGTCCGGCCGTGCCTCGATCTTGCCGCTGCCCCAGAGGCGGTTGATGGCCTGCGACCGGAGAGTGTTGAGCAGAACCGTCTTGCCGACGCCGCGCAGGCCGGTGAGCATCAGGCTGCGTTCGGGTCGGCCCCGTGCGATGCGCTCGAGCACGATGTCGAAGACGTCCAGCTCCCGCCCCCGCCCGGCGAGTTCGGGCGGACGCTGGCCGGCGCCCGGCGCGTACGGGTTGCGGACCGGATCCACGCATTGCAGAGTATCGGGCCATCTAGCTGCGAGGCTAGACATGCATAGATGGGGCTACCGGCGTGTCGAGGCCGTCGACAGAAAACTAGGGCTGTCTAGCGTCCACGCTAGACAGCCCTAGTTTTGGCAATCGGGACTATCGCTTCTTCAGACAGAGCACATAGTCGAACAGGTCGACCGAGTTGTCGTGCACGTAGTTCGCGGTTGCCTGCGGCGCGAGCGTGTCGCACCGGTCCGCGTCGGTCGTCGCCGGAATCCGCAGCAGCACCTGATAGGTGTTCGGGCCGCACGGCACCTTGCGCAACTCCGCGTCGTCCTCGGTGCCGTCGTTCACCACGCAGTCGCCCCTCGCGAACTCCTCATCCGGAGTCGGCGCGGCCGACCTCGGTGCGTCGCTGGGCAGGGCGGGCGGAACGACCGGTGCGCTCGTCGACGGCGTACGTGCGGCGTCATCGCTGGCATCGGCGACCTTCCAGACCGCCCAACCGGCCAGGCCGAGGCACGGGCAGAGCAGGAGCAGGACCACCAGCGTGATGATGAGAGCGACCTTGCGGCCGGTCTTCTTCACCGGCGCGACGGGCGGCATCCCGTAACCGCCCGGGGGCGGTTGCCCCCACGGCGCGGGCGGCTGACCCGGCATGGGCCCGTGACCCGGCATGGGCCCGGCCGGTGGGAACGGCCCGGGTGGCGGGTATCCCGGGCCCGAGGTGGGCGGTGGTGCCCACATCGGTGCGGTCGGCGGTTCCGGGTTGTTCGGCGGCGGCCCCCACATCGGTGCGGTCGGCGGCTCCGCGCCGGTCGGCGGCGGCCCCCACTGCTGGCGGGTCGGATCCTCGGCGGGCGGTGGGGTGCCCCACTGGGGCACGGTTGGGTCGACCGGCGGCGAGCCGTCAGAACCGGTTGGTGGGCGCTGGTACGGGTCGTCCGGCTGACCGGAACCCGCTGGTCCGTAGGTCGTCATGTCATCCCCGAGGGTGGGTGGTCTCAGCGTTGCTTCAGGCAGAGGACGAAGTCGAGAGTGTCCAGCTCACTGTCGAAGAAGTACCAGTTGGTGTAACCCTGGACCTTCCCGCACTTGGCCTCCGCGTCCCGTTCGCCGCTGGTCGGGCCGTCGATCCGGCTCAGCACCTCGTACGACTTCGCGGCGCAGCCGCTGATCAGCAGCTTGGGCTTGCCGTCCGCCGCGCCGTCGTTGCGGACGCACTGGCCGACCTTGGCGAATCGGGGATCTGCCGACGACTCCGGCGCTGCGGCGCTCGGTGCGGGTTCGGTCGCGTCCGCGCTGGGCTCACCGGCAACGGCCGAACCAGACGGCGCGGCCAGCGGCGCTGGGTCGTCCTGCCCGCGCAGGAGCCAGAACGCACCGCCGGCAGCCACCACCAGCAGTACGACGGCCACTACCGCGATCAGCGGTCCCCGACCGCGTCGGCCCGGTGCCGGATCCCCGCCGTACGGGTCTTCGTCGGGCCGGTACGGCTGCCCGCCGTACGCCGGGTTCGGCCCCGCAGGCTGGTACGAGTCGCCGTAGGGCGACCCTGAACCACCTCCGTAGGGAGCGGCGGGTGGGCCGCCGTACGGCCCAGGTCGCCCCTGAGGCGAGGGCGGGTAGGACGGAACGGTGGGCGGATAGGACGGAGCTGCGGGCGGGTATGACGGGACTGCCGGCGGATAGGGCTGCTGCACCGGCCGTCCGGGCGTCTCGTCGGGTCGTTGCCCACGCCACGGTCCCGGGTTACCGCCCCCCGGTGGTCCGTAGTTCGTCATGCCGCCCTCCTGCACAAGTGGTGAGAGGCCGGCCACCAATGCGCGACGCCGACTCCAACGTCACCGTAGCGTGGTCCACTGATGAGCTCACCTCCACCGAGCGCCGCAGCCCTCGCTGACCGACGCGCCGGCGCCGCGCCGACCCTGATCTGGACCGCGTTGATCGTGGTCTACGTGCTCTGGGGGTCCACCTATCTGGCCATCCGGATCACCGTGGAGACGCTGCCTTCACTGCTGTCGGCCGCCCTGCGGTTCGCCGTCGCCGGCCTGATCCTGGCGGTCGTGCTGCGGCTGCGCCGAGGCCCCGGGGCCCTGCGGGTGGACCGGCGGCAACTCGGCTCCGCCGCGCTGGTCGGGGTGCTCCTGCTCGCGGGTGGCAACGGCCTGGTGGTGCTCGCCGAATCCGGGCCGCCCGGAGTGGCGGTGCCGTCCGGGATCGCCGCGTTGCTGGTGGCGACCGTGCCGCTGCTCGTGGTGCTGTTGCGCTCGGCCAGCGGGGACCGGCCACCGATCTGGACGTTCGCCGGGGTCACCGTGGGCTTCGCTGGCCTGATCCTGCTGGTGCTGCCCGCCGGCAACTCGGACGCGGTGCCGCTGGTCGGGGCGTTGACCGTGGTGGCGGCGGCTACCTCCTGGTCGGTCGGGTCGTTCCTGTCCGGACGGATCCGGATGCCCGCCGACCCCTTCGTGGCCACGGTGTACGAGATGCTGGCCGGCGCGTTGCTGCTGGCCGTCGTCGCCGCCGGTCGGGGCGAGCTGGCCGATTTCCACCCGGCGGCGGTCAGCACCCGGTCCTGGCTGGCGCTGGCCTATCTCATGGTGGCCGGCTCGCTGGTGGCGTTCACCGCGTACGTCTGGCTTCTGCACAACGCTCCCATCTCGCTGGTGTCGACGTACGCCTACGTCAATCCGGCGGTCGCGGTGGCGCTCGGTGCGCTGCTGGTGGCCGAACCGATCACCCCGCAGGTGCTGCTCGGCGGTGCGGTCATCGTCGCCGGGGTCGCTCTGGTGGTGACCACCGAACGGCCCCGCCGGGCGGGCGCGGGATCACGTTCGGGGACCTCGCCGGTGAGCGACCGCCGGTAGCGTCCGGCCCATGTCGGCTGCTGCGCTGGTGCCGGTCGCGCTGCTCGGCGCGCTGGTCGGCCTCGTCGTACCCCGACTGGCCCGGCGCTTCACCACCCGGCCGGCCAGGTCGGGGGCTGGCCCGCGACGGCGGCGGGGCGCGTGGGTGTGGCTCAGCCCGGCGGTCGCGGCCGTGGTGTTCGCCGGGCTCGCGGTCGCCCGGGGTGACGACCCTGCGCTGCCGGTCTTCCTCGCGGTTGCGGCGGTGGGGCTGGTGCTGGCCGTGGTCGATCTGGCCTGCCTGCGGCTGCCTGACCCGTTGGTCCTCGTCGCCGGGGTGCTGGCCCTCGGTGGTCTGACCGCTGCGGCGGTGCTGGCCGGCACTCCCGGCCGGTTACTCGGCGCGCTGGCCGGCGCGGCGGTCGCTGGCTCAGCGCACGTGCTGCTGGCCCTGCTGCCCGGCTCCCGGTTGGGCTTCGGGGACGTGAAGCTCGCCGCCGTTCTCGGCCTGCCGCTCGGCTGGCTGGGCCGGGACGCTCTGCTGGCCGGGCTGCTCCTGCCTCACCTGCTGCACGGTGGCCTGGTGCTCGGGTTGCTAGCCGCGCGGCGGGTACGCCGGGACACCCTGCTGCCACTCGGTCCAACCCTGCTAGCGGGCGCCTGGCTAGCCGTCCTCCTAGCCTGACCCCTGGTCCGTCGTCCCCTCCCCCCTTTCGCGCTGATCTTGCACTTCCTGCCCCGACATAAGGGGCATTCCACGTATCACAGCGACCGAAAGTGCAAGATCGCGCGGCGGTGGGGGTGAGGGGGGAGAGAGGGCGGGGGGTTAGATGAGGCGGAGTTGGCGGTCTTTGGGGCGTCGGGGCTCTGTCTCGCCGAACCGCTCGAACAGGCCTGGGTCGATGACGCTGAGGAATGGCGACGGGGCGCAGTCCCGCTCCGTGCCGTGTCGGGTGCGGCGGGCGGCGTGACTGACGTACAGCCGGTCCTGGGCCCGGGTCAGGCCGACGAAGAAGAGCCGGCGCTCCTCGGCGACCGCGTCCTCGTCGGTCGTCGAGCCCGGCCAGCGCAGCGGCAGCAACCCGTCCTCGACGCCGACCAGGAAGACCACCGGGAACTCCAGGCCCTTCGCGGCGTGCAGGGTGAGCAGCGTGACCGCCTCCGCGCGCGGGTCGAGCGCGTCCACCTCCGCACCGGTGGACAGTTGCGACAGGAACGTCTCCAGGTCGTCGCCGCAGCGTCGGGCCAGCGGGGTCAGCAGGTCCACGGCCGAGCGGACGTCCTCGGGACGTACCGTGCCGGTGCCATCCAGGGTGGGCACGGCGAACCGCTCCGCGACCACCTGGCCGGCCAGCCGCACCCGAGCCGCCAGCGAGCCGGCCAACCCGTCGGCGTGTCGCAGCTCGCGGGCGATCGCCGCCACCCCCGGCCGATCCCGAAGTCGGTCGTGTGAACGCTTCTGCACTGGAATGTTGGCCCGGGTCAGGGCGTCCACGATCGGCGCGGCCTGCGCGTCGGTGCGGTACAGCACGGCGATGTCGGAGAACGACAGCGAGGTGGACCGGCCGTCGATCCGACCCGAGTCCAGCGAACGGTGGGACAGCCCGCCGACCAGATCGTCGACGGTACGGACCACGAAGTCGGCTTCCTCGGTGACGGAACCTGCCGGATAGCGCCCGACCAGCGGGGCTTCCGGGTCGAGTCGGGCCGGGTCCAGTCGCCGGCCGCGGACCAGCGAGGACGGTGCGATGGCCTGCGCCGCGGCGGCCAGGATCGGCGCCGACGAGCGGTAGTTGCGGTTGAGTCGGACCAACCGGGCGTCCGTGAAGTCCGCGGAGAAGCGCAGGAAGTAGCCGACGTCGGCGCCCCGGAACGAGTAGATCGCCTGGTCCGGGTCGCCGATCGCGCACAGGTTGCCGTCCGCCGGGCTGAGCAGCTGCAGCAGCTCGTACTGCATCGCGTCGACGTCCTGGTACTCGTCGACGAAGATCCACCGCCAGCGGTCCCGATACCGCTCGACCAGCTTCCGATCGGCCTTCAGTAGCTCCACCGGCAGGCTCACCAGCTCGTCCAGGTCGACCAGGTCCTGCTTGCGCAGCAGCGCGGTGTAACCGGCGCTGTCGTCACCGGCCTCCGACCGGGCCGCCGCCCGCTCCGCGTCGTCCGCGATGCGGAAACTGGCCGGCAGGCCCGCCGCGTCGGCGTTCTCCCGCAGAATGGTCAACCCCAGCGCGTGGAACGTGCCGACGGTGACGTCCTCCGCGACCGGGCCGAGCAGGCTGTCGAGGCGGTGCCGCAGCTCCTCGGCGGCCCGGCGGGTGAACGTGATCGCGAGGCAGTGCTCGGGAAAGACGTTCAGCTCCGCGCACAGGTAGGCGATCCGGTGGGTGAGCGTCCGGGTCTTGCCGGTGCCCGGACCAGCCACGATGAGCAGCGGACCGCCGGGTGCGGAGGCGGCCACCCGCTGCATCGCGTCCAGCCGGTCCAGCAGGCCGGTGCCGACCTCCTCCATGCCGGAGAGCATCGGCTCGAACGGTTCGTGGGGAGACGGCGGCGACGCGATCGGCGGTGCGGGAGCCGGGATCGGCTTACGCTTCGGCTCCGCTTTCGCCACCGCCGGGCGCTTGGCCGTCGAGCGGGCCGCCGGCTCCGTGGGTCGCCGCTGCGCCGGCACCGGTACGTCGAACAGCGTCTCCTGTGCGGTGCCGGCGTTGGCGCCCAGCTCCGCCGGGTCGAAGAGCGTGATCACCCCGTACTCGCCGTCGTAGCCCGGCACCCGGTGCACCTCGCCGCGCCGCAACCGTCCAATGCCCTCGGCCAGCAGCTCACCACCTGCCTGCGCGATGTCGGTCAGCGGCGTCGTGGTCAGGATCTCCAGCTCCGGGCCGAGCGCGGCGAGCAACTCGTTGAGTCGCCCCTCGACCTTCTTCGACCGGGCGCCCACCTTGTTGATCTCACCGAGGATCTCGGCCAACGGCACCAGGTGGGTGACATCACGGGCGTGCGCCGGCCGGTGCCCCACCGGGCGGTCCGCCAGCTCCTCGACCCGGCTGAGGACGCCCACGGTGAGCGGCTTGCCGCACTCGGGGCAGCGCCCGCCGGCCGCGCGGGTGCGCTCCGGGGACCAGGTGACCCCACACAGTCGGTGCCCGTCCGCGTGGTACTTGCCCTCCTCCGGAAAGAACTCGATGGTGCCGGCCAGGCCATCGCCGGTCCGCAGCGCCTCCCGGACGGCGAAGTAGTCCCGTTCGGCGGTCAGCACGGTCGCTTCCCGACCCAGGGCCGGTGGCGAGTGCGCGTCGGAGTTGGACACCAGTTGGTAGCCGTCCAGGCTCCCGACCCGCCAGTTCATCGCCGGGTCGGAGGAGAGCCCCGTCTCCACGGCGAAGATGTGTTCGGCCAGGTCGGCGTAGCAGTCCGCGATCGCGTCGAAGCCGGACTTGGAGCCCAGCGCGGAGAACCACGGCGTCCAGATGTGCGCCGGCACCAGGTAACCGTCCGGGCTGGCCTCCAGGGTGATCTCCAGCAGGTCGCGGGAGTCCAGGCCGAGGATCGGCCGGCCGTCCGAGCCGAGGTTGCCGATCCGACCGAGCGCGGTGTTGAAGCGGGCCACCGCGTCGAGATCCGGCAGGTAGATCAGGTGATGCACCTTGCGGGTCAGGTCGTCCCGCTTGTAGATGGTGGAGATCTCCACGCTCAGCATGAACCGGACCGGGTCCGCCTCCGCCGTCCCGGCGAGGCGGGGCGGCAGCCGGCGGGCGATGTCCCGTTCGGCCTCGGCGTCGAGCCGGTACAACCCCGGCTCGGCCGGGCGCAGCGTCTCCCGCAGGTGGTCGTACCAGGCGGGGTGGGTGAAGTCGCCGGTGCCGAGCAGACCGATGCCCTTACGCCGAGCCCACCACGCGAGGTTCGGCAGGGTGAGGTCACGGCTGCACGCGCGCGAGTACTTCGAGTGGATGTGCAGGTCCGCGACGAATGGCGGGAGGCCACCGGGGGGTACGGCGCTGAACGGAGGCACGCCGCATCCTGTCACGCCCGCCGCGCCGGCCGCCTGCCGCCACGCGCGGACGTGACGCTCGCTATGCCGAGCGCAACTCGACCAGACTGATCTGCGGCTCGGCCCCGACCCGGACCGGCGGCCCCCAGAAACCGGCGCCGTTGGTTACGTAGACCTTGGTGCCGTCGACCTCGCCGAGCCCGCTGACCACCGGTTGCTCCAGTCGTACGGCCAGGTTGAACGGCACCATCTGCCCGCCGTGGGTATGCCCGGACAGTTGCAGGTCGACGCCGTACCTGGCCGCCTCCTTCGCCGCCAACGGCTGGTGTGCGAGCAGAACCACGGGGCGGCTCGGGTCGCGGTCACCGAGGGCGGCGGCGAAGTCCGGCCCGGCGGCGAGGCCAGTGCCCGCCGCCGTCAGGTCGTTCACGCCGGCCAGGTCGAGCACACCGCCCCGGGCCTGGATCTCCTGCCGCCGGTTCTGCAGCACCCGCAGGCCGAGCCGATCGACCTCCTGGACCCACTCCTCCACCCCCGAGTAGTACTCGTGGTTGCCGGTGACGAAGAAGCTGCCGTACCGGGAACGCAGGTCGCGCAGCGGCGCGGCGGCCGAGCCGAGCTCGGCGACCGAGCCGTCGACCAGGTCCCCGACAACCGCGACCAGGTCCGCGTCGAGCCGGTTGATCGCGGCGACGATCCGCTCGGTGTGTGCCCGACCGCGCAGCGGGCCGAGGTGGATGTCGGAGACGGTGGCGATGCGCAGGCCATCCATGCTGCGGGGGAGCTTGGCGAGCGGGATCTGCACCCGGTCGAGTCGTGGCGGGCCGAGCGCCGTGCGGATGCCGTACCCCGTGATGCCCGTGGCGGTGAGGCCGGCGAAGATGGCCGCCCCACGGGCCAGCAGCAGCCGACGGGCCGGGTCGTGGTCCGGTGCCGCGACAGCGCCGGTGGCCGGCGGCTCGGTCGGCCCGGCGGCACCGACCAGCACCGGTTCCGGCGCGGCGGTGGTCGGCTCCGCGGCAACCACCCGGCGGCGCAGCACCAGCCGGGTGACCAGCATCGGTACTTCCAGCACGACCAGCACGACCAGCAGGTAGAACATCAGCGCGAGCCACAGGTAGCCCGGCCAGGCGAGCCAGTAGAGCCCGGCCTGCGTTCCGGCGAGGGTGACCGGCACGAGGAGCGCCAACACCACGGCGGCGATCGCGCCGGCCCGCCGCCAACGGCCCGGGGTGGTGGTGTCCCGAATGAGCCGCTTCCACAGGTAGAAATGGATGCCGCCGACGGCCAGCGCCAGGACAGCCACGAACCCCAGAACCGCCAACATGTGCGCGCGCCTCCCTCAGCCGCCCGCGAACGGGGGCAGGACATCGATCGTGGCCCCGGCCGGCAGGGGTGCCTGACGATCATGACAGGTGACGCCGTCCACCAGAAAACTCGCCACACGAAGCACGGCGGCGAGCCGGTCGCCGTGTCGCTGGGTCAGCTCGGCCGTGAGGGCGTCGAGCGACCGGCCTGCGGGCATGCCCTCTTCGGCGCGCCCGGCGGCGGCGCGGGCACCCGCGAAGTAGCGGACGGTCAGCGGCGTCGTGTCCACGCCTCAACCTCCGATCGCGGACATCGGCCGGGTCGGCTGGAGGAAGGTGGGGTCGTCGATGCCGTGCCCGGCGCGCTTGCCCCACATCGCGGTACGCCAGCGACGCGCCAACTCGTCGTCGTCCGCGCCGGTGCGGAGCGCGGCACGCAGGTCGGACTCCTCCGTTGCGAAGAGGCAGGCGCGGACCTGGCCGTCTGCGGTCAGCCGGGTGCGGTCGCAGTCCCCGCAGAACGGGCGGGTGACGCTGGCGATCACACCGACCCGGGCGGGGCCGCCGTCGACCAGCCACGTCTCTGCCGGTGCCGCGCCGCGCTCGGTCGGGTCGGGACTGAGATCGAAGGCGGTACGCAGGGAGGTCAGGATCTCCTCGGCGGTGACCATCGTGTCGCGGTCCCAGCCGTGCTGGGCGTCCAACGGCATCTGCTCGATGATCCGCAGCTGGTAGTCGTGGTCGAGAGCGAAGCGGAGCAGGGCCGGCGCCTCGTCCTCGTTGACACCGCGCATCAGCACAGAATTGATCTTCACGGGACTGAGCCCGGCCGCCGCCGCCCCGGCGAGCCCGGCCAGCACCGCGTCGAGGCGGGGGCGGCGGGTGAGCCGGAGGAAGCGGTCCGGATCCAGGGTGTCCAGTGAGACGTTCACCCGGTCCAGGCCAGCCGTGCGCAGCGCCGGGGCCAGCCGGTCCAGGCCGATGCCGTTGGTGGTCAGCGAGACCCGGGGGCGGGGTGTCAACGCGGCGACCGCGCTCACGATGCCGAGCAGCCCGGGTCGGATCAGCGGCTCACCGCCGGTGAACCGCACCTCGGTCACACCGAGCCGCTCGACGGCCACCCGGACCAGCCGGACGATCTCCTCGTCGGTCAGCAACTCGGGGCCGGCCAGCCAGGGCAGCCCTTCCGCCGGCATGCAGTAGGTGCAGCGCAGGTTGCACTTGTCGGTGAGGGACACGCGCAGGTCTCGGGCGACGCGGTCGTACCGGTCGACGAGGACGCCGTCGGTCCCCGGGGTGACGCTCACCTGTCGACCGTAGCGCGCTCGGCCCGGCCCAGGACGGCATGGGCAGTCTGGACGACCACATCCCGGTAGCTGCCACCGAAGAGCGCGGTGTGCACGAGCAGCAGATGCAGTTGATGCAGTGGCACCCTGTCGCGCCACCCGTCCGGCAGCGGCCAACTCTCCTGGTAGGCGGCCAGCACCCGGTCCAGGTAGGGGATGCCGCCGAAGAGAGCGAGCTGGGCGAGATCCGTCTCCCGGTGCCCGCCGTGCGCCGCCGGGTCGACGAGCCAGGCCCGGTCGTCGACGCCCCACAGCACGTTGCCCGGCCACAGGTCGCCGTGGATGCGTGCGGGCGGCTCGTCGCCGCCAAGCCCGTCGACCCGACCGATCACCTGCTCGACCAGCGCGGCGTCGGCACTGGTCAGCGCACCACCGTCGACCGAGCGTCGCAGGTAGGGGGCGAGGCGCCGCTCCGCGAACCAGGTCGACCAGGGCCCGTCCGCGAGGGTGTTGTCCTGTGGAAGTGACCCGATGAAACCGGGCCAGGTCGCACCGAAGGCGGTTGCGCCCGCCCGGTGCAGGCCAGCCAACTCCCGGCCGAAGCGCTCCGCGGCCTCCGGCGTCGGCTCGCCGGGCTCCACCCAGTCGAGCGCCAGCAGGTCTGGCAACGCCACGATCACCTCGGGTACGCCGACCGCGCCGGCCTCCCGCAGCCAGCGCAACCCGGCGGCCTCGGCGGCGAACAAGCCCTCCGGCGCCGGTCGGTCGGCCCTCTCGGGCCAGGACTTGGCGAAGACGGAGTGACCGTCGTCCAGGGTGAGTCGGGCGGCGGCGCAGATGTTTCCCCCGGCGACCGGCGTCTCCCGGATCCGCTGGTGCGTCCGAAAGGTCGGCAGGTGTGCCGGGTGTGCGCGCAGGTACGCCAGGTCCATCAGCGCACGGTAACCGCTCCCCGCGACAACTCGGTCCCGCCCGAAGACATCGAGTCTCTTCCGGCACCCGTAGGTGCGGGATGAGCAGGAAAAACACGCTGAGTAACTGTGGATAAGCCGCGTGTCATCCACAGGGTCTGTGGAGCCGGGCAGATCCGCCGCAGGCTTCCGACATGACCTCGACCGAACGCCCTCAGCTCGCCGTCCGCTCGCCCGCCGATCTGATCGCCGCTGTGCCGTACCTGCTCGGCTTTCATCCCACGGACAGCGTGGTCGCCGTGGCGTTGCTCGGCCGGCAGATCATCTTCGCCGCCCGTGCGGACCTGCCCGACCCGTCGACTGATGCGGTCGAGCGGGCCCGGCACCTGGCCGGCGTGATCCGTCGGCAGGGCGCGGAGGCCGCCACCGTGGTCGGCTACGGGCAACCCGACCGGGTCACCCCGGTCGTGGACGCGGTGCGCGCCGCACTGAGCGCCGCCGGGATGGAGGTGCTCGACGCGCTGCGGGTGACCGACGGCCGGTGGTGGTCCTATCTCTGCACCGAGCCCGACTGCTGCCCGCCCGAGGGTCGGCGCTACGACCCGACCGCGAACCCGGTGACCGCCTCGGCGGTCTTCGCCGGCCAGGTCGCACTCCCCGACCGGGCCGCCCTCGTGGCGCAGGTGTCACCGGTGGACGGCCCGGCCCGGGACGCGGCGCGCGCGGCCACCGCCCGCGCCCAGTTGAGGCTGGTCGAGCTGGTCGAGCATGCTCCCGAGAGCGACCTGCTCGGCGCTCGGGCGCTGCGCTCCGCCGGGGTGGCGGCGGTCCGCGAGGCCCAGCGCCGGCAGCGGCGCGGTGAGCGACTAGACGACGATGAAGTGGCCTGGTTGAGCCTGCTGCTGACCCACCTACCGGTCCGCGATCACGCCTGGGAACGCACCGACGGTCGGGACCGGGACATCGCCCTCTGGACCGACGTGCTGCGCCGGGTCGAGCCGGAGTTGGCCGCCGCGCCCGGTGCGTTGCTGGCGTTCGCGGCCTGGCGCGCGGGGCAGGGGGCGTTGGCGGCGGTCGCGCTCGAACGGACGCTGAGCCTGCACCCCGACTACTCGCTCGCCGTGCTGCTGGACGACCTGCTCCGGCGCGGCGTGCCCCCGTCCGAGCTGGACGGCTGGCCGTCGGTCGGGATGCCCGGTGTGATCCGCCCTCGTAAACGGAGCCGACGTGGCCGCCGCTGACCAGTTCGGTAGCACCGGCGGTGCTACCAGAGTTGATAGGCTGGCGGCCATGACCGTGAAGCGCTCCGTGAGCCTCCCCGACGACGTCGCGGAGTGGCTCGACCAGCAGCCCAACGTCTCGGCCGCGATCACCGCGGCGGTGCGGGCCCAGATGGCCGGCGTGCACGTCCACGAGGTGCTGCGCCGAGCCGGCATCGAGGCGACCGAGGCGGGCAGGGCACGGTGGCGGGAGCGGCTGGCGACACCCATTCCGCCGGACGCCCTGGCCGAGGGACGCCGGATGTTGGGAGGTGCCGGATGAGCGATCGGATCGCGGCCGTGTTCGACGCGTCAGCGTTGACGGCCTACCTCGAGGGCAACGTGTCGGTGGGGGAGTTGATGCTGGAGGTCGCCGATGAGGGGCGGCAGGTGGCCGTTCCCGCGACCTGCCTGGCGGTCGCGTTCGCGAGCGTGGACGACGACATCGGTGCCGCGCTGCTGGCCCTGATGATGACTGCCCCGATGATCTGCCTGCTGCCACTCGATGCCGACGATGTGCGGGACACCGGCACACTGGCCCGTGCCGCGGGTGGAGACATCTCGCTCGGCCATGCCGCCCGTGCGGCACTCACCCACGAGGCGCACTACGCGACCGCGCAGTCCACGATGGCGGCGAAGGTGCTACCAACCAACTGGAGCATCCTCGACCTGACCTGACGTACGGCAGGGCAGCGTCCACGGCGCGACCGGTGCTGATCAACTCCGTTTTCCGGAACTCGGGGTGTTACCGCTACCGGGACACCCCGCTATCAGCGAACCCGAGTCGATTGTGACGATCGACAGGGCTCGCCTAGCCGACGGGGCCGATCTCCCTCGCGAACGTGACGAAGCCCGCCCAGGCCGCCGGCCCGAAAGTCAGCGTGCCGCCGTCCCGGTCCTTCGTGTCGCGGACGAGCACGACACCCGGCAGATTGTCGGCCACCTCGACGCACGCTCCACCGTTCGAGCTGCTGCGGGTGCTCTTGCGCCAACGGGCGCCGCTCAGGTCATCCATGCTCGCGCTCTCATCAGGTCGATGGTCAGGTCTCGCGGTAGCGCTAACGACCTCACGCTATCCCAGACCGCCCACAACGGAGCAACGTCATTACTGAGGCGCCCCGCCGCCTGGTCGTCGAGATAGCCGACATCGCCGCCGTCGGGTGTGCTGGCGATGACGAACGGCCCGGCCTGGCCGGGGTGGAATCCAGCCGTCAGGGGAAGCACGTGAATCATCACGGCCGGCCGTTCGGCGAGCACCATCAGGTGGTCGAGCTGGTCGGCCATGATGTCGGGTCGTCCCCGGCGCAGCGCGGCCTCGTCGATGACGAAGACGCTCAGCGGTGGACGAGGCCGATCGAACACGGCGGCCTGCCGGCGAAGGCGGGTTTCCACATGTGCCGCCAGGTCGTCGTCGGCCCAGAGCCCGCTGCTCAACACGGCTCGGGCGTACGCCTCGGTCTGTAGGAGGCCGGGAATGACCGCGGACTCGTACCAGCGCAACCCCACCGCCTCGCGCTCGATGTCCGTCCAGGGCCGGAACCACGCTGGCTCGCGCCGCTTGAACAGGTCGGGCCAAAGGTCGCCCTCGTCGCGGCGGAGGATCTCGGCGACCTTTGATCGGTGGCGAGTCTGCGGAATCCGTCCCGGGTTCGCCCACTTGGCCGCCGTCTTCGGATCCACCCCGATCTGAGCTGCGAGACTGTCCGCTGTCAGGCCGGATGCTGACATGGCTTCAGCGACTGCGCGGTTCATCCGAATCCTCTCCGGTACGTCCCAGACGTCCACAAGAGATATTCCTACGCAGTGTATTCGGACCGCAACCCTTGGAAGTGTGCTTCTCAGGCGGCGCGGCCGGCAGGGACTACCCGAGACCCGGCGGTCGCGTTCGTAGCGGGGCCGCCCATGGGCGAGCACTCAGGGGCGGCCCTTCCCAACGACGAGGGGAAACCATGCCGGACAAGCCGAAGCCCACGGACCCGCCACCGACGCGACCCGCGTCGCGCTGGACCGCGCCAACGGCGGCGAGATGATCGGGACGATGAAAGCCGGAGACCTCATTCGCCTGACTCGCGCCGCGAGCCCGCAGTTCGTCCAACCCATCACGGTCCGGATCATCCGCGAACTCACCGACCGCCACACCTACCACGGCTGGACCTGGATTGAGGCGTACGAGTTGGGAACGGACGGCAGTGCGCGGGCCAAGCGGGAACTGTTCGTGCTCCGCGAGGGGGTCGACCTGTTGTCATCCGGACGGCCCGAGACAGCTTGCCCCACCACCCGACCGCAGGGCGGACGTGTCCCAGTGCGGGCCGGATAGATGACCCGCCGCACGGAGCACGCCGTCATGAAGCCGGCCTGGCGATGCCGAACCTGCGGGATCGCGTGGCCATGCTCCGCCGCGAAACTGCGCCTGCTCGGCGAGTACCGCGCCCACCGCGACGAGCTGTTCGAGCACCTCAAGGCACTGCAAGCCGAGGCGACCGAACAACTCACTGAGCTGAACAGCGGCACGCCTCCGGGCAGCCTGACCGAACGATTCACCGGCTGGGTCCAGGCTCGATAGCCCCGCCGATTCCCGCCCCGGCGCTGATCCCTCGTCCCCCGAGGTCGATCGCCCGGGGCGGGTTCCCTCGGCGGGCCTCCGTCGAAGGATGTACGCGATTCTCCTGATCGCGGCCGACTCGGCGGGGCAGACGTCGCCGGACACTGGTTGAGTGTCCGTTCTTCGTACTGGTACGACATGACCCTCGAGTTGCTGCTGTCGCTGGCCGGGCTGGCGTTGATCGACAGCACCAGCATCGGCACCCTCTTCATCCCGGTCTGGTTGCTGCTCGCCCCCGGGCCGGTCAACGTCCGGCGGATCCTGGGCTACCTCGCCACCATCGCGGTGTTCTACCTCGCGGTGGGGCTGTTGCTGGTCTGGGGCGGCAGCACGCTGGGCGACGCGCTGGGTGGCGCCCTGGACAACCGGGGCGTCCTCTGGGCGCAACTCGTCCTGGGCGTGGGAATGCTGGCGCTCAGCTTCCGCTACGACGGCAAACGACGCCCCCGCAGCGGTGGCGTGTTGCGCTGGCGGGACCGGGCTACCGCCGGCGACTCCTCGGCCCGTTGGTTGGTGGGGCTCGCGCTGCTCGCCGCACTGGCCGAGGTGGCGACCATGCTCCCGTACCTCGGTGCGGTGGGTCTGTTGGCCACCTCAGACGTGGGAGCGGCGGGCGTGGTGGGGCTGCTCGCCGGATACTGCCTGGTCATGGTGCTGCCGGCGGTGTTGTTGCTGGGCGCCAGGGTGGCCCGACCGACATTGGTCGAGCCGGTGCTGGCCCGCCTGAACACCTGGATCGTCACGAAGGCGGGCAGCGCGTTGGGCTGGATCCTCGGCATCGCCGGTTTCCTGATCGCCCGCGACGCCGCCGCACGGCTGGCCCTGTTCGACCTGATCGACCGGATCGGTCGCTGACGGGCCGCTGCGCGTCAGGCTGGCTGCTCCACCGTGATCCGGTGCGGCCCGGTGTAGACGTTCATGGTTCGGCCGCGCAGGAAGCCGACAAGCGTCATCCCCGCCTCCTCGGCCAACTCGGCGGCGAGGGTGCTGGGCGCGGACACCGCGGCCAGCAGCGGCAACCCGGCCATCCACGCCTTCTGGGTCAGCTCGAAGCTGGCCCGGCCGGAGACCAGCAGCAGGTGCCCGGCGAGCGGCAGCCGGCGTTCCCGTACCGCCCGGCCGATCACCTTGTCCACGGCATTGTGCCGGCCCACGTCCTCCCGGAGCACCACCAGCTCACCGTCCGGGGTGAACAGCCCTGCCGCGTGGAGTCCGCCGGTCCGATCGAAGCCACGCTGGGCGGCGCGCAGCCGATCGGGCAACTCGGTGAGGAGCGCGGCCGGCACGCTGAGCGGATCCGCCGAGACCGGGAAGAGCGACCGGGTGCGGATCGCGTCGATGCTGGCCTTGCCGCAGACCCCGCAGGAACTGGTCGTGTAGAAGTTCCGGGACGGGTCGGTGGTCGGTTCCGGCACGCCAGGGGCGAGCACCACGTCCACCACGTTGTACGTGTTCGGCGTCTCCGCGCCGGCGCAGAGCTGCGCGGTCAGCACGTCGTCGGTCGACCGGATCAGCCCCTCCGTCAGCAGGAACCCGATGGCCAGGTCCAGGTCGTCGCCGGGGGTGCGCATGGTGACGGCGAGGGGCCTTCGCCGGCCGGGGCCGGCCGCGCCGACCCGGATCTCCAGCGGTTCCTCCACCGCGAGGGTGTCCGGTCGGCGGACGGACCCGCGCCCGGCGTCCGCAGCGTCCAGGTCGATCCGGAGTACGCCCCGTCGATCAGTTGCCCGTCCCATCCCGCCATCCTCCACCCCGCCCCGGCACGCTCGCACGGCCACCGGGCATCGGGCACCCGGCAGCGACCGCCAACCGAGCGTCGACACGGCTACGGTGGCCGGGTGGGGACGTACGCCGCCGTGGTGCTCGCGGGTGGGGCCGCCCGACGGATGGGCGGGGTCGACAAGCCCGCGCTCCCGGTCGGCGGCCGACCGATGCGCGACCGTGTGCTGGCAGCCGTCACCGATGCCGCGCCACGGGTTCTGGTCGGTCCGGCCGACGCCGTTCCGGAGGGCGTGCGGGTCACCCGCGAGGATCCGCCCGGCGGGGGCCCGGTTGCGCGGCGGCGGCCGGCCTGGCGCTGCTCGATCCCGACACGACACTTGTCGCGCTGCTCGCCGCCGACCTGCCACTGCTCACCCGTGCCGCGATCGGTGACCTGCTGAACCACCTGACCTCGGGCGACGGCACCGCCCGGAGCGGCACCAGCCTCGCCGGGTCGCAGAGGCGGCCCGACGGAGCTTGCTTCGTGGACGGGGACGGACGGCGGCAGTCGCTCTGTGGTGTCTGGCGGGTGGCCGCGCTGCGGGCCGGGCTGGACCGGCTGACGGTCGAGCGGGGTGGGAGCCTGGCCGGAGCCCCGGTCCGGGCGCTGCTGGCCGGTCTCGTCGTGCGGGAGGTGCCCTGGTCCGGCGAGGGCCCGCCGCCCTGGTTCGACTGCGACACTGACGAGGACGTACGCCGGGCGGAGGAGTGGGCGCGATGACGGTGCTGGACGACTGGGTCACTGCGGTGTGCGCCGAGCTGGATCTGGACCCGGCCGGGGTGCCCGTGCCGGCGGTGCTGGATCTGGCCCGCGACGTCGCCCACCAGGTGCTGCGGCCGGGTGCGCCGGTCACCGCGTACCTGCTTGGGCTGGCGGTTGGCCGGGGTGCGGACCCGGTGGACGCCGCGGCCCGACTCAGCGCCCTGGCGGGGACCTGGCCGGTCGAGCTGGGCGCCGACCCCGCGGACCCGACGGCCCCCTGACCGCCGTTGTCCGATCCCGGTCCGGGCTGATTCGGCTTTCGGGTGGCGTGGGTAGGGTGATCGTGACGGACGGAGGCGATCATGACGGCTGACCACCCCTCGGCGCCGCACGGTGAGCTGCCCGGCGCTACGACTGGGCCGACGGAATCGATCCTGCTCGACGAGCCCAGCACCACTGACCTGCGGGCGAAGGTGACCGAGGCGTGGCGGGAGTTCGCCCGCGCGCTCGCCGTACGGCTGGGAGAGCTTCCCGTCGGCGCGCACCTCGACGTGACCCTGGACCCCACCGCCTCCGGCACCGGCGACGCCGTCTATTCGATCAGCGTCGACGTGGACGGCGATGGCGTGCTGTCCGCCCGAGCAGTCGGAAACGCCGCCCTGCCGGCGGGCTACCGGCTGGACCGCGGCGCGGTGGCGGACATGATCGCGCTCGGCTGGTCTCCGCCCGGGGTGGTCGCCGGCTCCGGCGGTTCCTTCGGGATGGACGGTACGACGACCGAGTCGACCCGGATCGCCGCGCTGCTCTCGCGGACGCTGCGTGACGTCTACGGCGCCCCGCACCCGGCCTTCCTCGTCTACCTGGTGCACGACACCGAGGGCGAACCGCTGGCCGTGGACCCGCTGGGCACCGCGCGCAGCGAGTTCGGTCCGGACGCCGACGTCGAGGCCGACCTGGAGGAGGCGCTGGCCGAGGCGGCCGCCGCGCAGGTCGAGCGGGACGACGTGCTCGACCTGGCGGATCGGGTCCGCACCGTGGTCTCCACGATGCTCAAGTCGGACACCGACCGGTTGCAGATCGACTCGGACGGTGACATCAACATCCGGGCGGGTTCGGCGATGGTCTTCGTCCGGGTGCGGGACAACCCGCCCCTGGTGGACGTCTTCTCCCCGGTGCTCACCGAGGTGGAGCCGACCGAGCGGCTCTACGTCAAGCTTTCCGAGCTGACGAACCGGATGCCGATCGGCCGCCTCTACTGCGCCGACGACACGGTCTGGGCGTCCATCCCGGTCTTCGGCCGCAACTTCCAGGCCACCCACCTGATGCTGGCGGTGCAGGTGATGACCGGTCTCGCCGACGAGTTGGACGACCGTCTGCACGGCGAGTTCGGCGGCAAGCGGTTCTTCGGCGAGGGCGACAAGCCGGTTCTGCGCGACGAGTCGCAGCACCGCACCGGCATGTACCTCTGAGACCCGATCAGGAGACGTCCAGCAGGGTCTTGCCGACCGTTGCGCGCGCCTCGATGGCGGCGTGCGCGTCGGCGGCGCGTTCCAGCGGGAAGCGCTGACCGATGAGCGGTCGCAGGCGGCCGGCCGCCGCGTCCGCCAGGGCCTGGTGGGTGTACGCCCGCAGTTGCTCGGGTGGCACGTCCGGCCGGACCAGGGTGACCTGCCGTGCGGTGGCGGCCTCTGCCGAGACCGGGGACCACTCCCCGCTCGCCAATCCGTAGCTGACCATGCGGCCGCCCGGGTCCAGCAGGTCGAAGGCCGCCCGGGCCACCGCCCCGCCGACCCCGTCGAGCACCACGTCGACGCCGCCCACCGCGTCCCGGATCCGGTCCGCCCAGCCCGGCTCGCGGTAGTCGACCGCCAGCTCGGCCCCCAGCCCGGGCAGCAGGTCCACCTTGCGCTGCCCTCCGGCGACGCCGACCACCCGTGCGCCGGCCCGCGCGGCGAGCTGCACCAGCAGACTGCCCACTCCGCCCGCGGCGGCCTCCACCAGCACCCGGTCACCGGGGCGTACGCCGACAGCGTCGACCAGCATGGTCGCGGTACGCCCGTCGGCCAGCAGCGCCACGGCCGCGTCCACGGCCAACCCGGCTGGCACCTCGATCGGCGCGGAAGCGTCCACCGCTGCGCGTTCGGCGTATCCGCCGGAGCCGCCGGTGGCGCTGACCACTCTCCGCCCGATCAGCGCCAGGTCGACGTCCGGCCCGACGGCGGCGATCACCCCGCCGACGCCGTTGCCGGGGATCAGCGGTGGGGTGACGCGGAACGGGCCAGGGCGACCCGAGCGCAGCTGCGTCTCGACGAAGGTGATGTTCGCGTGCGCGACGTCGATCAGCACCTGGCCGGGACCGGGCGTGGGGTCGGGTGCGGTGCCGGGCACCAGCACCTCGGGCCCGCCGAACTCACGTAGCCAGACTGCCCGCATGGAATCCCCCTCGGCTGCGGTGGGCGCGCGCCCACACTCCTGGCCAGTCCATCTCCTCAACCGGGGTTGAGGTCAAGGGGTGCGGGGGGACGGGCCGACGCCGGGGGATTCGACCAGCCGGGAGAGCACGATGGTGCTGCGGGTGGAGGTCACGAAGGACTCGGCGCGCAGCCGTTCCAGCGCCGCCTCCAGATGGGCGATGTCGGCGGCGCGCAGGTGCACCAGCGCGTCCGCCTCCCCGGAGACGGTGTACGCGCCGACCACCTCCGGGTGTCGGCGGGAGGCCACGCCGATCTGCGCCGGGGTGGTCCGGCCGGCGCAGAACAGCTCGACGAATGCCTCGGTGGTCCAGCCGACGGCGGCCGGATCCACCACCGCCGTGAATCCCCTGATCACGCCGGTGGCGCGCAATCGGTCGACGCGACGCTTGACCGCTGGGGCGGAGAGTGACACCCGAGTGCCGATGTCGGCGTACGACGCGCGGGCGTCTGCAACGAGTAACGCAATGATCCGCTGGTCTACCGCGTCTATCTGCAACGTTCCGCCTCTGGGAAGCAACGGTTGTGGCTGTTACCAAAGTTCTACGGTACCTACTCTTGGTGACCGTGAACCAGCAGCGACTGCCGCGAAAGCGGACATATCTCATGTGCTCGCCGGAGCATTTCGCGGTCGAGTACGCGATCAACCCGTGGATGGACGTGACCACCCCGGTCGACCGGGACCTGGCCGTCAAGCAGTGGGACCGGCTGCGCGAGACGCTGGTCGGCCTCGGCCACGAGGTGCACCTGCTCACCCCCGAGCAGGGCCTGCCCGACATGGTCTACGCCGCCAACGGTGCCTTCATGGTGGACGGCAGCGTGTACGGCGCTCGGTTCAAGCACGAGCAGCGGGCCGCTGAGGCCGGCGTCCACCACGCGTTCTACGAGTCGCAGGGCTGGCGGTTCATCGCACCGAGCGAGACCAACGAGGGCGAGGGTGACTTCGCGTACGTGCCGGAGGCGCACGGCGGACTCATCCTGGCCGGGCACGGCTTCCGCACCGAGATCCCGGCGCACGCCGAGGCGCAGGAGGCGTTGGGCCGGCCGGTGGTGTCGCTGCGCCTGATCGACCCCCGCTTCTACCACCTGGACGTGGCGCTCGCGGCCATCGACGACTCGAACGTCGTCTACTTCCCGGGCGCGTTCTCCGCGGCCAGCCAGCGGGTGCTGACCCAACTCTTTCCGGACGCGGTGATCGCCGACGACGAGGACGCGATGGCTTTCGGGCTCAACCTGGTCAGCGACGGCGCGAATGTGGTGCTCAACAGCGAGGCCACCCGCCTGGCCGGAAAGCTCAAGGCCGCCGGTTACACCCCGGTACCCGTCGAACTGGCCGAGCTGAAGAAGGGCGGCGGCAGTGTGAAGTGCTGCATCGCCGAGTTGCGGCACTGACCCGCGCCTGTTTCGGGGCCGGCCTCCCAATGGGAGACCGGCCCCGAACCGTGCTGCGGGTGGGCGTTCAGCCCAGCGTGGCCAGCTCGTTGATCAGCACGTTCGACATGACCTGACCGTCGCGCTGCACCTCCCGCAGATACCACTTCTGCTGCGGGGTGCGCGGCTGGTTGAACTGCCAGATGCCGCGCGGGCTGTCGATCTGGCCGATCTTGCCCAGCGCCAGGTTGACCTGCTGCGGGGTGGGCGAGCCGCCGGTCAGCTGGATCGCCTGGTCGAGCACCTGCGCCGCGTCGTACGACGCCATCGCGTACGTGGTGGGCGTGACCTGGTATTTCTTGCGGTAGGCCGAGGCGAAGACCCGGTTGGACGTGTTGTTCAGGTCGGCCGAGTAGTTCAGCGCGGTCTGGATGCCCAGCGCGTTTTCCTTCAGGTTGTCCAGCACGCTGCCCTCGGTGAGGAAGCCGGGCGCGTAGATCGGCCCGGAGAACTCCTCGCGCAGCTGCTTGATGAACTCCACCGCGGCCGCCCCGGCGAAGAAGCAGAAGACCGCCGTGGGCCTCTTGGCCAGTGCCTTGCTGATGTCCGCGGAGTATGTCGTCTTGCCGGGGTTGGGGGTGGGGTTGGTGTAGGTCACCGGGTCGCCGATACGCGAGTCGGTGGTGCCGAACTCCTGCCGGAAGCCTCGCACCACGTCCGGGCTGCCGACGTTCTCCGGCATGATGATTGCGACGCGGCCGTTGGGCGGCAGTTGGTCGCGCAGGTAGCGGCCCAGCGCCCGGCCGGCCTCGTCCAGCACGTACGACGTCCGCCAGATGTAGAAGACGCTCTGCAGGCTGCTCGGTGAGGCGTTGGAGCCGATGAGCGGGACCCGGGCCTGCTCCACGGTGTCCCGGATGCCGACCATCACCGCCGAGTTGACCACCCCGGTGAGTGCCAGCACGCCCTGCTTGAGCAGGCCCTCGACGGCGGCCTTGCCCGTCTTCGCGGTGTCACCCTCGTCGGCGGTCAGCAGTTCCACCGGGTGGCCACCCAGCCGCTGGTCGTGCATGTCGAGGAAGAGTTGGAAGCCGTTGGTGATGTCGTCGCCGATGCTCTTGACACCGCCGCCCTGCGGCGTGATCAGCCCGATCTTGATCGGGCTGCGGTTCGCGTTCGGCTCGGCCTCGGTGTCGGAGCCACATCCGGCGGCGAGCCCGGTGGTACCGAGCGCGGCCAACAGTTGGAGCGCCCGCCTGCGATTCATCTGCGACACCGAGTTCCTTCCAAGGAGCGTTGCAGGGCAGAACACCGCCCCTCCGGCGTTCTACCTGGTCCGCGACGCTGCGTCAATGGCTAATGATCATCGTGCATGGACCGCAACACATCAAGAACCCGAGGCCACGCGGGAGACTTCGGGTCGATAAGCCCGAAATGCTCGCACCCGGGCAGCTCAACAAGGGAAATATCGGATCCCGCGTCACGGGCCTCTGTGACGAAGTCCCGGCTCATCTCCGCCGGAACCTGCTGATCCTCTGAGCCATGAATGACTACTGTCCGTGTCCGAATGGGCACCAACAATCGTGGATCAACTGCCGCGTACCGGTCCGGAAACTCTGCCGGGCCGCCGCCGAGCAACGCGGCCACCGCGCCCGAGTCCAGATTCCGCCGGTACGCCTCGCCCAGGTCGGCCACCGGGGCCAGCGCGAGCACCCCGCCCACCGTCGCCGGGGCGGCGGCTGCCGCGTACAGCGCCAGGTGGCCGCCGGCGGAGTGCCCGATCAGAATCGGCGCGGCCAGGGTCACCCGGCCGGGCATCGCCTCGGCGGCCAGCACGGGCAGCTCGGCCACCCCGGTCAGCACGTCGGTCAACGTACCCGGCCAACCACCCCCTGGCTGCCCGGTCCGCCGGTATTCCAGCTGCGCCACCGGATAGCCGCAGGCGGCGAGGGCCGCAGCCAGCGGGCCGGTGTGCCGCCGGTCGTACTCGGCCCGCCAGAAACCGCCGTGCAACACGACGACCAGCGGCCGCGCCGGGCCGGTTCCCGCCGGGCGCCGCAGGTCGGCCACCTGATCCGGGTGGTCGCCGTACGCCACGGTCCCGTCGGGCTCCGGTGCGGGCCGGGTCAGCACGGCGCGCGGGTCGGCAGGCATGGCCCGACGGTAGCGCGCCCCGCCCGGGTGGTTCGGCCCCGGTAGTAGGTCCCGAGCGGCATGGGTCGAGCCCACTGGGTAAAGATGGACCCCATGACCGACGCGCGCTCAGCTGGACAGGACGAAGAGGCCGGCACCGACGACTCCGGCCACTCCGGCACGGTTGTGGTGGTCGGCCCGGACGGCCGGCCGATCGGCACGATGCAGACAGACGAGGGCCAGGGCGAGGACCCGACCCGCCTGGTCGAACAGCCGGCCAAGGTGATGCGGATCGGCAGCATGATCAAGCAGTTGTTGGAGGAGGTGAAGGCCGCCCCCCTCGACGACGCCAGCCGTAACCGGATGCGAGAGATCCACGAGCGATCGATCGTCGAGCTCAAGGAGGGCCTCGCCCCCGAGCTGCGCGACGAGCTGGAGCGCATCTCGCTGCCCTTCGCCGAGGACAAGGCCCCCAGCGAGGGCGAGCTGCGGATCGCGCACGCCCAGCTCGTCGGGTGGCTGGAGGGCCTGTTCCACGGCATCCAGGCGGCCCTGGTGGCCCAGCAGATGGCCGCCCGGGTTCAGTTGGAGCAGATGCGCGGCGGCCGGCAGGCGCTGCCCAGCGGTCCCGGCGGGGTGGTCCCCGGGATGCCGGGCATCGGCCAGCCGGGCGGCGGTGAGGGCCACAACACCGGCCAGTACCTCTGACCGACCGGTCACGGCCCGCTCAGCCCACCCCGAAGACCTTTTCCAGGTACGCCGCCACGCCGTCCTCGGAGTTCGCCGTCGTCACCTCGTCGGCGACCGCCAGGACGGCGGGGTGCGCGTTGGCAACGGCCACGCCCCGCCCGGCCCAGCTCAGCATCGGCACGTCGTTGGGCATGTCGCCGAAGGCCAGCACGTCCGTCGCGCTCACCCCGATCCGGTCGCAGTACCAGTCCAGGCCGGCCGCCTTGGTCACCCCGGCTGCGGAGATCTCCACCAGGCCCGAGGATGACGAGTGGGTGGCCTCGGCCAGCCCCGCCACCGCTGCGGCGATCAGCTCGACGAAGGCATCCGGGTCCTGCTCGCCGGCCCGGGCGAGCAGCTTCACCGCCGGCACCGAGAGCAACTCCTCCGGTGTCTCGATCGGCCGGATGCCGTCCGGGTCGACGTCCCAGCGCAGCGGGTAGTGCGCCTCGTGCCGCATCTCCCGACTGTTCAGGATCTCCACGGCGAAGCTGATGTCGGGCACCTCGGCGCGCAGCCTCCGAGCCACCTCGGCCAGGTGCTGCGGCGCGAGCGGATCGGCCCGCAGCACCTCGTCGTTGAACGGGTCGTAGACCACGGCGCCGTTGGCGCAGACAGCCGGCAGCGGCTCGGCCAGTTGGTCGTACACCATCTTGAGCCAGCGGACCGGACGGCCGGTGACCAGAACGACCGGCGTGCCTCGCGCGGAGATCCGCGCGAGCACGTCGGCGGTGCGCGGGCTGACCGTGTGGTCGTCGCGGATCAGAGTGCCGTCGATGTCGGTGGCGATGAGCCGGGGTATCTCTCCCATCACCGGGACAGTAGCCGGTCCAGATACACCGCCACGCCGTCGTCGTCGTTGCGCAGGGTCACCTCGTCGGCGGCGGCCCGGACGTCGGGGTGGGCGTTGGACACCGCCACCCGCGACCAGCCGGCCCACTCGAACATCGGTAGGTCGTTGGGCATGTCACCGAAGACCAGCACGTCGGCCGGGTCGACCCCGAGGGTCTGCGCCACCACGGTCAGCCCGCTCGCCTTGTCCACACCGGGCGGGCAGATCTCGATGAAGCCGAGCCCCGCCTGGGTGAGTGTGGCGACCTGCGGCGGGACGATCCGGCGGGCCACCGCCAACAGTTCGTCCACGTGGTGGTCGGCGGTCCGGGCGAACGCCTTGATCACGTCGCAGGAGAGGCACTCCGTGCGGCTCCGTGCCTCGAACCGATCCTGGTAGGGCCAGCTCTCGTGGTAGTCGCCCCAGAGCGGCGCGTCGTGCTCGTCGGACGCCTCGACCATCACGGTCAGCGGGCCGACCTCGGCCTCCAGGTCGGCGAGCAGTCGAGCCAGCACCTCGGCGGGCAGCCGCTCGTCGCGGAGCACCAGCGGGCCGGTCGGGTCGCTCTGGTCGACCACCCGTCCGCCGCCCGCCATCACCAGGAAGTCGGCGGCGCGGATGTCGTTACGGGTCAACTCGGTCAGCCGAGGCCCGCGACCGGTCGCGCCGACCACCGGAATTCCGGCGGCCCGCACCCGGTCGAGCACCCCATGGGTGTACGCGGAGACGGTGTCATCGCTGCGCACCAGCGTGCCGTCGAGGTCGGTCGCGATCAGCTTGGGTAGTCCCGGGCGAGTCATCGTTCCTCCTTCGCCCGCCGCGCGTCGCAGCCTGCCGTGCGGTCGGAAAAGCCGAGACCCGGCGCAACAGCGGGCAGCAACCGTACCTCGCGGAACGGGTCGCATCCATGGCTTCCAGGCGAATCAGACACCAACACGCGCCCCCAGGCTCCCCCGCGCGATCTTGCACTCGCGGTCGCTGTGCTGCGTGGAATGCACCTTATGTCGGGGCAGGAAGTGCAAGATCGGCGCGGCGAGCGGGCGTGCAGCTCAGGAAGGGTTTTCGGGGCGGGCGAACGGGGCGGCCGGGGTGACGGTCAGGTCGGCCGGCGCGGGCAGGCCGTCCTCCTGAACCGGGTCGCGGTCTCGGCGGCGGCGCCAGCCTGCGCGGGTCGCTGGCGCATCCCGCAGCTGGTCGTCCTCCGGGGACCCGGCCGGCGTGCCGGGCAGTGCGGCTGGAGCCAGTCGCAGAGCCGCGCCGAGCAGCACGCAGGCGGCGAACGCCATCACCATGCCGCGTCCGTATTCGGCCCGGAAGCCGTCCTGAGGCGAGTAGAAGAAGTTGCGCTGACCGGGATCGTTGAGGGTGGCCGTGGCGGCGATCAGCAGCGCCAACAGGGCGCCGGCCAGGGTGAGACCGGCCAGCCGGGCGTTCGGCCGCACGGCCGCCGTGCCCCGCAGGGCCAGCACCACGGCGCAGACGAGGCCGAGAAGCCCAACCAGGTAACCAACCCCGAAGCCGCCGACCTCGGACACCCCGGCGGGCACCTCGATCGTGGTGTCCCCCTCGGGCCCGCCGTTCGGCAGGCTCATCACCAGCCACTCACCGATCATCGAGGCGACCCCGGCCACCGCGCCCAGACCGGCGAGCAGCAGGGGGAGTCGAGGATCTTGCGTGAGGCCGGTCAGGGACCAACCGAACCGGCGCCGCGGGCTCGGGTCGACAGCACCCCACTCGATCACGGCGGGACCCTCGGAACGGTCGCCCTGCCGTGGGATCGGAAGCTCCTCGGACATCGGCCATCCCTCCGCCGGTCACGGACCTGGGTCGAATCATGGCACAGCCTGCCGGCGGTGACCGGGATCGCAGGGCGGGCGTCGTGCCGGTCGGTCGCTCGGCGGTCACCTTTCCGATAGCGTTCTCCTCATGCCTATCCGTACCGCTTCAGCACAATGGCAGGGCAATCTCACCGAGGGCGCCGGCACCGTTCGCACCGGGAAGGGTGGCCTGTCGGGCAACTACTCCTTCAAGTCGCGCTTCGAGGAGGGCGAGGGCACCAACCCCGAGGAGCTGATCGCCGCCGCGCACGCTGGCTGCTTCTCGATGGCGTTCTCGAAGGCGCTCGCCGACGCTGGCTCGACGGCCACCTCGGTCGAGACCACCGCCAAGGTCCACCTGGACAAGACCGACGCCGGGATGACCGTGACCCGGATCGACCTGGAGACCGTCGGCCAGGTCCCGGGCATCGACGACGCGGAGTTCCAGAAGCTCGCCGAGGCCGCCAAGGCCAACTGCCCGATCTCCCGGCTGCTCTCGCCGGGCGCCGAGATCACTCTCAACGCCCGTCTGGCTGCCTGAGCCGGTCGACCCACACCCGCTCGTTCACGGTCAGAGTCTCCGCCCGTCCCTGGGCGGTCACTCTCGCCGTGGACCTGCGGGTCCGGTCAGCGGCACATCGTGACCGGGCCGGCCGGACCCGGCATCGGGCAGAATGGGTGAGGTGCCGGTGGAGATGACCCGCGAGCGCTTCGAGGAACTTGTCGCCGATGCTCTCGACGAGGTGCCCGAGGAACTGCTGGGCCTGATGAGCAACGTGGTGATCCTCGTCGAGGACGACCCGCCGCAGGGCGAGCCCGATCTGCTCGGCCTCTACGAGGGCCACGCGCTCACCGATCGCGGCTGGGACTACTCCGGCGTACTGCCGGACCGGATCTTCATCTACCGACGTCCGATCCTGCGGATCTGCGACAACGACGACGATGTCGTCGATGAGGTGGCGGTGACCGTGGTGCACGAGATCGCCCACCACTTCGGCATCGACGACGCGCGACTGCACGCGCTGGGCTGGGGCTGACCGGCCGGCTCACCGCCTGCCGCGCCACGCCGCTCGGCCGATGGCCCTTGGTTGCCCTGGTCGCCTACCTTCGGTGCAGCTACCGCGACCCTTTCAGGAGGCACTTTCATGCGCAGCGAGCTGTTCTCCGCGGAAAATCTGGAGAAGGAGTCCGCGCAGCCCGGCATGCGGCTGCAAAACTCCAAGATGTTGAAGATCGAGCTCAACGGTGAGGCGATGGCCCGGGTCGGGTCGATGGTCGCCTACCAGGGAAACGTGCAGTTCCAGGCCCTGGGCTCGGGCGGGCTCGGCAAGTTTCTCAAGCAGAAGCTCACCGGCGAGGGCGTTCCGCTGATGAAGGTCTCCGGCCAGGGTGACGTCTTCCTCGCCGAGCTGGCCAAGGACGTGCACATCATCGACTTGGAGCCGGGCGACGCCCTCTCCATCAACGGCTCCAGCGTGCTCGCCTTCGACTCCACCCTCCAGTACGACATCAGGATGGTCGGCGGCGCCGGGATGGCCTCCTCGTCCGGCCTGTTCAACTGCGTGTTCAGTGGCTACGGGCGGATCGCCATCACCACCAAGGGCACCCCGGTGGTGCTGAACGTGGACGCCCCGACGTACGTCGACCCGCAGGCCGCGGTCTGCTGGTCGGCCAACCTCCAGACCGGCTACCACCGGGCCGAGCAGATGGGCCTCGGCACGCTGCTGGGTCGACGCACCGGTGAGTCGTTCACGATGAGCTTCGCCGGCCAGGGCTTCGTGGTGGTGCAGCCGTCCGAGGAGCCGCCGGTCATGGGCAGCGGCCAGCAGCAGCAGGAGGGCGGTCTGCTCGGCGGTCTGCTGAGCTGATCGCAGCGGTGCGGGCGCTCCCGGACTGTTGGGTTGGTCGGGAGCGGCGCCCGGGGCGCTCCCGATCTTTGGGGGCGCCCCGCCCGGTCAGGTCAACTCACCGGTGCGCAGGCGGGCCAGCCAGGCCGCCGCGTCCGCGTAGTCCCCGTCGGAGAGGCCCGCCGGCGCGGGCACCGGCCGCTCGCCAGCCGCCTCGGCCCATCGGTGCCGGGGGTACGAGCCCAGGAAGCGGACGTCGGCGCAGACCCGGCGAAGCCCCTGCAACGCCTCGCCCAGGCGTACGTCGGCCACGTGCCCGGTGCAGTCCAGGAAGAAGACGTACCGGCCCAACGCCTCACCGGTCGGGCGGGACTCGATCCGGGTCAGGTTGACCCCACGGACGGCCAGCTCCATCAGGACCGACAGCAGTGCGCCGACCCGGTCGTGGGCGATGTAGACCGCGAGTGAGGTGAGGTCGTCGCCGGTCGGGGGCGGTGGCGGCCCGGGGCGGGACACCAACGCGAACCGGGTCACCGCGTCGGGGTGGTCGGCGATCTTGTCGGCGAGTGTCACGAGCCGGTGCCGGGTCGCCCCGATGGGTGCGCAGATCGCCGCGTCGTACTCGCCGGCACCGGCACCGGCGGCGGCCGCGCCGTTGGAGAGCACGTCGACCACCACGGCGTCGGGCAGATGGTCGCGAAGCCAGCCACGGCACTGGGTGGACGCCTGCGGATGGGCCGCCACGGTGCGGATCGCGGTTAGCGAGGTGCCGGGCCGAGCGCCGAGCACGAACTCCACCGGCAGGATCACCTCTCGGGTGATCACCAACGGCTCGCCCTCGGCCATCTCGTCCAGCGTGACGCCCACCGCGCCGCCGATCGAGTTTTCCAGCGGCACCAGCGCGGCGTCGGCGTCCCCGGCCCGGACGTTGTCCAGGGCCTCCCCGACGCTGCGGGCAGGCGTACGGTTGCCGCGCTCGGCGGCGGGGACGGTGCGCAGGGCCTGCTCGGCGAAGGTGCCCTCCGGCCCGAGGTAGACGAAGCGCGTCGGCGGTGTTCCCGGCATGCCGAACAGCCTACGCACCCGGCTGGATGGCCGGACCGGCGTCGCAGGCGAGGGTGCGAATCCCGGCCGGGCCGGTGGCGCGTACCTCGATGGTGCAGACGTCAGTGCCGGCGGTGACCAGCACCGGTGCGGTGGGCTGCCCCCGGGTGACCACCTGGAGTTCCTCATGCCCGGTCACCTCCAGCACGGTGAACTGCCAGTCACCGGCGCAGAGCGGCCCGGTGCGGACCTGGACCCGGACGTTGGCCGGGAGCACTCCTGCCCGGCCGCGCAACAGTTGCACCACGCGCTGCCCGGTCGGCCCGTTCTGACAGGCCGTCGCGACCAGCCCGGCGTCCGGGGTGGGCGTGACCGTACGGATTGGCGGTGCGGTGGCGGGTGCGGTGGCGGGTGGGGTGCTCGGGCCGGGTGTCGTCGGGGTTGCGGTGCGAGTGGGTACGGCTGTCGGCTCCCCCAGCCCGGGTGGGGCGCCACAGCCGGCCAGCGCCACGACGGTGAGCAGCGCGAGCACCACTGGCAGGATCGCGGGTGGGGTGTGGATCGTCGCCCGCGGTGGGGGAGACGCGGGGCGGGGCGGGGTGAACGGCACGGGCCGATCCTCGGGACATCGGAGAATTCTTCGCGGCCGGGGTGGCCGAGCCCATCGTAGGGTGAGCGGCCGGCCGGGTGAAGCTCAGCCGATGACGCGGTGCCCGGCGCGCTGCAGTGCGGCCGTGCCCTCGGTCAGCCGGACGGCCGGCACCAGCAGGTAGTCGGTGTCGAAGGTGGAGAACGTGACCGCGCTGACCCGTGCCTCGGCGAGTGGGTCGACGAGCGCGGCCAGGCTACCGGTGCTGGCCAACTCCGGCGGGGCGGTGACCCGAAGACAGCGCCAGGCGGTCTCCACAACGGCCTGCGCCGGTGCCCGGTCGGTCGGGCAGATCACGGAGATCCCGTCGGAAGTCCAGCTCACCGTGACCACGTCGGTGCCGCGTAGCCCACTCGACAACGCGTGCGGCAGGGTGGCACCGGCGGTCAACCGGCACACAGCGTATTCCCCCGGCAGCAGAGCGATATCGAGCATGAGGGCACCTTACGGCCTCCTGGTGGGGCCGCACCGGCAACGCCGCGTGCGGCGAAGGACACACTCCGCCGCAGGTCAGACCTCGGAGAAGAAGGTGAGCGAGCCGGCGACGGCGCCGTGGGTGAGCAACGGGGTGGAGATCGCGTCGACGGTCGCGTCGGAGCTGCTCGCCGAGGCGGCCTGCACCCGGAGCAGCCCGCGGGCGAGTCGGCCGGAGGAGAGCGCCAGTAGGGGCGGGATCATGTCGATCTCGGCCTCGGTCAGCTCGCCCCGGTTGGCCGTGAAATCGAGTAGGCGCAGCCCGCCGTCGAGCAGCGGTCGCCCGATCAGGCCGTCCGGCTCGCCCAGGCAGAGCAGCGCGCAGCCGGCCGTGGAGATCGCCACCACCCGGGTGGCCGCGTCGATCAGCAGGCACGGCTCGTCGGCCCGGGAGACTGTCGACGACCATTGGCCGACATTGTCGGACTCCGGCTCTGTCGAGGCCCGCGCCGCCGGCACGAACGCTTCCGAGAGCGAAAGTTCGACGTGGGCCACCGCGCCTCCTATGTACTCCGATCGACTGTCCACGCTAGCGGGTCGCCGACGGAATCACCGAGCGCACCGGGTCACCGGGCCGCACAGCCTGAACCGAGGCGGCCGGTGACGGCGCGAAAACCGGTGAGGTGGACGGGGGGACCGGAGCCGCGTGGCGTCGCCGGTGACGTTACCGGTGGTGGGCCGGCTTGTCAGCGGCCGTTCGGCCCTCGTCATACCACCGGTAGTCGGCCGTTGGACGGTAAGTGCCGTTCAGCCAGGTGCCGGGGTGCTGTGCGACCCGGGAAAGCTTCTCGGCGGTGGCGGGGCTGATCCGGCTGCCACCGGCCACGAGGAGCCGGTCCAGCTCCCGGTGAGTGGCCATCAGGCAGTCCTTGGGAAGGCCGTAGACACTGATCACGCCGGAGCCGACGAAGGTCAGCACCGGCGTCACCGGAACGGGCAGCCCCACCGCGTCGGACAGGGCCTTGCTGGCCCGCCTGGCGTCCCGGCGGGACTCGGCCACGTACGGCGGTCGCTTGCCGTTGATCTGCACGACGTCCCCGGCGACGAGCACCCTGGCCCGGCCGTGGTCGGCGATGGTCACGGCGAAGAGGCCACTGGGCCCGATGGCGAGGAACCCTGCGCGCTCGTCCTGACCTCGGTCGAGGACGTCGGCCACGTCGGTACGTGGCCACTCGATGACGTGCCAGGAAGGCCCGAGGTGGTCGAGTTGACCCAGTGCCCGCGCCCCGGCCGCCTCCAGGCGACGCGCACCCCGCTCGGCCCGACGGCGGCGGGCCCATTCGAGAGGTGTCGGACGGATCGGTTCGAGAACCCCCGGCGACTCGACGCGGGGGTGTGGCACCGCGACGGGCGGCAGTGCCCGAGCGGACGGTACGGCTCGTCGTGCGGGAAAGACAGTCATCGCGACCTCCGGCAAAAGGTCCCTCGAAGTTATGTCCTCACTACCCTACGTTGCCACTACCCGTGTTCGGCAAGCCGGAACGCCGGAGTGACTGTGGATGAATGCCATATTCATCCACAGTTCTTTTCTCGGATACCGCCAAACCCTGCCCTACGCTGCGGGAGTGACCCACTACGTCGACAGTGAAGTCGGCCGGCTCGGCACCGTACTGCTGCACCGGCCCGGCCCGGAACTGGCCCGGCTCACCCCTCGCAACAACGACTCGCTCCTGTTCGACGCGATCCCCTGGGTCGGGCGGGCACAGGAGGAGCACGACGCGTTCGCCGCCGCCCTGCGCGAGCGCGGGGTCGAGGTCCTCTACCTGGCGGCCCTGCTGACCGAGACGCTGGCCGTCGCGGAGGCCCGTGCCGAACTCACCGAGCAGGTGCTGCGCTCCCGGCGACTCGGTGACACCCTGCGGGCCCGCGTCGCCGACCACCTCTCCTACCTGGACCCGGCGGCCCTGGCCGACGTACTCACCGCCGGGCTGGCCCACGAGGAACTGCGGATCAGTTCAGAGCGGCCGGGTGGGCTGGTCTACACGCTGATGGACCGACACGACTTCGTCATCGATCCGTTGCCCAACCTGCTGTTCACCCGCGACTCTTCGCTGTGGATCGGCGATCGGGTCGGTGTCACCAGCCTGGCCATGCCGGCCCGCCGCCGCGAGACCACCCTGACCGACGCCATCTACCGCCACCACCCGCGCTTCGCCGGCACCGAGTTCGTCTACCGCCCGAACCTTGAGCACCTGGAGGGTGGGGACGTGCTGCTGCTCGCACCCGGGGTGCTGGCGGTCGGGGTCGGCGAGCGGACAACGCCAGCCGGAGCCGAACGCCTCGGCCGGCAGGTCTTCGCCGCCGGCCTGGCCCACACCATCCTGGTGGTGCCGATCGCCCAGAAGCGCGCCACCATGCACCTCGACACCGTCTGCACGATGGTCGACGTGGACGCCGTACTGATGTATCCCAACATCGCGAGCACGCTGTCCGCGTACACCGTGATCGCGGGCTCGGACGGTGAGGACCCGAGGGTGGACGGGCCCGCGCCGTTCCTGCGGGCCGCCGCCGACGCGATGGACCTCGACCTGCTCCGGGTCATCGACACCGGGCTGGACCCGGTCACCGCGGAACGGGAGCAGTGGGACGACGGCAACAACACCCTCGCTCTGGCGCCCCGGCTCTGCGTCGGCTACGAGCGCAACACCGAGACCAACGCCCAGCTGGAGCGGGCGGGCATCGAGGTGATCCCGATCGCTGGCTCCGAGCTGGGCTCCGGCCGGGGCGGGCCGCGGTGCATGTCCTGCCCGATCACCCGCGACCCGCTCACAAGGACGGGCCCCTCACTGACGCCTACCGCATGAACGTCAGCGGAGGGTGAGCTGGCGGCCGAGCAGGCCCTGTCGGGCGCGCCGGCCGGCGGCGTCGAGCGGGTCGGTGGCGGTGAGCGCCTCGGCGTACCGCTTGGCGAACTGCGCCACCGGCTCCTCCCACTCGGTCGCCGGAGTCTTCTCGGGCAGGTCCCAGACCGGCACCAGTCGACCGTGCGCCCGGAACATGCCGGCGAACTTGGTCTGCTCGCCCAGTGGCAGCGTGCCGGCCGCGCCGAGGCGGGCCAACGCGTCCAGGGCGGCGTCCTCGTCGTCCGGCAGCACCCAGCGCACGTGTGACTTCTCCGGGACCTGGCACCAGTACGCGGCCTTCGCCGCGGTCAGCCGCACCGTCGGGTAGATGGCCGCGTTCGCCCGCTCCAGCGACGCCTGGACGGTCGGATCGTCGGCGGCCCCGGGATCGAGCCAGAAATCGAAACCGTCGTGCATGGTGATGTCGAGCGGCCCGTCCACGAGGATGTCCTGTAGGCGGGGGCCGGGGCCGGGCAGCGGCGGCACAGTCACCTGGCCACCCGGCTCGGCCCGCAGCGCGCAGAGCAGTGCCTCGGCCAGATCCCGGGAGACGTCACCGGACTGCTGATGGCGCTGAAGGCCGATCAGCACCCGGCCGTCCGGCTTGGTGATCGCCGGGGCGGCCATCGGCAGCACCGTGGCGAGCGTCGCCGACCGGTCGCCGAACTCCTCGACCAGGGCGGGTGCCAGCCGCAGCGGCGCGGAGGCGGCGGGGACCAATTCGCGCAACGCGATCCACTCGGGCTCGTCGACCAGCCCCTCGAACGGACGCGGCACGAAGACGTCCCGCACCTTTTCTCGGCGGGGGGCGGTGTCGGCGGCGGTGCGCTGGCTCTTTCGACGCTTGCTCACGGCGTCACAGCCTAGAGCCCCGACCGGCTCGCCGTGGGCGGGACCCGCCCGAGCCGCGCTCAGCCCGCCGACACCAGGTCGGGTCGGGGTGTCGGCGTCGGGTCGAACTCCGCCCAGACGCGCTGGCCCATGCCGTCCCGCTCGACGCCCCAGCGGGTGGCCAGACCGGCCACGATGTGCAGCCCTCGCCCGTCCGCCGCGTCGGGTCTGGCCGTCCGGAGCCGTGGCCCGGTGCTCGCGCCCCCGTCGGTGACGCGCAGCTGGATCAGGGCGCCGTCGGCCGAGGGCCGCAACCGCCAGGCCACCCGGATCACCCCGCCGGGCAGAGGTCTGGCGTGCCGCACCGCGTTGCCCACCAGCTCCGCGAGCACCGCGATCAGATCCGCGAGGAGCATCGGGGGTACGACGTCCGCCAGCTCACCGGCGAGGCGGTGCCGGGCCAGCCGTGCTCCGCCCGGGTGGTGGGGGACCACCACGCACCACGCCCGGTCCCTCGCTGCCGCTGCCACCGTCGCCTCCACGTCGCGCCACCTCGGTCAACCGCGCGGTAGCCGCACCTCTGCGACCGTACCGCCGCCGCTCCTCGGACGTAGGGATACCCATCCATTCTGCTGTTCAACGATTCGGCGGACGAGATAGAGGCCGAGCCCCGCCCCGGGGTAGCCGCGCCGGTCGCCCGACTCGCCCTGCCAGAACCGGTCGAACGCCCGCTCCACGTGCTCGGGTCGGATGCCGATGCCCCGGTCGCTGACCCGGAACGCCACCAGGTGACCGTCGACCGAGGCGCTGATCTCGATCGGGGAATCCGGTGCCGAGTATTTGCCGGCATTGGTCGTCAACTCGGTCAGCACAGTGGTCAGGCTGGGCCGATGGCCGAGCGCCTTGGGCAGGTCGGTCGGGAGGAGGAGCACCAGCCGGCGACGCAACTCCGCCGGCAGGTCCGCGACGGCGGAGCGCAGCGCCTCGCCGAGGTCGAACGGGGTGGGCGGGTCGTCCCCGGGCCCCGCCTCAGCTGCCGAGCTGAGGAGGCGGTCGACCAACCGGGCCAACTCGTTGGCGCGTTGCCCGATCACCCGGGCAGCCTGCCGTCGGTCGAGGTCGGTCAGCGACTCCCAGTGGTCGGTGAGGGTGTCCGCGTACCCCTTGATCACGGTGACCGGGGTGCGCAGCTCGTGGCTGGTCACCGCGACGAACAGCTCCCGGTCGTGGTCGCGGCGCTGCTGGTCGGTGATGTCGCGGAAGGTGACCACGCGCAACGTGCCCGGGCCGGGCAACTCACCGGAGGTGATCCGCAGCCAACGGCCGTCCGGCATCCGGTGGTCCCGAACCTGACCGGAGGGCGGCAGGGGGAACGGCAGCGGGCGGCTCAGCGCCTGCTCGACCGGTCGGCCGGTGACCTGGGCGGCGGCTGGGTTCCAGAGTCGGACGTGCCCGTCCCGGTCGACGACGGCCAGCCCGTCGGAGAGCGCTGCCACCACCGGGCCGTCGCCGTGTACCGGAAGGCCGCTCTGGTCGCCGTACATGTGCGCGACGCAGGACGCGAGGTAGGCGACCACCCCCTGCTGCTCGACACCCGGCTCGTCCACGCCCGGATAGAGCGCGTGCAGGCTGCCGACGGTGTGGCCGCCGATCTCGGCCCGGGAGACCGCCATCCATCCCAGGCCGCTGCCGGCCAGCTCGGCGGCCAGTTTGCCGTTGAGGTGGCCCACCCGAGCCTTGCGCACCCGTGGCCCGGAGAGCAGGCAGACGGTGTCCGGGTCGTCGGCTGCCAGCGGGCGGCCGAGGGCCCATTCCGCCGCGCCGGTCGCGGCGATCACGCGACCGCCGGTCGGACCGAACTCGACGAACGCCATACCGGTCGCGCCGAGTGCCGGCTGGGCCACCCGGAGCAGCTGGGTGAGGACCGGCAGGCCCGCGTCCCCAGAGTTGATCATCTCGATCACGACGGTGTGGCCGGTGATGAGAGCGGGGAAATCAATACGCTCCGGCATGTGCCGAGTCTGCCCCGCCGACCCGGATTTGGGCACCCCCGCCCGGTCAACGGCCCAGCCGGGCGAGGGCGTACGCCGGCCGATCGGTGATGATCCCGTCGACCCCGGCGGAGAGCACCAGCTCCAGGTCGGTCGGCTCGTTGACCGTCCAGACGTACACCTGGTTGCCACCCGCACGCAGTGCGGGCAGCAACTGCGGGCGGGCCCGGACCAGGCCGATGCCCGGCGCGGCGACACGGGCGCCGAACGGCAGTCGACCCAACCGCAGCCAGCGCGGCAACACCTCCAGCAACAGCACCGTGGGCAGCGTCGGAGCGAGCTCGCGTACCCGGCGGACGGCCAGCGGGGAGAACGACATGACAGTGACCTGCACCGGGTCGTCCGGCGCCGGGTCGGCCAGCCCGTACCGGCGCAGCATGCTGACCAGTCGTCGTTCCACGTTGGAGCCGTAGCGGGACGGGTGCTTCGTCTCCACCAGCAGCCGGACCGGCCGGCCGGCGGCGAGCACCGCGTCCAGCAACCGGGCCAGGGTCAGCAGCCGGGTGTGCGACTCGTCCGGCGGTAGGTCCCCGTTCGGCGCGCTGCCCGGATGCCACGAGCCGTAGTCCAGCGCGTCCAGTTCGGCGAGCGTGCGCGCGCTGACCAGACCGCGCCCGTTGCTGGTGCGGTCGAGCCGTCGATCGTGCACGCAGACCAGGTGCCCGTCCCGGGTCAGCCGGACGTCGCACTCCAGGCCGTCGGCACCCTCGTCGAGAGCGCGCAGGTACGCGGCGAGGGTGTGCTCGGGAAGGTCGTACGAGGCTCCGCGGTGCGCGAAGACAAGTGGGCCACCCATTCCGGCCGCCTCAGATGACCTGGCCGGGCTGCCCGTTCGCGTCGACCACCGGGCGGCCGACCGCGGCCCACTGGCGCATCCCGCCGTCGGCGTTACGCACCTGCTCCCAGCCGTTGTTGACCAGGTAGGCGACGACCTGGGCGGAACGCCCGCCGGAGCGACAGACGACCGCCACGTCCCGGTCGGTCGGCACCTCCGCCATTCGGGCCGGCAGCTCCATCATCGGCAGGTGGTGGGCGGTGGGGGCATGACCGGCCGCCCACTCGTCGTCCTCCCGCACATCCAGCAGGTACGTCTCGTCGGCGATTTCGGTCACGGGCACGGTGGGAACCTGGGGTCCGAACACAGGAAGCAACACTAGATCCTCGTCGACCGGTTCGGCACCGACCTGGCCGTCAGCACCGTCACAACCGGGTCACCCAGCGGGGGTTTGCCTGCGCCCAGGCCGGCACCTGTGTGCCGCGAACCGCCTCGAAGAGTCCGTTGCCCCCGTTGTCCAGCACCACGTACGAGACCTCGTCGATGGTCTGCGGCGCGGACGGCACCTGGACGCCGCGCATCCCGTCGGGCGGCAGCGCGCGGAGCGCGAGGAGCAGGTCCTCCAGGGGTACGCCGTTGGTGTCGACGGTCAACGAGCCGCCGACCGCCCGGAGCACCTGGTCCAGCTTGACCGGGTTGCTGCGTAGGTTCGCCTTGCCGGCGCTGTCCAGCATCGCCCGGAGCAACTGTTGCTGGTGGTGTTGCCGGTCGTAGTCACCGCCGGGCAGGTCGTAGCGCTGTCGGACGTAGTCCAGCGCCTGCGGCCCGTCCATCTTCTGGCAGCCGGTGGGAAAGACCCGGTTGGTGTGGATCGAGCGGACCTCGGTGTCCACGCACATGTCCACCCCGCCGAGCAGGTCGATGACCTTCCGGAAACCGGAGAAGTCGATCAACGCGGCACCGTCGAACTGGATTCCGGTGAGTCGGTTCAGGGTGGCGGAGAGCAGTTGGGCGCCGGCCTGACCGCCGCCGCCGTGCTCGTACGCGGCATTGATCTTGTCCTGGCCGCCACCGAAACCGTTCGCGGGCGGGATGGCGACCAGCAGATCACGCGGGATGGAGATCAGGTAGGCCTCCCGCTGCCCGGCAGGCACGTGCACGATGAGGATGGTGTCCGAGCGTTGGTCCGGTCCGCTGTCGCCGGGTCGCCGATCGGAGCCGACCAGAAGGTAGTTGAGGGGCCCGTCCAGGTCGGTACGGTCGGTACGGGCGTCGGGGTCGAGCAGTTGCTCCTTGGTCACCGTGCGGTCGTACCGGTGGCTGAGCGTCTTGAGCCCGGCCACGGCGAGCCCGGCCAGCAGGACGAGGGCCAGGCCGATGCCGAGCATGATCCGCGACCCACGGGCACGGCCTGATCGGGCGGACGGGGCTGTTCCGGCCCGGCCTGCCGCGTTCCGTCCCCACCTGGACGTGACCGCCTCCCCGCAGCCGATACGTGAAACCTACTCACGTCAGCCTACGGAGGGTGACCGGATGGTCGCCGGAGTTTGGCGACTTCCGGCGGCTGAGGGGGCCGCTACTTGCGGCTGGACATCACCTGGGGGTGGTTGTAGACGAATTCGGCGAGCTTGTCCTGCTTGAGAGCCTGGAACATCTCCAACGTCTCGGCGTTCAGGCCCTCACTGCCGTTGCCGTTGGCGTTGAAGGTGCCGCTGTTGGTCTTGAGCATGGTCAGCTCGTTCGCGGTGACGCCGCGCATGGTGAAGATGAGATTCTCGATCTTGGCACCGCCGGTGTCCAGCACGAACGCCTTGCCGGCCGCCTTCATGAGCTGGTTGAGCTTCGTCGGACTGGTCAGCATGCCGCCGTCGGTGGCCTTCTTGGCCATCGCCTTGATCAGTTGCTGCTGGTTCTGCTGCCGGTCGTAGTCGCCGTTGCGGAGGGTCTTGCGCTGCCGTGCGTAGTCCAGCGCCGCCCAGCCCTCCATCTCCTGGCAGCCCTTCTTGTGCACCACGGGCTTCATCGTCTTGCCGGTCTTCTTGGCGTCGGCGTTCCACATGGGCTTGCCGTCGACATACTTCATGTGCAGCGACGTGACCTCCTGGGTCACGCAGATCCGCACCGTGCCGAGGGCATCGATGACGCCCTTGAACCCACCGAAGTTGATGATCGCGGCACCGTCGAAGGTGACCCCGGTGAGTCGCTTGATGGTCTGCGCCATCAGCTGCGCGCCACCCTCCCAGCCGCCGCCGTTGCGGGCGCCGATCTGGAACGCGGCGTTGATCTTGTCGGTGCCACCGGCGTAGCCGCTCGCCTTGAATGCCGGAATCTGCGCCTCGGTGTCCCGCGGGATGGAGATCAGGTACGCCTGGTCGTGCGACGCCGGGATGTGCAGGATGATGATGCTGTCCGACCGGACGTCATCGGCGGCCCAGCGTTCCCGGGCGTCCACGCCGAGCAGCAGCATGTCGATCGGGCCGTCCAGGCTCGCGCCGCCCTCGGCGTCGGACTTGCCGGCCTCACCCAGCAGGTTGCGCTGCGCGATGTCGCCGGTCGCCTGCCCGATCATCACCTTGCTGCCGACGATGGCCACCCCGCTGCTGAGCATCAGCACCGCACCGAACACCACCGTCAGCCGGGCCCAGAGTGGGTCCTTGCGTTTGGTTCGCTTCTTCGACCCACCGCCACCCGCGCCACCGTCACCGCCACCGTTCCCGGGCGGGCGACCACCCGGCCCGCCGCCCGACGAGCGCGGCTGCGCTGGTATGGCCGCAGCAACCCGGCCGCTTGGCGCGGCGGACCCGGGGGACGAAGGGCGACGACTGGCCTGAACCGGCATTCGTGCTCCAGCTCGTGATCAGGAGGGGGAGGCACCACTGTACGTACATCAAATCGACTTGGCGAGTTCATCCCGGGTCAATCCGGACGTCGACTTTTTCGGATTCAGTCTATCGTCGCTGCTCGATGACCCGAACGGCCGGGTGGCCGCAGGGCCGCCGACAGCCGTGCCGGCAGGCCACCCCGCCCGTACGGTCAGCCGCCGTTGTTGCCCTTCGGCGGGTTGGCCTTGACCCAGTCCGCCATGGTGTCCGCCGACATGGCCCGGTACATGGCGAGCGCCTTCTCCCGGTCGGAGACCACCACCGACTCGCCGTTGATCGTGTCGCTGCCCGAGTTCGGGCTGGTCACGAAGGTGAGGTTCTGGCCGCGCAGGTTGCGGAACTGCAGTGCCATGTCTGTAACCGAGAAACCCTGGTCGACGGTTACGGCCGCGGTCACCGACTGGAGAAAGTCGTTGAGCTTCTTCGGGTTCGCCAGCGTGCCGGTGCTCGCCGCCTTGTCCATCAACGCCCGAAGGAACTCCTGCTGGTGCCGCATGCGGGCGAAGTCCCCGTCCGGGAACTGCTTGCGCTGCCGAATCCAGTCCAGTGCCTCCGCGCCGTCCATGTGGTTGGTGCCCTTGGTGAACGTCCGGTACGGCTTGTGGATCGAGGTGACGGTCCGCTCCACCTTCAGGTCCACCCCGCCGAGGGCGTCGGTGACCTCCTTGAAACCACCGAAGTCGATCGCCATCACGTGGTCGATCCGAACGTCGGTGAAGCACTCCACGGTACGCACCGCCAGCGGCAGCCCGCCGAACGCGAACGCCGCGTTGATCTTCGCGCGCTGGCCGGAGTCGCAGTCCGCGCCGGCGCTCTCCGGGATCGGCACGTAGAGGTCACGCGGGATGGAGACCAGGTACGCCTCCTGGTGGTCGGCCGGAATGTGCATGACGATGATCGTGTCGGCACGCCACTGACTCTTGGCGTCGACCGGCGCGTCCGGGTCCCGCGAGTCGCTACCGACCAGCAGGATGTTCAGTGCACCGTCGACGGTCTTCGCCGGTCGGCCACCGGTGATCTCCGCGAACGGGTCCGTGCGGGCCAGGTCACTGTTGAGGTTGCGGGCGTACAGCCAGGCACCCACGCTGCCGAGCAGCGCCAGCACCAGCACCGCGATCCCCGCCACGAGGGCGATCCGACCCCAACGCGGTCGGGGGCCACGCCGCCCCGACCCGCCGGCGCCACCAGGTCCGCCGGGTCCTCTCGGCCCCACCGGGCCGCCGGACCTGGGCTCCTCCTCGTCGTACGAGGGGTAGAAGCGCGTCTCGGTCGGACGGGCACGCCCGGAGGCGCCCCGATCGGGGCCAGGCACCGACGCGCGTCCGGCGCTGCGGTGCAGGTGCGGATGCGGGACGCCGGCAGACGAAGTCGCGGACATGTAACTCAGGGTACGTAGCAAGAGCCACCGCCGCCTTCAGGCGACACTCAGCGGCAGGCGGTGCGCGGTGAAACGGTTACCCTAGCCGCGCCCGGAAGTACTCGATCGTGCGTCGCAGGCCGTCTTCGGGCGCCACCGTCGGCTCGTATCCGAGCAGTTCACGGGCGAGCGTGAGATCAGGCCGACGCATCTCCGGGTCATCCGAGCTGCGGGTGACGTAGGTCACCTGCGAGGTGCTGTCGGAGAGCGACACGATCAACTCGGCGAGTTGCCGCATGGACAGCTCGTGCTCGGTGCCGCAGTTGACCGGGCCCGTTTCGGTCGAGTCGAGCAGCAGCAGGATGCCCCGCACCAGGTCCTCGACGAAACAGATGGACCGGGTCTGGTTGCCGGTGCCGTGCACGGTGATCGGCTCGCCGCGCAGCGCCTGGGAGATGAAGGTGGGGATGGCGCGGCCGTCGTCCGGACGCATCCGCGGGCCGTACGTGTTGAAGATCCGGACGATCGCCCCGTCGAGCCCGCGGTAGCGGTGGTACGCCATCGTCGCGGCCTCGGAGAAGCGCTTCGCCTCGTCGTAGACGCTGCGAACCCCGATCGGGTTGACGTTGCCCCAGTAGGTCTCGCGCTGCGGGTGCTCCTTCGGGTCCCCGTACGCCTCGGAGGTGGAGGCCATCAGGAACCGGGCGCCGTCGGCGACCGCGCGCTCCAGCAGGTGCAGGGTGCCCACCGAACCGACCCGGAGGATCTCCACCGGCAGTTGGGCGAAGTCGGTGGGGCTGGCCGGTGAGGCCATGTGCAGGATCGCGTCGAACCGCTCAGCCAGCGCTGGGTGGTGGGTCGGCAGGCCCTCGGAGAGATCCGCTTCGACGAGGGTGAAGGTTGGCCGATCCAGCAGGTGGGCGACGTTTTCCTTGGAGCCGGTCACGAAGTTGTCCAGCGCCACCACCGTGCACCCGCGAGCGATCAGGACGTCCACCAGGTGCGACGGGACGAAACCAGCCCCGCCGGTGACGAGGACGCGGTGACCGGACCCAAAGCGCTCAGCAACCTTCATACCGCTCAGCCTACCGACCCCCGAAATTGCGGAAGGGCCCCCTGTTGACGTCGCGCATCGACAGGGGGCCCTTCTTCAGAGGTGCCGCGGTCAGTGGGCGCCGGAGCCGGTGAGGGCCCGCACCTCCAGCTCCGCGTACTTCTCCTCGTCGTGCTCCTTGGAGATGACAGTGCCGATCCACCCGCACAGGAAACCGAACGGGATGGAGAGGATGCCCGGGTTCGACAGCGGGAACCACTGCCAGTCGTGGTCCGGGAACATCGAGGTCGGCGCACCCGAGACCACCGGCGAGAAGAACACCAGCAGTACGGCCGCGAGCAGACCGCCATAGATCGCCCACACCGCGCCGGAGGTGTTGAACCGCCGCCAGAAGAGGCTGTAGAGGATCGCCGGCAGGTTGCCCGAGGCGGCGACCGCGAAGGCCAGCGCCACCAGGAACGCCACGTTGAGGTTCTGCGCGTAGATCGACAGAGCGATCGACACCGCGCCGATCCCCAGGGCGGAGATCCGGGCGACCCGCACTTCCTGCCGCTCCGATGCCTCACCCCGCTTGATGACGTTCGCGTAGAAGTCGTGCGCCAGGCTGGACGAAGAGGCCAGCGTCAACCCGGCGACCACGGCAAGGATGGTGGCGAAGGCGACCGCCGCGATGATCGCCAGCAGAGCCGCCCCACCGAGTTCGCCGCCGAAGAAGTCGATCCCGAGCGCTTCGGCCAACTGCGGCGCGGCGGTGTTGCCGGCCTTGTCCTGCGCGGTGATCGCCTCGCTGCCCACCAGCGCCGCCGCACCGAAGCCCAGGGCCAGGGTGAGCAGGTAGAAGGTGCCGATGATGCCGATCGCCCAGAGCACGCTCTTACGGGCCGCCCTCGCGGTCGGCACGGTGTAGAAGCGGATCAGGATGTGCGGCAGACCGGCAGTGCCGAGCACCAGGGCGATACCCAGGGACAGCAGGTCGACCTTGTTGTAGAAGGTCTGTGTCGAGTTGCCGGCGACCTCGACGCCGTACCGCAGCCCGGGTTCGAGGAACGCGCTGCCCTTGCCGGAGGCCGCGGCCGCCTGGCCGAGCAGCTCCGACAGGTTGAAGTTGAACTTCGCCAGCACCAGCACGGTCATCACCAGCGCGCCGCCCATGAGCAGGAACGCCTTGACGATCTGTACGTAGGTGGTGCCCTTCATGCCGCCCACGGTGACGTAGATGATCATCAGGGTGCCGACCATGATGATGGTGGCCACCTTCGCGGTGGCCGCGTCCATGCCGAGGAAGGTCGTCCCCGGCCGGATGCCGAGCAGCAGCGCGACCAGCGCGCCGGCACCCACCATCTGCGCGAGCAGGTAGAAGATCGACACCGTGATGGTGGAGACCGCCGCCGCCGTACGCACCGGACGCTGACGCATCCGGAAGGCCAGCACGTCGGCCATCGTGTACCGGCCAGAGTTCCGCAGCAGCTCCGCGACCAGCAGCAGGGCCACCAGCCACGCGACCAGGAACCCGATCGAGTAGAGGAAGCCGTCGTAGCCGTAGAGCGCGATGATGCCGGCGATGCCGAGGAACGAGGCGGCCGACATGTAGTCGCCACCGATCGCCATGCCGTTCTGGAATCCGGTGAAGGAACGGCCGCCCGCGTAGAAGTCGGTCGCCGTCTTGGTCTGCCGGCTGGCCCAGATGGTGATGGCCAGGGTCACCGCCACGAAGACCAGGAAGAGCGTGATGGTCAGGTTGCGGGCGGTGTGGTTGCCCGCCTCGGCCGCGAGGAACGTCTCAACCGCGAGGACCTTGCTCATGGGTCACCTCCCCGATCTCGGTGCGGATCCGGTCGGCGATTGGGTCGATCTTCCGGTCCGCGTACCGGGAGTAGAGCCAGGCGATCAGGAACGTGGAGACGAACTGGAGCAGGCCGAAGACCAGCGCGACGTTGATGTTGCTGTCGAACAGTCTCGTGCCCATGAAGTCCCGGGCGTACGCGGAGAGAATGACGTAGAGCGCATACCACAGGAAGAACGCGACGGTCATCGGGAAGACGAAGCCGCGCAACGCACGCCGCAGCCCGGCGAACTCGTCCGACCGTTGCACGGCCAGGTACTTGTCCGACTGGGAAGCGGCCGGAGCGGGTGTGTCCGTGGACATCTGTGGATCACCACCTTCGCAGGCATCAGAGGAGTTTCGCGCACCGTAAAAGGCGCACTCCCAGCAAGGAAGGCTGAGATCGACACCGGTCAGCAAGTGCGCCGAGCGGTTGGCTGGCTGCGCCAAGTGACCCAGGTCACTCCGGTGACCGGTTGGTCTGGGAGGCCCGTCCGTTCAGCCCGGCAGCTCGTGATATCGACCGCGATAGTGCAGCAGCGGAGCGGCCTCCTCGGCCAGGTCGACCGCCTCGACGGTGGCCTCCACCAGCAGTGCCCAGCCGTACTCCCGGGCGGTGTCCAGTCGGCACCCGGCCCAGCCGCCGGCGTCCGCCGGGACCGGACCGTACGGCGTCTCGATCCACGCGCCGGTGGCGAAGAGCCCGCCCGGGGCGGGGAAGAGGCCGGCGAACCGGTCAGCGAGTTGCCGGTGCGGCGGGCCGAGTGGCGCGACCGCGAACCGGCCCGCCTCCTCTACGGCCGCCCAGAGGTCGGACTCCGGGTCGATCAGCCCGAGCAGCCGGTCCGGTTCCCCCTCGGCCACCAGCGTGGACGAGACGGTCAGCCCGGCCGGGCCAGGCGCGGTCCACAGGGTCACCGGTGCGGCGAGCCGACCACGCAGACGACGTACCGGTGATCGCTGCCCGGTCGGCACCGCGAACGGATCAGTGTGGTGGATCTCGGCACCCGGCTCATGATTCACGTGAAACATTGTGCCGCCCCGGCCCCGCGCCCAACCCAGGAAGCGCTCGTGCAGGTCGGTGGGTCGCCCGTTGAGGCGGGCGAGTTGATCGCCCGCCTCCGCCATCGCCGAGCCCAGGTAGACCAGCAGCGCCACGCGGTCGTGTCGGTACTCGGCGAGCAGCGCCAGCCGCGCCGGCTGGCATGGCCAGAGCGCGCCGCAGCCCCGACACCGCCAGAGCGGGCGCATCGGCAGGTGTGGGCGGCTCACCACCGCTCTCCGGTCGACCGTGTCGGCGGAGCCGGCCGGCCGCCGTTCGCCCGCCAGGCCTGCGCCGGGGTCAGCCACCCGGCCCGGCCCGGTCGCGGCATGGCCACCGTCGGGCCGTTCGCCCACGCGGGTGGCTGATTCGGCGGGCCCGCCGACCGCTCCGATCCGGTCGCGCCCGGCACCGCCGCCGCAACCCTGCTTTTGCGGTACGACCACCGCGCCCCGTTCCTGCCGCGAATGAACCCGAACATTGCTGATCTCCTCCCGGTCAACGGGGCCGCCCCGATCGGGGGATGACCGGGGCGGCCCCGAACGCAGGACCGGACGCCGGGACGTCGCCTCCACCGGCCGGGCCGCGTGTCATCCACCCTGGACGGAGAGGCGCGGACAGGGGAGGATGCCAGGGCTTACTACACAGCGGGGTCACGTACTTACCGGAGAGGTAAGGATGAACGTCGAAATGTGGGTGCGGGCGTTGAAGGCCGCCCGGGCCGGTGCCGAGGTGTCCCAGGAGGCACTGGCGACCCTCACCAAGTGGAGCCCGTCCACGGTGGCTGCCATCGAGACCGGCCGACGCCGACCGACCATGGAGTTCGCGGTCGCCGCCGACGAGGCCCTGGCGACCGGCGGCCTCCTAGCCGAACTCCTCAAGGCTGCGGACCAGGAGCGCGGTCCATCCTGGTTCGTCCCGTGGCGGGGATATGAGCAGCAGGCGACGCGCCTACGAGCCTTCGAGGCATGCCTCGTGCCCGGCCTCCTGCAGACCGAGGAGTATGCCCGCGCCGTTATCTCGGCAGGTGGACTGCATCCGCCGGATGTGGTCGACGAACTTGTTGCGGTTCGTTTGGAACGCCAACTGTTGCTGTCCCGGGATATGCCACCGTATTGCGTTTTCCTCGTGGACGAGATGGGCCTTCACCGTCCGGTGGGCGGCCCCGCCGTGCTCAATGCCCAGCTCGGCCGACTGCTTGAGGCGGCAGATCTGCCGTTCGTCCGGTTGCACGTCATCCCACTGAGCGTCGGTGAGCATGTCGGCCTTGGCGGTGGGTTCGTGTGCGCCGATTTGCCCGACGGGGACAGGGTTCTCTACCTGGAGAATGCCGCTCGCGGACACGTCATGGATGACCCCGAAATGATCGGATTGATTGATCTCAAATGGGATAGTCTGCTCGGCGAAGCGCTCTCCACAAACGCCTCAATCGATCTGATCCGGAAGCTGAAGGTGACGCCATGACGATGAACGAGCCACGCTGGCGCACGTCCACCCGGTCGACCGACTCCGGCGGCAACTGCGTCGAGGTGGCGGACAACCTGCCCGGTGTCGTCCTGGTTCGGGACAGCAAGGATCGCTCCGGACCGGCCCTCTCCTTCGCTCCGGCCGCTTGGCGTGGCTTCATCGCTGACACTGCCCAGGCCCCCAGCCGATACGCCGGTTAGCGGCGCGGGGTGACCGTGGCCAGCAGTTCCGGCTGACGACGGTCCAGCACGTCGCCGGCCAGGTACGCACCCAGCAGCGCCGCCCCCAGCCCGTACGCCGCGCCGACCGGTAGAGCCAGCCAGAGCCAGGCGTCACCGAGCAGCGCCGCGGCCACCACCATCGGCACCGCGGCGACCGCCGAGGCGAACATGGCCAGCAGGGTGAGTAGCCCCTTCGCCACGCCGGCACCGCTGTTCATCGCGAACGGGTTGCTCGTCTCCGGCAGCGAGTACGCCCCGAGCACCGAGACCAGGCTGTTCACCGCGAGCCCGGCACCATAGGTGGCGGCGAGGCCGCCGGCCGTGAGCCCGATCCATCCCGGTCGGCCGAGCAGCAACGACAGCACCACCGCGACGAAGGCCAGCATCGGCAGCACGTACAGCGAGAAGGCCGTCATTCGCGCGCGCAGCTCGACCCGGCCGGGCACCCCGGCCACGACGTTCGCGGCGTACGCGCTGCCGTCGAAGCCGAACTGGTTGGCGAGGGTGACCGCGGCGAGCACGCCCACGAAGAGCATGGAGATGGTGACCAGGACCGGTGAGCTGTCGCTGGCACTCGTCGTCAGATCCGGCCCGTCCCCGGCCACGAACCCCGCGCCGCCCAGGTTGATCATTACTGGCACGAAGATGCCGACCACCGCGATCGTGATCAGGTTGGCCCGGCGGCGAGCGTCCCGCCACCAGTAACGGGCCTCCCGGGCGACCATGGCACCGAACCGGTCACGACGGGCCCAACCGGCGACCCGGGGGAACAGTTGGGCGACCGCCCCACCCGTAACTCCGCGCAGCGTCGGGGCCTTGCCAGTGCTCGCCGCCCCCACCATCGCCGACTCGAGCGACCGCGACCACCAGACCAGCAGGGCACCGAGTGCCACCACCGTGATCAGCAACTTGATCGGCGCGGCCCAGACCCGGCCCTGGGCCACGTCGATGCCGGCGGTCCACGGTGCGCCGAACGGCGTCCAGCCGATCACGGTCGCCACACCGGTCAGCCGGGCCCAGTCCGCCTCCCGCAACGCGGCGAGGCCGAAGACCTGCAACGGGCCGAGTAGTGCGGCGGTCACCGCCAGCAGCACGGCCGCCAGGTCGCGTACCCGGCGGGAACGCAACATGGTGGCGAAGGCGCTGGTCACCGCCCGGCTGGCAGCCACGCAGAGCAGCAGCCCGGCGATCACGCCGACGACGGCGACCAACCCCGCCGACCAACCGCCCAGAGACAGGGCGGTGAACACCAGCCCGAACGACGCGACCAGCACCGCCAGCACCGGCACGCTGATCAGAGCCGCGACGAACAGGCCGGTCACCAACGTGCGGCGGGGCAGCGGCAGCAGCGCGAACCGGGCCGGGTCCAGAGTCTCGTCCACACCGAAGAAGACCAGCGGCAGGAGTAGCCAACCGAGCACCAGCAGCCCGCCACCCGCCGCCGCGACCAGCACCGCGTACTGGCCGTCGCCGGTCAGGCCGGGCGCGGCAAAGAGGAAGAAGCCACTGACGGCGAACCAGAGCCCGACCAGCCCACCACCGATGAACAGGGCGATCCGCCAGCCCTGGCCCCGGAAGTTGTTGCCCATCACCCGCAGCTTGAGCCGCACGAAGTGCCGAGCGGAGACCGTACGCACGGGTGCCGCGGGTGTGACGGTCGCGCTCACCGGGAGAGCCACGACAGCTCATCGCCGGTCGCGGTGCGTCCGCCGACCACCTCGACGAAGACCTGCTCCAACGAGCGGTCGCCGCGAACGTCACCGATCGTCCCGACCCGCTTGATGGTGCCACCGGCCAGGATGGCCACGTGCGAGCAGAGCCGCTCGACGACCTCCATCACGTGACTGGAGAAGACCACGGTGCCGCCGCCGGACGCGTACCTGGTGAGGATGTCCCGGATCAGCGCGGCGGAGACCGGGTCGACCGCCTCGAACGGCTCATCCAACACCAGCACCCGAGGGCCGTGCAGCAACGCGCAGGCCAGGCCGATCTTCTTCTTCATGCCCGCCGAGTAGTCCACCACCAGCGTCCGACCGGCGTCGCCGAGCGCCAGCACGTCCAGCAGTTCCGCAGCCCGCTGGTCGACGACCGCCGGGTCCATCCCCCGCAACAACCCGTTGTACGCCAGCAGCTCCGCCCCGGTCAGCCGGTCGAACAGGCGGACCCCGTCCGGCATCACGCCGAGCAGCCGCTTGGCGGTGACCGGGTCCCGCCAGACGTCGTGGCCGAGCACCCAGGCCGAACCGGCGTCCGGCCGCAACAGCCCGACCGCCATCGACAGGGTGGTGGTCTTGCCGGCGCCGTTCGGACCGAGTAGGCCGTAGAAGGAGCCGGCGGGGACGTCCAGGTCGACGCCGGCCACCGCGATCGTGCCGTCGAACCGCTTGGCCAGGCCACGCAGTGCGAGCGCGGGGTGCTCAACAGTCATGCGCCGACGTTATCCGCCGATCGCCAGTTCTGCCGTCCGGCAACGGGCGGACCTGCCGTCATCCCCGAGGCGGATGGCACCGCTGGTGTCTTGGAATGTCCGGTGCGGTCTGGACGGCACCGAGTTCTGGCGCGTCCGGAAGGGGCATGCACCTACGCATCTCCCTTTGCTCTGCTTCAGCGGAGGCAACACCGCGCGTCCGATATCCGGACACCGGGTGTTGCCTCCGCTGAAGCAGAGCAAAGGAGAACCCGAACACCCCCGCCACCAGAGGATGCGCAGTGATCAGGCGCTCGCCGAGCCGGCCGCCGCCACCGCCGCCGCCTTAACGGCACCCCTCTACAGGCGGAGGGCTTCGGGTGTGTGCAGGCGGAGCATGATGGCCGCGACGTCGGCGGGGGCCCGTCGGCGGGTCGCCATCGACACCGCGACCATCACGGTGAAGGCCAGCGGCACCGTCCAGGCGGCCGGCTGCGTGGTGAGCGTGCTCGGCCAACCGGACAGCGGCGGGCCGAGCACGGTGACCAGCACCGCGCCGATCGCCGCCCCGCCACCGACCAGCACCCCGGCGGCGGCGCCCAGATCGGTCAGCCCTCGCCACCAGATGCCGAGCACCAGCAGTGGGCAGAAGCTCGACGCGGCGACCGCGAAGGCCAGCCCGACGACCTGCGACACGTCAAGCCCGGAGACGTGCAGCGCCAGCACCGTCGGCACAGCTCCGGCGATCACCGTGGCCAGCCGGAAGCCCCGCACCGACCCTCGGCCGAGCACATCCGTCGAGATCACGCCGGCGACGCTGGTCAGCAGCCCGGACGAGGTGGAGAGGAAGGCCGCGAACGCGCCCGCCGAGACCAGTGCGGCGAGCAGCCGCCCGACTGTCCCGTCGCCGAGGGCCGCGCCGGGCAGCAACACCACCACCGCGTCGGTCTGCCCGCTGACCAGCAGTTGCGGGGTGTAGATCCGGCCGAGCACCCCGTACAGCGTGGGCAGCAGGTAGAAGGCGCCGACCAGGGCCAGCACGACCAGGGTGGTCCGGCGTGCCGCCGCGCCGTCCGGGTTGGTGTAGAAGCGGACCAGCACATGCGGCAGGCCCATGGTGCCCAGGAACGTGGCCAGGATCAGCGAGTACGTGGCGAACAGCCCTCGGTCGTCGTCACCCGCAGCGCTGGGCAGCAACCAGTCGCTGGCGTCGGTGGCTACTCCGGACACCTCCGGCACCGGGTCACCGGCCGCGAAGGTCAACTCGTCGCCGGGGCGTACCTCCCGGATGTCACCGTCGGGCAGGGTGAGGGTCGCGCGGTGCTCGACCACGACGGTGGTCGCGGCCCGGAACGTCGGCCCGTCGGGCGGGGTCACCGCGGGGCGGCCGTCGGCCTGCCACTGCAGCGCCAGGAAGATCACCGGTACGGCGAGCGCGGTCAGCTTGAGCCAGTATTGAAAAGCCTGCACGAAGGTGATCGCCCGCATCCCGCCCAGCGCCACGTTCGCGGTGACCACGGTGGCCACCAGCAAGGCACCGAGTGGGTACGGGGAGCCGGCCACCGTGGCCAGGGTCAGCCCCGCGCCCTGGAGTTGCGGCACCAGGTACAGCCAACCGATGAAGATCACGAACGCGGTGGCCAGGATGCGGAGCCGGCGGGACCCGAGCCGCAGCTCGCAGAAGTCGGGCAGGGTGAACGCGCCCGAGCGGCGCAGCGGCGCCGCCACGAAGAGCAGCAGGGCCAGGTAACCAGCGGCGAACCCGACCGGATACCAGAGCACGTCCACGCCGTACTTGAGGACCAGCCCGGCGATTCCGAGGAAACTCGCCGCCGACAGGTATTCCCCGCCGATGGCCGCGGCGTTCCACGTCGGACTGATCGCCCGGGACGCGACCAGGAAGTCGGACGTGGTCCTGGCCATCCGCAGTCCGTAGAAGCCGATCCCGACGGTGACCAGGGTGACCGCGACGATGGCCGGGACCACGAAGTCGTTGCCCACCTCAGTGCTCCGGCCGCTGCACCAGGTCGGTGAAGTCCTGCTCGTTGCGCTCGGCCAGCCGCACGTACGCCCAGCCCACCCCGATCAGGAAGGGGAAGGAGGCCACCCCCAGCAGCAGCCACGGCAGGTTGACGCCGGCGACGGTGGTCCGGCCGAGCGAGGGTGCGATGGCGAACAGCCAGGGCAGCCCGCCCAACCCGATGGCCACCACCAGGGAGAGCCGCAAGGCCAGCGCGAGTTGGGCCCGGACCAGGCCACGGACCAGCGCCTCGCCGACCTGGGTCTGCTGGGCCAACTCGGCGCGGGTCCGCTCGGCGCGGGTGTCCTGCCGGGTGATCTCGGCCAGCACGATCCGGGTCCGCCGGGGCGGCGGTACCGCACCGCCCGACCCCACGTCAGGGATTTGCTTGGCCACCCCGGCAGTCTCACCCGCCGTACGCGATTGTCAAGCGTTCGCGCTCACCAGCGCCGCAGACCGGGACAGTCCGTGATGCTGCCGCTCACCGGGACCGAGTCGAGCGCCCGTCGGGCCCGCTCCCTGCCGAGGTTCGTCGCCCAGAAGCCGTCCCGGGGCAGCTCGGCGGCGATCTCCCCCAGCGCGCAGGAGCGCATCGGCTCGGGCAGCCGACCCAGCGCCGGTACGGCGTCGGCCGACAGCCCGGACAGGTAGCCGACGTCCAAGCGGCCGGTCTCCAGATACCGGTCGACGTTCCGATCGGCGATCAGGCGATCCGGGTTGACCAGGGCCAACCCGAGCAGCGCCAACACCGCTGTGCCGACCACCAACCGGGGGAGCCAGTCGGCCCGCAGCCGCACCACGGCCACCCCGACCAGGACGAAGAGCAGCCCGAGCCAGAGCTCGACGGTCGACACGACGAGCCGCAGTCGAGTGGCCCCGTACGCGTCGGCGTAGACCTGCATCCGGTAGAGCGCCGAGGCGACGATCACCAGACTGAGCGCGGTGAGCGTGCCGAGCAGTACGCGGACCAGCAGCCGGTCCGCCCGGGTGGCCTTCGGCGCCCGGCGGGCGGCGATCGCGATCACCAACAGGGTGAGCGCGGTGACGGCGAGCAGTTGCCAGAACCCGCCGCGGGCGTACTGGGCGTAGGTGAGCCCGGCCGTGCGCAGCACGTGCCCCGCGCCGCCGAACAACACCGTCAGCTGGACCAGCACGAACACGGCGAACAGGGCGTCGAGCAACACCAGCGGGAGGGTCCACTCCAGCCGGTGAGCTGGCCGCGACGGTGCCGGCCGCAGGCCCTCCAGGTCGGGTGGACGGCTGACCAGGTACGCGCCGCCGAGCAGACCACCGCCGATCAGGAGCAGACGCATCAACCAGCCGATCACACCGCCCAGCGAGATGTCGGGCAGCAGACCGCCGACCAGGCCGGCGAAGACCGCGTCGGCGGAGGAGAAGAGCAGCCCGAACAGCGTCAGCAGGACGGCGGACATCGCCAGGCTGGTCAGGATGCGCCCGAACCCGATCCCCGACCCCGCCGGGCGGGTGGTGCGCACTCCGCGTACCGCCCACGGGAGCGCCCGTACCGTCGCGGCCGGCGGCAGCGTCGCGGCGACCAGCATCCCGAGCGGGCTTCGCCCGCCGGTCACCGCGAGTGTCCCGGTCACCGCCGCCGCGAGCAGGCAGAGGACGAAGAGCCAGCCAGCGGCCCGGACAGTGCCGACGGCGACCAACGCGACCGTCGCGGCGGCCCAGGCGGCCTGCGCCACCCGCCCCGGTGCCCCCGTGGCACCGGGACGGGCGGGTACGGCGCCGGATGCGGTCGGCGTGGTGCGGTCCGCGACCGGGGAGGACGTCCCGGACCGGATGACTCCGGCGGTGACGAGGGCGGCGGTGCCGGCCAGCGCGGCCACCAACCAGCCGAGGCCCGGACGAACCATCGTGAGCGCCGAGGCGCCGACGACTGCCGCCGCCGTCAGCGCCGCCAGCACCATCGGACGGGCGGCGCCGGACGGTCCCGGCCAGCGCCGCGCGATCATCGACGGTGGCCGGGGCAGGGCTGGTGCGGCCGGAGAGGCTTGGGGTCGAGCCGCCGTCGCCGGTGCGGCCGGGCCGGGCCGGACCGTTGGGGCGACCTGCGGCGGCCCGGTCGGCCCGGTGGCCGGAAGTGGGGTACTGCCAGGGCTGGTCATGCGGCCTCTTCTCGGTATGGCCTGTCGCACGGGATGGTGACCTGGATGCGGCAGCCGGGCCGGTCACCCCGGTGTGGTCCGGCGGGATCGAGGACACCGATCTGACCGCCGTGCAGTTCGACGACCCACCGGGCGATGGCCAGGCCGAGCCCGGTCCCGCCGCCCGCCGACCGGTCGCCGCGGGTGAAACGCTCGAACACCCGGGAACGCTCGTCCGGTGGAATGCCCTGGCCCTCGTCGCTCACCTCGAAGCGGAGCTGGTCGCCGTGTTCCTCGGCGCTCACCCGCACGGTGCCGCCGGGTGGGCTGTGTCGCGCCGCGTTGTCGAGCAGGTTCGCGAAAACCTGGTGCAGCCGCCACGGGTCCGCGTGGACCGTCAGCGGAGCCGGCAGGTCGCGGAGCTGGAAGTGCACGTCCAGGCCTGCGCCGGAAGCGCTGGCCGTGGCGTGCTCCACCGCCTCGTCGAGGAAGTCCCCCACGTCCATGCGTACCCGCCGCAGCGGCACCACCCCGGCGTCGAGGCGGGACAGGTCGAGCAGGTCGGCGACGAGGTGCCCGAGCCGCTCGGTCTGGGCCAACGCCGAGCGCAGCGCCGCGGGTTCCGGGTCGGCCACCCCGTCCACCATGTTCTCCAGCACGCCCTGCAACGCGGTGATCGGCGTACGCAGCTCGTGCGAGACGTTGGCGATCAGCTCGCGTCGGCGCTGGTCGGCGGCGTGCAGATCCTCGGCCATCTTGTTGAACGCCTGGGCCAGCTCGCCGACCTCGTCGCGGGAGGTGGCACGCACCCGACGCGTGTAGTCGCCACGGGCCATTGCGCCGGCCGCCGCCGTCATCTCCCGCAACGGCGAGGTCATGCCGTGGGCGAGCACCTGCGAGGTGACCAGCGCGATGCAGATGACCGTGATCGACGTACCCGGCGGGAGCCAACCGATGCCGTACCAGAAGTAGCCGATGGCCACGGCCCAGGAGGCGACCAGAAGGACGCCGAGCTTCATCTTGATCGAGCGGACCGGGTCGAGCGGACGGGGGAGCACCCGATCCAGCCAGTCCGCCAGCCGGTCGATCACGCGGGCACCTCCAGGGCGTACCCGACGCCGTGGACTGTCCGGATCAGGTCGGCGCCGAGCTTGCGCCGTAACGCCTTCACGTGGCTGTCCACCGTGCGGGTGCCGCTCCCGTCGCCCCATCCCCAGACATCGGCGAGCAACCGTTCCCGGGGAAGCACCGTGCGGGGTCGCCCCGCGAGGTGGACCAGCAGGTCGAACTCGGTCGGGGTGAGGTGTACGTCCACGCCGCCCCGGCGGACCCGTCGCTCGGCCTCGTTGATCTCGATGTCGCCGAGGCGGATGGCGGGCGGCGCGGGAGTGGCGGCGGCCCGCTCCATCCGACGCAACAGGACGTGCACCCGGGCGGCCAGTTCCCGCATCGAGAACGGCTTCGTGAGGTAGTCGTCCGCGCCGACCGCCAGCCCCACCAGCAGGTCGGTCTCGTCGTCCCGGGCGGTGAGCATCAGCACCGGCACCGGCCGGTCGGCCTGGATCCGGCGGCACACCTCCAGGCCGTCGAAGCCGGGCAGCATCACGTCGAGGACGACGAGATCCGGCTGCCCGGCGTGGAACTGCGCGACCGCGCTGGGCCCGTCCGCCGCGATCTCCACCGTGAAACCCTCGGCCCGTAATCGGGCGGCGATGGACTCGGCGATGGTCCGTTCGTCCTCGACCACCAGTACCCGGCGTTCTTTCATGGGTCCCGACTGTAGGGAGCCGCCGTGGAGATCAGTGGGTCGCGTTGTGAATAACCTGTGGAGAACCGGTCACGCCTGTGGATAACTCCGGACTGACCGCCTCGCACGGAAAGAGTTCAGTGCGGGTGGCTCGATCATGGCGCGGCGCCTGTCAGTCCAGGCCGATGCGCTCTGGTCGGGCCGAGGCGGAGCCGAGCCAGGTGTGCGGGTTGCCGTACCAGCACCAGCCCAGCTTCGGTGCGCCCTGACTGATCCAGAGCGCCGGCACCCGCTTGTCGCCGCACCGGGAGCCGACGAGCGAGAAGCACCGGTTGCTCGCGAGCGCGGCCGGGTGCAGCGTGATGAAGGCGAGACCCTCGTCGATGGTGAGCGGCAGCCGACCCTGAGCGGTGATTCCCTCCATGGCCGAGGCCGGTGCCAGGTTGCGGAACTCCTCGCCCCGGTCGACGTCGAAGAGCAGGTACGCCGGCCCGGCCGGGACCTCCAACTCCTTGATCGGGTCGAAGCGGGGCAGGTCGTCCTCGGCGTAGTTCCGGTCCAGGATGCCGGGCTTGCGCTTGCCGGCCAAGGTGGTGAGTGCCAGCCGTTCCAGCACTCCGACCAGGTCGCGGGTGATGACCAGCAGGAACGGCACCCGGGCGTCGGTGGGGGCGGGCAGCCCGGCGGTGCCCTCGACCGCCCTGGTCCGCAGCGGCGTGACCAGGTCGCGGAACGTGCTCTCGGGCAGCCCGGCGAGGGCGGGGTAGCCGACCTGCACCAGTCGGTCGAGTTGACGGTCGAACTCGGTTTCGGCGTCGAACGGGGTCACGGTCACGGCGGCCTCCCGGAAGTCGTACGGACTAGCGTACAACGTACGGCGGGGGTCTTCCCATTCCCGGCTCAGCGATTCCAATCCTGCTTCGCAGCCCTGACCAGCTTGTCCTTGAGCTCCCGGGTGTGTCGCCGGCTCACCGGCAACTCGGTGGAGTCGATCACCACCACATAGCCGGAGTTGACCAGCCGCAGCTCCGCGATCAACTTCAACTGCACCAGGTACGACCGATGCACCCGAACAAAACCAGCATCGGCCCAGCGCTCCGCCAGCGTGGCCAGCGAGACCCGCACCAGGTGCGACCCCTCCGCGGTGTGCAACCGGGCGTAGTCACCCTGCGCCTCCACCCACCGCACCGCCGAGCGGGGCAGCATCCGGGTGGTGCCGGCCAACTCGATGGGGATGGTGGGGTCCTCCTCCGCGCGGGCCAGTGCCGCCGGGTGCGACGGCACCACCCGCGAGCCGATCACCCGGCGCAACGACTCGGCCAGCCGGTCGGCGCGGACCGGCTTGCGCACGTAGTCGGTGGCGCCCAGGTCGAACGCATCCACCGCGCCGTCGTCGTACGCGGTGACGAAGACGATCGCCGGCGGCCGGGCGAACCGGCGCAGCACCCGGGCCAGCTCCATCCCGTCCAGGCCGGGCATCCGGATGTCCAGGAAGACCACGTCCACGTCACCGTCACGGAGTAGCCGCAACGCCTCGGTCGCGTCCCCGGCCGTGTGCAGCCGGGCCACCCGGGGGTCAGCCCGCAGGTGGTACGCCAACTCGTCGAGCGCGGGCGGCTCGTCGTCCACCGCCAGCACCCGAAGAAAACCGGCTGCGTTCACTGCTCTGCCCCGGGTCGCACGCTGCGCTCGCTCACGATCCTGCCCGTACGCCCGGGTGGAACTTCGGCACCCGCATGCTCACCTTGGTGCCCGATCCCAGCCCGGTCTCCACGACCAGGCCGAACCGGTCCCCGAAGACCGACCGCAGCCGCTCGTCGACGTTGGAGAGGCCGACGTGCTGACCCGTGTCGTCGCCCGGGTCGCCGGTGCCGCGGGCCAGCTCGGCGATGCCGGCGGTCAGCGTGGTCGGATCCATTCCCACTCCGTCGTCCTCCACCGTGATGTGGCATTCGGCGCCCGCGTCCCGGGCCTCGATGCTCACCATGCCTGTGCCCGGCTTGCGGGACAACCCGTGGCGGACCGCGTTCTCCACCAATGGCTGCAGGCAGAGGAACGGCAGTGTCACCGGCAGCACCTCCGGTGCGATCTGTAAGCGCACCTGCAACCGGTCGCCGAACCGCGCCCGCTCGATGGTCAGGTAGCGATCGATCGACCGCAGCTCCTCGGCGAGGGTGGTGAACTCCCCGTGCGCCCGGAACGAGTACCGGGTGAACTCCGCGAACTCCAGGATCAGCTCTCGGGCCCGCTCCGGGTCGGTGCGCACGAACGAGCCGATGGCGGTCAGCGCGTTGTAGATGAAGTGCGGGCTGATCTGCGCCCGCAACGCGCGGATCTCGGCACGGGCCAACCGCTCCCGCGACGAGTCAAGCTCGGCCAGGGCGAGCTGGTTGCCGGCCCAGTGCGCGGTCTCCAGGGTGGCCTGCACCAACCCCGGTGCCGGTGGGCCGTCGGCGATCGCCACCAGCGCGCCGACGACCCGGCCGTCCGCCCCCTGCAACGGCGCGACCACGGCCCCTCGGACCGGGCAGTCGACCCGGTCGCAGTGCAGCTCCTGCTCACCGAGCACCGACGAACGCCCGGTGTCCACCGTCCGTCGGGCCGCCGCGAGCAGTTGCTCGCCGTGGTGCGTGCCGCGCCCGTCGAGGGCCAGCACCCGGTCGGCGTCGGTGAGCGCCAGCCCGGCCGCACCCACCAGGGCCCGCAGATGGCGTACGGCCTTCGCCGCGCCCGCCTCACTCAGCCCAGCCCGCAGCGGCTCGGCAGCCAGGCCGGCGGTGTGCAGCACCTCGTAGGTGGCCCGTTGGGTGGCGGTGGCGATGCCACGGCGGGCACGCAACCGCAACACCGCCAGCAGGGCTGCGGTCAGCGCGGTGACGAGTGATACGACGCCGACCACGGCGGAGAGGTTGGCGCCCACGCAGCGATCCTTGCCCCTGCGGGCCGGAAGGCCAACCCCCTAGTACGCACCCTTGCGGGCGAGCACCACCCCGACGGTGCGCCACAGGATGCTCAGGTCGTACGCGAGCGACCAGTTGTCGACGTAGTAGAGGTCCAGTCGGACCGACTCGTCCCAGGACAGGTCGGAGCGGCCGGAGACCTGCCACAGGCCGGTCATGCCGGGGCGGACCAGCAGCCGCCGCCGCACATCACCCAGGAAGTCGCCGTCGTCGGCCGGCAGCGGGCGGGGCCCGACCAGCGACATCTCACCCCAGAGCACGTTGATCAGCTGCGGCAGCTCGTCCAACGACGTGGCCCGGAGGAAGCGACCGACGGGGAAGACCCGGGGGTCCTCCTTCATCTTGAACAGCATGCCGTCGGTCTCGTTCCGGTCGACCAGGCTGGCCAACCGATCCTCGGCGTCGACGTACATGGTCCGGAACTTCCACACCCGGAACGTGCGCCCCTCGTGCCCCACCCGGGGTTGGCGGAAGAAGACCGGCCCACGGTCGGAGATCCCGATCGCCACGGCGATGCCCAGGAAGAGAGGGACCAGCAGCAGCAGGCCGAGGCCGGCGGCGACCCGGTCCATCAGATTCTTGGCCAGCAGCGCCGGCCCGGAGAGGGTCGGCTCCTCGACGTGCAGCAGCGGCAGACCCTCGATCGGTCGGATGTGCACCCGAGGGCCGGCGATGTCGGTGAGCTGCGGGGCGACCACCAGGTCGACGCCGGAGCCCTCCAGTTGCCAGGCCAGCCGGCGCAGCTCGCCCGGCTCCGCGCTGGCCGACCCGCAGACGGCGATGGTGTCGCCACCGACCTCACGAACCAGGGCCAGAACGTCGCGTCCGGCGTACACCGGAACCGGGGTCGGCATCCCGCGGGCCGCCGCGTACCCGTCGGTGATGTGGATGGCGACGGGCATCAGCCCGGCGGCCGGGCTGCGGGTGACAGCCGCGTAGACCTCCAGGCACTCGGGCAGGGTGCCGACCAGCACCATCCGGTGGGCGGCCTGACCGGCCCGCCGACGGATGTAGTGCAGTGCCCAGCGGGCCACGAACCGACCCCAGAGGATCAGCAGCGTCGCACCGACCAGCGCGGTGCCCACGGTGAACCGGGACAGCTGGGTCACGGTGGAGAAGGCGAGGAAGGAGACGCTCGCGGCCACCGTCACCGAGGCCCGGATCACCCGCTTGAACTCGTCCGGGCCAAGACCCAGATAGCGCCGGTCGTACGCCCGGTTGCTCCAGAGGATGACCACCCAGCCGAGCGGGAGCAGCAGGTAGGAGATGGTGTGGAACCAGGTCGGGTCCTGCTTCGTGCCGGAGAACCCGGAGGCAGCCTGGTCGAAGAGCTGGATCGCGATCCAGCTGGCGAACGCGGCCGCGCCGAAGTCCAGCAGCAGCAGGATCGCGATGTAGGGGCGGTGCCAGCGGGAGACACGACGTCGCGCCCGGGTCCACGCCGACCGAGGGACGCCGTTGTGTGACGGCGGCGTCGGCGGCTGGATCTCGAAGCTGTCGACGTGCCGCACGAGTCTGCTCCGGCCTTCGTTGGATACCGGGCGCTGGAGGCTTGCCGTCACCTCACCCATGTCCTCCCGCATGACACGGGCCGCTCACTCGGCGTGAGGGCCCGGGTCGCCCACCGTCCCAGTCTCCCACGCGGGCTCCGACCGGTCGCCGCCCCGAAGGAGATTGGCGACCGATGGTGCCGGCGGGATCTGGCCGGCTCCGCACCATTCCAGAAGCCGGGGACCGGGCCACTATACCGATGGATGCGCGTGTGACCAGAACGGCGGACGGGAGCTTCCGCTCAGTGAGGGCGATTCCGCTCCGTAGTCGCCGAGTGGAATTACTCACCGTACGAGACGGGACAACCGTCGGTCAGCGAGCGGCTTTCCGCCCGTCTGGCACGTTGGGCAGTACTGAAGGCTGGAATCGGCGAACGACACCTCGCGAACGGTGTCGCCACACACCGGGCAGGGCAGCCCGGTGCGGGCGTGCACCTTCAACCCGGAGCGCTTCTCGCCCTTCAGTTCGGCGGCCCGCTGACCGAGGGACCGCTCGACCGCGTCACCGAGGACCTGCCGGGTGGCCGCGTGCAGCGTGGCCATCTGGGCGTCGGTGAGCCGATCGGTGATCGCGAACGGGGACAGCTTCGCGGCGTGCAGGATCTCGTCGGAGTACGCGTTACCCACCCCCGACAGCACCGACTGGTCGGTCAGCACCCCCTTGACCTGCCCACGCCGGCCACGCAGTCGCTCGGCGAAGGTGGGCAGGTCCGCCGCGAGCGCGTCCGGACCCAGCTTGGCCACCCCGGGCACCGCCGCCAGGTCGGCGACCAGGTACGCGGCCAACTTCTTCTGGGTGCCGGCCTCGGTGAGGTCGAAGCCGGAGCCGTCATCGAGGCGTACGCGCAGCGCGATCGGGCCCTTACCGGGACGCAACGGGGTGGTGGCCGGGAACGCCTCCCGATAGTGCAGCCAGCCCGCCCGGGCCAGGTGCACCACCAGGTGCAGGTCGCCTTCGAAGAGCACATCGAGGAACTTGCCGTGTCGGCTGGCGTCGACCACCGCCCGACCGGTGACCGCGGTCGGCGCCGGTTCGTACGTCTTCAGGGCGCTGATCGCGGCGATCTCCAGCCGATCGACACGCCGCCCCACCGAGCGCTGTCGCAGGTAACCCGCGAGCGCCTCAACCTCCGGTAGTTCGGGCACCAGCCAACGGTAGCCTTCTTTCCGGTGAGCGCGAGGAATGAGCTTGCGAGTCCCGCAATCGCGAACGAAAGGCGAGCTCTGTGAGAATCGTGGTGGCGCACAACCGGTACCGGGAAGCCCAGCCCTCCGGTGAGAACACGATCGTCGATTCGGAGATCGCCCAACTCACCGCCGCTGGCGTCGAGGTGCTGCCCTTCATTCGCAGCTCGGACGAGATCCCGTCGATGTCGAAGGTGGCGAAGGCGCTGCTGCCGATCTCGCCGATCTGGGCTCCGCGCGCCCAGCACGACCTGAGCCGGCTGCTCACCGAGCACCAACCGGACGTTCTGCACCTGCACAACCCGTACCCCCTGTTGTCGCCCTGGGTGGTGCGGACCGCGCACCGCCACGGCGTGCCGGTCGTGCAGACGGTGCACAACTACCGGCAGGTCTGCTCGTCGGGGATCTACTTCCGCGACGGGGTGATCTGCCAGGACTGCAAGGGCCGTGTGCTGGGCGTGCCGGCGATCAAGCACCGCTGCTACCGCGATTCGGCGGCGCAGAGCGCGTTGATGGCGACCACCCTGGCCGTGCACCGGGGCACCTGGCGGTCGGTGGATCGGTACATCGCGCTCACCTCGGCGATCGCCGATCACCTCCGTGACTACGGCATCCCGGACGACCGGATCGTGGTGAAGCCGAACTCCGTGCCCGACCCGGGCCGGCCGACGCCGCTCGGTGACGGGTTCCTCTACATGGCCCGGCTCTCACCGGAGAAGGGCGTCGACCTGCTGCTGGACGCCTGGCGCCGGCACCCGGTCGGTGCGCTGGGCACACTGCGCATGGCGGGCGACGGCGAGCTGCGCCCGCTCGTCGAGGCCGCCGCCGCCGAGCGACCCGACGTGGTCTACCTCGGTCAGCTCGACCGGGCCGGTGTGCGGGCCGCAGTCGAGGCGAGCGCGGTGGTGATCGCCGCCGCCATGTGGCACGACGTGCTCCCGACCGTGATCATCGAGGCGATGGCGAGCGGCCGGCCGGTCCTCGGCACGGCGTTGGGCGGCATCCCGTACCTGGTCGGGGCCGACGCCCCGCACGAGCCCGCCGGCACCGGACCCGCCGAGGTAGCCTCCGCGGTCGCCGGGGGCGGCCGAGTGCCGATGCCGACCGGTGTGACCACCGGGACCGCCGGTTGGGTGGTGGCGCCAGAGCCGGCCGCACTGGCCGCCGCGCTCCCCGTCGCCCGGGCCGGCGCCGCCGCACTCGCCGGGCCGGCTCGGCTCCGCTACGAGCAGACCTTCCACCCAGACGTGGTCACCAACCGCCTACTCGATATCTACGCCAACCTAACCCCCACCCCCACCCGCGCCTAACCCCCCGCCGCCCCGCCCGCCCGCCCGCCCGCCCCGCCCCGCCGCCCCGCCCGCCCCGCCGCCCCGCCGCCCCACCCCTGAGCCGCGTCGATCTAGGGCGAATCGCTGTTGTTGGAGATCAACTGACTGCGATCTTCCCTAGATCGACGCGGCTCAGGGGTGGGGCAGGGCGGGGGCGGGGTGGGGGCGGGGGCAGGGGGTTAGCGGAGGGAGGCTCGGGCGGAGAAGGCGATGCTGGCGAGTAGGAAGCCGCCGTTGACGATGGTGAACGCGACCAGCACCCAGAGGACCAGCGCGGGGGCCACGGCCAGCACCACGGCGGCCACGAAGATCACCGCGCCGTAGTCGCGGACCAGCTTCGCCAGGCGAACCGGCAGCGAGGTCGAGGTGACCATGCTGGCCGCGTTCGGGCCGGACTGCATCACCGAGGTGACCAGGTTGACCATCCAGGTGCCCGCGAACGTCGCCACCAGCCAGGTCGGGGTCGACGGCTCCTGCGCCACGGCGGTGGCGGCCAGCGCGGCCACCAGGGCGATCTGCGCCGCCACGTCGCAGAGCACGTCGACGCGGGCGCCGGCCGCGCTGCCCTGGCCGGTCACCCGGGCCAGCTGCCCGTCGGCGCAGTCCAGGGAGTACGCCACCTGCCAGCCGACCAGGGCGAGCAGGCCGACCACCCAGGCCGGTACGTCGCCGGCGGCGACCGGGCCAGCGAGCGCCACCACGGTGACCGAGGTGGCCAGCCCGAGCACCAGGTTGGTGATGGTCAACGCGGTCGGGCGGAGCCCGAGCCGCTGGGCGACCAGCGCGAAGACGGCGCCCAGCCACTGGCTGATCGACTCGCTGAAGAGGCCGCCGCCCCGGTTCACCCGGTGGAAGTCGGCGACGGTGGGACGGGGGTCAGCCAAGCTGGTCGCGGATTGCACCGGCGTAGTCTGCCAGCCGCTCCCGCGTCTCGGTAGGCGACAGCGCCAGGTGCTCGAGGATGGTGTACCGGTCCGGTCGGGTACGTGGCGCGAACTGGACCGCCTCCACGAACTGGTCGTCGGTGAGCGCCACCTCGGCGGGGAGCCGGGGCAGACCGTGCCGGGCCAGGCAGGCCGACATCTCCCCGAAGCGGCGCAGGTCCCCGCGCAGCCAGGTGCAGAACAGCGCACCCAGCCCGGCCAGCTCGCCGTGCGAGGCGGTGCCGGGGAAGAGCGCGTCGATGGCGTGCATGATCTCGTGGCAGCCGCCACTGCACGGGCGGCTGGTCCCCTCGATCGCCATGGCCAGGCCGCTGGAGATCAGCGCTTCGGCCAGCACGGTGACGAAGGCGTCGTCGGCCATGTCGCCCGGGTGGTTGAGCACCGCTTCGGCGCCCGCCCGGGAGAGCGAGGCGGCCAGCCCGTCGAACGGCTCGACGCGTACCCGGCGGGCCAGCTCCCAGTCGGCCAGCGCGCTGATGTTGCTGATCACGTCGCCGATGCCGGCCCGGTTGTGCCGGTCCGGGCCGCTCTCCACGAAGTCCAGGTCGACGATCACCGCGATCGGGATGTGCACCCCGTAGGAGCCCTTGAGCCCATCGGTGATGAGGCTGGCCACCGGGGAGGCGATCCCGTCGTTGGCGAGGCTCGTCGCGACCGACACCATCGGGAGACCCCGGCGGGTCGCCGCGTACTTGGCCACGTCGATGGTCTTGCCGCCACCGATGCCGACCACCGCGTCGTACGACCGGGCGCGGAGTTTGCCGCCGAGGTCGTCGGCGGCGTCCAGGGTGCCCCCGGCGACGGTGAACACGTCGGCCGTCCGCAGCGACGGCCGGATCATCTCCGCGATCTGGGCACCCTGACCTGGGCCGACCACCACCGCGACGTCACCGCCGGCGGAGATCCGCCCGTCAGCCAGGATCGCGCCGAGGTCGGCGACCGCACCCCGGCGCACGTCGATGTGCAGCGGGGTCAGGACGCTCCGCGCTAGTAGCGGCACGCGATCTCCCGCGCGCGGGCCAGGTCGGCGTGATTGTCGACCTCGACCCACGGGACGTCACCGATCGGCGCCGCCCGCACCTCCCCGCCCCGGTCGGAGAACTCCTGGTAGCCGTCCTCGTAGTACAGGTTCGGGTCGCGCCGCCAGGTCGCCTCCAGCGCGTCGGCGAGGGCGTCGGCGACCTGCGGCTCGATCAGCGTCGCGCCGATGTACTCCCCGTACGCCTCGCCCGGGTCCATCAGCTTGGTGATCCGGGTGAGCTGGCCGGCGGCGTCGAAGGTGGTCTTCATCTCCTCGTCGGCCAGCGGCTTGAGCGTGTCCACGGCGAGCAGGATGCCCGGCCCACGCTCGGCGAGCAGGGTCTTCTCCACGCTCACCGGGTGCACGGTGTCCCCGTTGACCAGCAGCACCCCGCGCGCGAAGTACTCCCGGGCCAGCCAGAGCGAGTAGGCGTTGTTCCACTCCTCGGCCTTGTCGTTGTGCACCAGGGTGAGCGTGACCCCGTACCGCTTCTCCAGGTCGGCCTGCCGCTCGCGGACCGCGTCCGCCGCGTAGCCGACCACGATCACGATGTCGGTGAGCCCGACCTCGGCGAGGTTGCCCAGCGCGATGTCCAGGATCGTGGTCTCACCGTCCACCGGCACCAACGCCTTCGGCAGGGTGTCGGTGTACGGGCGCAGCCGGCGTCCTGCTCCGGCCGCGAGCACCATTCCGATCATCGCGAGATCCTCCCTCGTCCTGCTCCCCGTCACCGCTGGAGGATAGCGCCGGGTGGCCGCGCCGCTCCGGCCAACCGGGTCAGCCGGGCAACGCCGCCAGGTCGGCGAGCATGGTCAGCCGCTCCTCGGCACTGAGCGCGGCGTACGGCCCGGCTGCCCGTCGGTCGGTTTCCAGCTCGATGGCGAGCCGCTCGGGGCCGGTGGGCAGGGCGGCGATGCTCGATGCGGTGTGCCCGGCGGCAGCCCAGGCGGCGGCGTGCGCGTCGGCGCGGTGGTATCGCAGCGTGCCGAGCCGGTTGAGCAGCAGCACGCCCGACGGGGTGCCGTCCGGCTCGTACGGTGGCGCCATCGCGGCGAAGGCCGAGCCGCCCCGGTCCCTCTCCTCGTCGGCCAGCACCAGGGCGTACGCCAGTAGCCGGCCGAGCGCCGCCACCAGCCGTGACACCCGCTCGTCGTGCCCGGCCCACAGTTCCTCGGTGACCTCGGCGTGCACCTGGTACAGCTCGCTGAGGAAGGCCGCACCGCGCTCGGTGGCGGAGAGCGCGCCGCCTGGGCTGCGGTGGAGCATCCCGTGCGCCACCTGTTTGTCCACGGTCCGCTGGCAGGCGACCGGGTCGTGGTAGCGGGTGATCGCCGCGAACGCCGGCCCGTCGACCGTGCCACCGGGTGCGGCCAGCCGGGTGCGCAGGTCGACCAGGAAGCCGCTCGCCGCCACGCCTCCGTACCGCTGGGACAGCTCGGCGCCGCCACCGTCGCGGCCGGCCAGCATGCCGGCGCGGAAGGTCCGGTCCACGGCAGGGGCGAGCAGCCCGGCGATCCGGTGCGGCGCCAGCTCGACGGTGTTCACAGACCGATCGACCGCAGGACGGCGAAGCCCTCCTCCGCGATCCGCCGGATCAGCCCGTCGTTGACGTCGCGGTGCTCGTCCAGCACGGTCACCTCGTGTTCGGCCAGCCAGCGGTACTCGGTGTGCTTGCCGGCCTCCAGCGTCGGGCGGTCGAGGTCACCGTCGACGCGGACCAGGAAGTCGTACTCGATCCGGGCCAGGCCGTCGTCGCCCACGTAGCTGTACTCGCCCACCTGGCCGAGGACGTGTGAGAGGAACCAGCCGGTCTCCTCGGTGATCTCCCGGCGGAGCGCCTCGTCGATCTCCTCGCCGGGCTCCAGATGGCCGCCGACAATGTCCCAACAGTCGGGAAAGAGGCGCCGGTGCGGTGAGCGGCGCTGGAAGAAGATACGGCCGTCATGGTCGACGATCAGCGCGCCGGCGCAGCGCAGGGGCTCGGTGGACACCGTCCGACAGTAGCGAGCGTCCGGTGGTTCGGCGATGTTCGGTCTTGTCCCGGAAACATCTACGGACCACCATGTCCGTACCGGATGCCACCGTCCCGAAGGGGTGATGCGTGATGCAGGTACGGGATGCGATGTCCAGCCAGGTCCTCGTCGTCGGTCCGGAGCACACGCTCCGTCAGGCGGCCCGGATGATGTCGGCCCGCGGTGTCGGGTCGGCGGTCGTGATCGACCCGGATTCCGAGGGCGTCGGGATCATGACCGAACGTGACGTGTTGAAGGCCATTGGCGCCGGCCTGGACTGCGACGTGGAACGCACCGGTGCCCACCTGACCTGGGACGTGGTCTACGCGGGGCCGGAGTGGACGGTGGCCGAGGCTGCCGCCGCGATGGCGCGGGGTGGGTTCCGGCACCTGGTGGTGCTGGACGGCCGCGAGGTGGCCGGGGTGATCTCTGTCCGGGACATCATGCGGGTCTGGTCGGAGAACCAGGCCGCCATCGCCGCGTCGTGACCGGCGGGCCGACCAGACCGGGCGGGTCGGAATCTCGGCGCGCGTAGGTGTGCCCGGCCGGATAGACGGGTAGGGATCCCTTGCGGGTGCGGAGGTGCCGCGGCCCGCGGGGGAGGTCCCGATGCGCGACGCGGAGCGACTGGTCGAGCAGCAGTACGCCATGCTCCTGCGTCGGGACGTGGCCCGCCTGCCGGATCTCTATGCCCCGGAGGCGTTCTACGCCATGCCGGGCGTGACGGTGCGCCCGATCGAGCTGCCCGCGCTCCTGCGGACCTGGACCGGCGCGTTCCCCGACCTGCGGGTCGACCCGCTTGGCGCGGTCCGCACCGGAGGTGGCGCGGCCGTCGAGCTGCGCCTGACCGGCACCCACAGCGGCACGTTGCATTCGCCGTACGGCACCGTCGCGCCCACCGGCCGGGTGGTGAGCTGGGAGGTGGCCGACGTGGTCCGGGCCCGCAAGGGTCGGATCACCGCTTGGCGCTCCTACTTCGACTGGAGCCGGCTCCTCGATGCGCTCGGCGTGCAGCTGGAGGGACTTTCCCGGGCGGCGCACCACGACGCGCTCGCCCTTCCGGTCTGATCTGCCGCCGACCGGTGGAGTCGGGTCACCCGACCCGGTGGCTCAGGATGCGGACATCGCCGTGCCGTCCGCGCGTCCCCCGCCGCCGCCCGTACGCTCAACATCCATGACCGCCGAGCAGTTGATCTCCTTTGCCCGTGGCGCTCCCTCGCTGGACATCGTCGATGTCGAGGGGCTCAAGGCCGCCGCCGTCCGCGCCTTCGACGCCGACCCTGCGGGGGTCACGGCGTACGGCACCTCCGTCGGTTACCTTCCGCTGCGAAAGTGGATCGCCGAGAAGCACGGGGTCGAAGCCAACCAGGTGCTGATCACCAACGGGTCGCTCCAGGCCGACGCGTTCCTCTTCGACCACCTGGTCCGACCCGGCGACGCCGTGGTGGTGGAACGCCCGACGTACGACCGGACGCTGCTCAACCTTCAGCGGATGGGCAGTGAGCTGCACGGCATCTCGGTCCAGCCGGATGGCCTGGACACCGCCGAGCTGCGCAAGCTGCTGGAGTCCGGGGTTCGACCCCGGCTCGCCCACGTCATCCCGAACTATCAGAACCCGGCCGGCATGACGCTCTCCCTGGAGAAGCGTCGGGAGCTGCTCGACCTGGCCGCCGAGTACGAGTTCACGATCTTCGAGGACGACCCGTACGCGGACATCCGCTTCCGTGGTGACGCACTGCCGTCGATGCTCTCGCTGGACACCCGCAACGTGGTGGTGCACGCGTCGAGCTTCACCAAGACGGTCTGCCCGGGTGTGCGGGTCGGTTACCTGGTCGGCCCGGCGGACCTGATCGCCGACATCGCCAAGAACGCGACCAGCCTCTACATCTCGCCCGGGATGGTGTCCCAGGCGATCGTGCACCAGTTCTGCGTCTCCGGTGACATCGACCGTTCGATCGAGACCGTACGCGCGGCGCTGGGCGAGCGAGCCCGGGTGCTCGCCGAGTCGCTGCGCCGGCACCTGCCGCAGGCCCGGTTCGTGGAGCCCGACGGTGGCTACTTCCTCTGGGTGGAGTTCCCGGAGGACGTCCTGGTGGACCGGCTCGCCCCGGCGGCGACCGAGCGCGGCGTCGCCGTGGTCAAGGGCAGCGACTTCGTGCTGGATGGTGGGCAGCACGCCCTTCGACTTGCCTTCTCGGCGGTGACCGCCGACCGGATCGACGAGGGCGTTCGCCGCCTCGCGGAGGCCGTCGAAGCCGTACGCAGCTGATTGGTCTGTCGGGTTCCCGACAGAATGACGATGCCGGCCGTCCCGGGGCTCCCGCCCGGGCGGCCGGCGGCCCACAATGCTGCGAGCGTCACCCGTCAGGTGTAGTGGAGCTCACCGCCCGGCCTCCAGGCTGGGCGACCCGGATGACGCGGCAGCACTCCCCCCGCCCCCACAGGCGCCGGGTGGGCCGTGTCGTCCCCGCACCCCCCCGATGCGGCCCGGCCCACCCGGTGCCGCCCCCACGCGACCGCCGTCACACGTGTCCTCGACCGCAGGCGGCGTAGCCTGCAAGCCGCAGCTGAGCGCGGGAGGTGACGCGATGACGGATCGGACAGAGCGGGACCGGACGGCATCGTCGACGACCGGTCGGGTGCTACGCCCTCGGGCGTGGCCGTCCCCGGTCCGGGCGATGACCCGGATCCTCAACGCCGACGGCTCGCCGCCCGTGCCGACCCCCACTGGCACCGGCCGCAGCGGCGTGGTCGACTGCGCGCTCTACGTCGACGGCAAGCGGCAACCCGGCGACTGGACGTACGCGGACGCGCTGGCCGCGGCCCGCCGCGAGGATCACGGCTTCGTCTGGATCGGCCTGCACCAGCCGGAGCTGGCCGAGATGACTGCCATCGCGGAGACCTACGGCCTGCACGAGCTCGCCGTCGAGGACGCGGTGAAGGCCGAGCAGCGCCCCAAGCTGGAGCGGTTCGGCGATGTCGTCTTCCTGGTGCTGCGCACCGCCCGATACTGCGAGCACGCCGAGCTGACCGAGAACTCCGAGGTCGTGGAGACCGGTCAGGTGATGCTCTTCATCGGCCCGAACTTCGTGATCAGCGTCCGGCACGGTGATGCCTGCCGGCTCGCCCCGATCCGCGCCGACCTGGAGACCAAGCAGGATCTGCTGCTCCAGGGCCCGTGGGCGGTGGCGTACGGGGTGACCGACCGGGTGGTCGACCTCTACCTGGAGGTCGCCGACCAGCTCGAGGACGACCTGGACATGCTGGAGGCCGAGGTCTTCGACCGTCAGGGCCATGGGCGGATCCAGCGGATCTACCAGATGAAGCGCGAGCTGGTGGAGTTCAAGCGGGCGGTGATCCCGCTGCAGCGCCCGCTGATGACCCTGACCTCCCAGGTCAACCGGGAGGTGCCCAAGGAGATCCGGCGCTACTTCCGGGACGTGCAGGACCACCTGAGCCGCACCGTGGAGCAGGTCAACTCCTACGACGACCTGCTCAACTCGATCCTCCAGGCGCGGTTGGCGCAGGTCACCGTCGACCAGAACAACGACATGCGCAAGATCGCCGCCTGGGCTGGCATTGCCGCGGTGTGGACCGCCATCGCCGGGATATACGGGATGAACTTCGACAACATGCCCGAGCTGAAGATGACGTACGGCTATCCCGTCGTACTCGCCCTGATGCTCGGCGTCAGCCTGGCTCTCTACCGTTGGTTCCGCCGTAACGGTTGGCTCTGACCGAGCGGCCTGGCAGCGTCGGACCACAACCCGGACGCGGAAGCGCCGGCGGTGCGGGGTGGTCCCCGCCTCGCCGGCGCTTGTCCGTGACGCTGCGGTCAGCGGCGGCCGTTGGTGCGGGCCGTGTCCTTGCCCAGCGCCTTGGTGAGGTCGTCGGTCGGCCGACCGGAGACGTCGGTGGCACCCTCGGCAACCGACGGAACCTTGTCGGTCGGGCGGATACCGGTCTGCTTGGCCGTGCCGGTGGTGCTGGCGCTCGTGCCGCCGGCCACCGCCGAGCTGCCCGCACCGGTCATGGCAGCCGTACCGGTCATGGCGGACCCGTCGGTCCCCTTGGTGGCGGACGGCGTCCGTACCTCGATCGAGTCGACCTCGTCGTGCATCGGCTCCAGGGTGCGGGTCGGGTCGTACTCGGCCCACTCCTGCTGCTCCCGTCGGCGACGCAGGGCGACCGCGCCGGCCAGGCCGGCGATGGCACCCGCCGCCAGCAGGCCGGTCATCATCGAGCCGCGACGGCGCGGCTGCTTCTTCTTACCGGAGATCCGCATGGTCTTCGACTTGGCCTTCCTGGTCAGCGGCCCTGCCTGCGTGGCGCCGTTACGGGCCGCCGCCGTCAGTGGTGCCAGCGTGGTGAGAGTCGTCCCCCAGCTGGTCGACGCGCGGTCGCGTACCTTCACCGCGGCCGGCCCGACGTAGCCCCGGGCCACCTGGACCCGAGGGCTGACGGTTGCGCCGGCGCCCTTCGCGGCGTGGTTGGCTGCCTGTACCAGGTGGCTGATGCTCTGGTTCAGCTCGGCCAAGGCCTGCTGCCCCTGGGACTTACGCCGCCCGAATCCAAACACGGTCCTACCTCCTGGGAATTGTTCCTTCGTCATCCTCCACCTTCGGATGCCTCCGCGATGCCAGATCGGGCACATGGGAGGATCCGCATGGAACTGACCAACAAGTGAGGAGTACCCGTGGCCGAGGCTGTCTACGCCACCCTGCACACCAACGCTGGCCCGATCCGGCTGGAGCTCTTCCCCAACCACGCGCCGAAGACCGTCCGCAACTTCGTCGACCTGGCCGAGGGCAACCGGGAGTACACCGACCCGCGCACCGGTCAGCCGGGCAGTGGTCCGTACTACGACGGCACCATCTCGCACCGGGTGATCAGCGGTTTCATGGTCCAGATGGGCGACCCGACCGGCACCGGTCGGGGCGGGCCGGGCTACAAGTTCGCCGACGAGTTCCACCCGGAGCTGCGCTTCGACCGGCCCTACCTGCTGGCGATGGCGAACGCCGGACCGGGCACCAACGGTTCGCAGTTCTTCATCACCGTGTCTCCGACGCCGCACCTCAACAACCGGCACACCATCTTCGGCCAGGTTGCCGATGAGCAGTCGGTGAAGATCGTCGACTCGATCGCGAGCACCCCGACCGGCCCGAGCGACCGTCCGCTCCAGGACGTCGTCATCGAGCGGGTCGAGATCGAGCGGTCTGCTTCCTGACTGACCGGCGAGGTACCTTTGCTCGCATGATTGAGCGCTCCGGAGCACCGCACCGGCTGGCGCCGGTGTATCGCGCTGCGGTGGACGGAGGGTCGGCCCGGTGAGCGAGTCCCCTCCGACCGCCCCGGTCTGCTACCGGCACCCAGGTCGGGAGACCTACGTCCGGTGCACCCGCTGCGACCGGCCGATCTGCCCGGACTGCATGCGGGAGGCGTCCGTCGGGCACCAGTGCCCGGAGTGCGTCAACGAGGGACGTCGCAGTGTCCGGCCGGCGCGTACCGCCTTCGGTGGCGGTGCGGCCGGCCGGCACGGCTATGTCACCAAGGCGCTGATCGCCGTGAACGTGCTGCTCATGCTGCTCTCCATCGCCTCCGACCGGGGTGGGGACGCGGCGGTGGGCGGTTCCGGCTTCGGCGGCCTGATGGGTGGCAGCACCCCGCTGACCAACTGGGGGTCGGTGCTCGGGCTGGCGGTCTTCCCCGACGGCACGCTCGGTGGCATCGCCGACGGCCAGTGGTACCGGCTGGTCACCGCCATGTTCCTGCACTACGGCGTGATCCACCTGTTGCTCAACATGTGGGCGCTGTGGGTGCTCGGCCGATCGTTGGAGGCCAACCTGGGGCGGGTGCGGTTCGCCGCGCTCTACCTGATCGCGGGCCTCGGCGGCAACGTCGCCGCCTACCTGTTCAGCGCCCAGAACTCCGCCACCGCCGGGGCGTCCACCGCCATCTTCGGGCTCTTCGCCGCGCTGATCATCATCGAGCGCAAGCTGGGCCGGGACATCTCCCAGATCATCCCGATCCTGGTGATCAACCTGGTGTTCACGCTGGCCGTGCCGGGCATCTCCATCCCCGGGCACCTGGGTGGCCTGGTGGTCGGCGCGCTGTTGGCGCTGGTGCTCGCGTACGCGCCGCGCGGCCGACGCACGTTGGTGCAGGTCGCCGGCGGTGCGATCATCCTGCTGATCCTGCTCGCCCTGGTTCTCTTCCGGACGGCCCAACTGCTCGCCTGATTGTTCGCGGCTATCCGGCCGGGTTCGGGCGGGCGGCACGCAGCGCGGCGGCCACCTCCTCCGGGGTGGCGCCCAGGTCGTACCGCCCGAACAGGTGCAGTGAGTTGCCCGCGTCGATTTCCAGGGTTTCGCTGGCCAGCCCCAACCGTGGCCGACGGTCCACGGCGATCGCCTCGACCGCCGACCAGGGCAGCAGCCGCCGGCTCGCGAATCCGTGGACGACGGTGAGCCCTGCGGCGTCCACCGCCAACCGGACGGGCACGACCAGATCGCGTAGCGCCCAGCCGGCCAGCAGTGCGGCGGCCAGGACGGCCAGAGCCAGGCGGACCGGGTCGCCGTCGGCGAAGAGCAGCCCGAGCGCGACCAGCAGGACCGCGCCGGCCAGCTTCGCGGCGGGCAGGCTTGCCGGCACCCGCCACTGCCGTACGGGGGAGGTCTCATCCACCCGCCCAGCATGCCAGCGGCCGTCGGGTTGGGCGTGCAGGCACCTCGACGCCTGGGCGGACGACCGGTCCATCAACGACGTAGGATCGGGGCAGCCCAAGTTACCGGGGAGTAAACATGAGTGACGCGGTCATCGTCGGCGCGGTACGAACCCCGGTCGGGCGGCGCAAGGGCAGCCTCGCCAGCGTCCACCCGGTCGATCTCTCGGCGCACGTGCTGCGCGCCCTCGCCGAGCGCACCGGCCTCGACCCGGAGCAGGTCGACGACGTCTACTGGGGCTGCGTGTCCCAGGTCGGCGAGCAATCGTGGAACATCGCCCGCAACGGCGTGCTCGCCGCCGGCTGGCCCGAGACGGTGCCCGGAACGACGCTGGACCGGCAGTGCGGTTCCAGCCAGCAGGCACTGCACTTCGCCGCCGCGACGGTGCTCTCCGGCCAGGCCGACCTGGTGGTCGCCGGTGGGGTGGAGTCGATGACCCGGGTGCCGATGGGCTCCAGTGTGGCTGGCGGCATGCCCTTCAGCGACCAGCTGCGCGCCCGCTACCGGGGCGTCGAGGGCTTCGCCGACGACGCGCCGCTGCCGTTCAATCAGGGGGTCGGGGCCGAGCTGATCGCCGAGCGGTGGCGCCTTTCGCGTACGCAGCTCGACGAGTTCGCGCTGGCCAGCCACGAGAAGGCCGCCGCCGCGCAGGACGCCGGCGCGTTCGACCCGGAGCTGACGCCGGTGCCACTGGCCGATGGTGGCAAGTTCGCCGCCGACGAGGGCATCCGCCGGGAGACCTCCCTGGAAAAGCTTGGTGAGCTGGCCACCCCGTTCCGCGCCGACGGTGTGGTGACCGCAGGGTCCGCGTCCCAGATCTCCGACGGGGCAGCGGCTCTCGCGGTGACCACCTCCGAATGGGCCAGCCGGCACGGCCTTCGGCCGCTTGCCCGCATCCACACCGCCGTGGTCGCCGCCGACGACCCGGTCACCATGCTCACCGCGCCCATCCCGGCCACCGCGAAGGCGCTGCGCCGCGCGGGGCTGGGCATCGAGGAGATCGGGGTGTACGAGGTGAACGAGGCGTTCGCCCCGGTGCCGCTGGCCTGGCTGGCGGAGACCGAGGCGGACCCGGAGCGGCTCAACCCGCGCGGTGGGGCGATCGCCCTCGGTCACCCGCTCGGTGGCTCCGGTGCCCGGATCATGACGACGATGCTCCAGCACATGCGGGACAACGGCATCCGCTACGGTCTGCAGACCATGTGCGAGGGCGGCGGCATGGCCAACGCCACCATCGTCGAGCTGCTCTGACGCCCCGGCGAGGAAAATGTCTCGCCCCGGCCCGGTAAGGCCGCCTAGGGTGCCCAGCGTGACGACGATCGCCGGTGAGCGCGCCCCCGACTGGTCCAGCGAGCAGTGGCAGGTGCGGGCCCGGTCCTGGGTCGATGCGCACCTGAGCCGAGCCGGCCGGCGGGTGACCGGGCTGGTGGAGCCCCGGGTGCGTCCCTGGTCGCTGGTGTGGCGGGTGCCCACCGACGACGGCCCGGTCTGGTTCAAGGCCAACAACCCGGGCACGGTGCACGAGACCGTCCTGATCGCGACGCTCGCCCAGCTGACGCCCGAACGGGTGCTGACACCGATCGCTGTGGACCCGGTCCAGGGCTGGTCGCTGCTGCCCGACGGCGGCGAGTCGTTGCGCGACGTGCTGGGACGAGACCCCGATCTGGCGCACTGGGAGCGGGCGCTGCCCGGGTATGCGGCGCTCCAACTGGCCACCGCACCGCGTGCCGACGAGTTGGTCGCTCTGGGCGTGCCGGACCACCGCCCCGAGGTGCTGGCCGGGCTGCTCGCCGAGCTGCTCGACGATCGCGGGTCACTGCTGATCGGTGCCGAGGGCGGGCTCAGCCCGGACCTGTACGAGCGGCTGCGGGCGGAGGTGCCGTCGTACGCCGAGCGGTGCCGCCGGCTCGCTGACATCGGCATTCCGGCCACGGTGCAACACGACGACCTGCACGACGGCAACGTCTTCGCAGCTGGGGACGTGTACCGCTATTTCGACTGGGGCGACGCCTCGGTGGGGCACCCGTTCGGCACGCTGCTGGTGACCCTGCGCTCCATCCGGTACGCCAAGAAGCTGGCAGCCGACGACGCCCGGCTGGCCCGGTTGCGCGACGCCTACCTGGAGGCGTGGACCGACCGGTACGACCGCCTGGCTCTCGTCGAGGCCGCCGACCTCGCGATCAGCCTGGGGCCGGTGAGCCGGTCACTCTCCTGGCGTCGCGCCCTGGACACCGTCGACGAGTCCCGCGCCGAGTACGCCGACGCGGTTCCCGGCTGGCTGGAGGAGTTGTTCGCCGCCAACCCCCTCCAGCCCGACTCCTGACCATGATCCGTCGGAGTCGGAAGTCGGACAGGCAGTGCGACCCGCCGCGTGGAACTTCCAAAAAATCGGCGTGACCCACGTCACCCCGCTGGGGAGGTCGTTGGGCACGTCATGGACGTCTTCTCCCGAACGTTCCTTCCGGCCGCCGCTGAGGCTGGCCTGGCCGTGCAGACCGTGAGCCGGCACATGCCGGTCTTCCGGCGCTGTGTCGGCTCCGGTGACGCCACCATCCTGGTCACCCGTTGCAGCCGCCCCGACCGCCCGGTCACCGGCGACTACCTGCTGCTGCTCACCCACCGTCGGCTGGTCGTGACCCAGCAGACCCGACTGCTGCACCGACTGCGCCTGCACCTCAACACCGAGTTGCGCGAGCTGAGCAACGTGACCTGGAGCCCGGACCCGCGGCTGCACTCGGTCGAGCTGGCGGCCACCGCGATCGACGGGATCCGTGAGCGGTTTCTGATCCGTACGAGTCACCCGAAGCGGGTCTGGCAGCTCGACGCGTTGCTCAACCACGCGTTCCGGACCCGCCTGCGGATGCCCCGTGAGCGGATCGTCGCCACCATCGGTGACGCGCCGGCCGCAGTGCGGCCCAGCGTGTTCCGTCCCGCTGTGGTGAGCTGACGCCCCACCGGGCTCTGCGCCGCCTTTACCGAACCCGAACACGCACCGAGCGCGCCGAGCGCACCGGGTCGGCAATCATGGGCCGGTGACCGTCGAACCGCCGCACCGCGGGCTCGTCCTCGTGGTCGAGGACGAGCCGGCCATCGCCGACCTGGTCCGGTTGTACCTGACCCGTGACGGGTTCGGCGTCCACCTGGAACGGGACGGTGACGCTGGCCTGAGCGCCGCCCGCCGGCTGCGCCCGGTGGCCTGCGTCCTGGACATCTCGCTGCCGGGCCTGCCCGGCACCGAGATCTGCCGCCGGCTGCGCGAGGACGGTGACTGGACCCCGGTCATCTTCCTCACCGCCCGGGACGACGAGGTGGATCGGATCGTCGGCCTGGAGTTGGGCGCCGACGACTACGTCACCAAGCCGTTCAGTCCACGGGAACTGGTCGCCCGGGTACGCGCGGTGCTGCGCCGTTCCGCCGGCGGCCCGGAGGGCGCGGACCGGCCGCGCGTCGTCGGCCCGGTGACGCTCGACCCGGCTCGTCGGACGGTTACCGCCGCAGGCGTCCCGGTGCAGCTCACCTCCACCGAGTTCGACCTGCTGGCCCACCTGATGGCCCGGCCGGGCCGGGTCTTCAGCCGGGAGGAGTTGCTGGCCGGGGTCTGGGGCTACGCGGCGCACGCCGGCACTCGCACCGTGGACGTGCACATCGCCCAGGTGCGGGCGAAGCTGGGCTCGACCAGCGTGATCCGGACCCACCGCGGCGTGGGGTACGCGGTCGATGCCTGACCAACCCGGGCGCGCCGAGTCGCCGACCATGGCCCTGCCGGTGGTCGGCACCCGCCCACCGCCCACACCTCGACGTAGCCGGTTCGGCCGTACGCTGACCGCCCGGGCGGTGCTGGTCACCTGCGCGGTGGCGCTGGTGTCGGTGCTGGTCACCGCGATCGTCGCGGTGCCGTTGGCGATCCGCGGCGCGGAGCGAAGCGATCAGAAGGCGCTCTCCGCGCAGGCTCGGCTCGCCGCCGAGGTGTTGCGGACCCGCCTCGACCGGGGTCGCAGCGCCGACGAGGAGCGGCTCATCCAGCAACTGCGCAACCAGGGCATCGACGCGTACCTGATCAGGCGCGGGGCGGTCGACCGGTCGGGCCTGCCGGCACGGGTGGTGCAGCGGATCGAGCAGGGCCGCAACGTGTCGGTCCGACGCGTTGTCAACGGCAAACGTGCCCTGGTCGAGGGCCGGGCGTTGCCCCACGGCAACGGGGTGGTGCTGTCCCGTCCCTCGGCGAACGGGCTGTGGACCCAGGTGCTGCTCAGCCTCTGGTTGCCGCTCCTGGCCGGGTTGGCCGCCGGTGTGGTGGCGGGGCTGCTGCTGGCCCGTCGGCTGGCCCGGCCGATCCGCGTCGCGGCCACCGCCGCCGCCCGGCTACGTGCCGGCGACCGTGCCGTCCGGGTGCCGGTCGAGCCGCCGGACGAGGTCGCCGACCTGGCCGAGGCGTTGAACGGGTTGGCCGGCGCACTGGCAACAAGCGAGGGCCGACAGCGGGAGTTCCTGCTGTCCGTCTCGCACGAACTGCGCACCCCGCTGACCGCGATCCGGGGGTACGCCGAGGCGCTCGCCGACGGGGTGCTCGGCGCGGATGACACCGTCGACACCGGCCGGACCATGCTGGCCGAGGCCCAACACCTGGACCGGCTGATCGGCGACCTGCTGGCGCTGGCCCGACTGGAGGCCGCCGACTTCCCTCTCGAACCGGTGCCGGTGGACCTGACCCAGCTGGCGCTGGACGCGGAGCGGACCTGGTCCGGCCGGTGCGCGGCCGTGGGGGTGCCGTTCCGGGTGGAGACGTCCGGTCAGCCGGTGCCCGCGTACACCGATCCGGGGCGGATCCGGCAGGTGCTGGACGGGTTGCTGGAGAACGCGCTCCGGGTCGTACCCCCGGGGTCGCCGGTGGTGCTCGCGGTCCGGCCGGCCGGCGCGGACCCGGCCTCCGGCGGTGTGTTGGAGGTCCGGGACGGCGGGCCCGGCTTCACCGACGACGACCTGGCGGTGGCGTTCGAACGCGGTGCGCTGCACCAGCGCTACCGGGGAGTGCGCAAGGTGGGCAGCGGTTTGGGTCTGGCGCTGGCCGCTGGGCTGGTCCGACGACTGGGCGGCGAGATCGCCGTAGGGCACGCACCGGAGGGCGGTGCCGCCTTCACGGTCCGGCTGCCCGGTGATCCTTACCTGGCTCGAACGTCGGCCTGACGCTCCGCTCGTCGTTCCGGGGAAGGCTGAGGACTCCACTGACGAGAGGAAGAGTCATGCCACGTTGGGGATTCGCCACCGGCACCACGGCACTGCTGGCGGCTGTCGCGCTCGGTCTCACCGGCTGCGGCGCGGCCGAGGTGGCCAGCCAGCCCGCCCGGGAGGCCGCTGTCGACGTCGCCGCGGCGATGGGCGTGGAGGGCCAGGCGCTGGCCGCGATGGGCTTCGACGCCAACGAGCTGGACGTGCAGACCGTCGCCGCGCCGGCCACCTCGGCGCCGGGTGCCTCACCCACGGCCCAGGATAAGGCCCGGGAGAAGCGCGGCGAGGAGTGGCGCAAGCGCCGCCAGGCCCGCGTGCTGCTGCGCAAGAACACCCTGCACGGTGAGGCGGTGGTGCAGACCAAGGACGGTACGAAGACCGTCGTCGTGCAGCGCGGCGAGGTGACCGCGATCGACGGCGACTCGATGACCGTCAAGTCCACCGACGGTTTCACCATGACGTGGACCTTCGGCGACGACCTGCGGGTCGTCGAGCGGCGGGCCACCGTGCAGGCCAGCGACGTCAAGGTCGGTACGAAACTCGGCGTCGCCGGGGCGAAGGACGGCGACAAGGGCGTGGCCCGGCTCATCCTCATCCCCCGCGCCAAGTGAGCGAGGGGGCCCTGGTTGACGCCAGGGCCCCCTCGTACCTCAGTAGACGCGGGAGCCGATGAAGTCGTCGTGCCCGTAGCCGACCGGGTTGGAGGCGGTGCGGGCCTCGAACGAGAACTGCTGCCGGGTGCTGGTGGAGCAGGTGGCCAACCGCAGCCGGGGAGTGCCCGACGACGGGTTGTCGAACGCCACGCAGAGGGCGCTGGCGCTGGCCGGCTTGATCTGGTTACCGACGAAGGTGAACTGCTGTGCGGGGGTGCCGTTGCAGTCGTAGATGTTGACCGCCGTGCCGGAGGTCATCGAGCCGCCGGCGACGTCGAGGCAGCGGTCGTGGGAGAGCTCCGAGTGCAGCGACCGCCTGGTCGAGTCGTACCAGAATCCCTGGTTGCGCCCGCCGTGGCAGCCGTACGACTGCTGGTTGGTGCCGTTGCGTGAGTCGTAGCCCTTGCCGTCGACACAGGTGTTGGTGGCCAGGTTGCGCAACTGCTTGAACTGCATCAGGCCCGAGTAGAGCACCCCGCTGCCGGTGCTGGCCGGGTCGACGCAGGTGGCCTGGTTCTGCCCGGAGTTCCAGAACTGGGTGATGCACTGGGCGAACATGCCGTGCCCGCGCGCGTTGGGGTGGAACGACTGCCGGGCGGCGTTCTCGTTCCAGATCCCGATCTCGATGTTGAGGCCGCGGACCGAGGTGTTGTCGGTGCACACCTCGTGGCCTTGGAAGAGTCGGCTGGCGTCCAGATAGCGGGTGCCGGTCTGGGTGGCCGCCGCCCGCAGCGCCGTCTCGAACATCGGCACCGCCTTGTTCCGGGCGAACGCGGCGTCGGCCAGGTAGAGCAGGCAGCCGCCGGAGTACCAGCCGGGGAAGTTCGGGTTGTCCTCCACGTCCGGGCTGGCCGGGCTCGGGTAGGACATGAGCACCAGTTCGTAGTCCGAGCGCAGGTAGCCGGCCTTGGTCATGGTCTGCCGGATGTCGGTGAGGGCGTCCGCCACCGCCCGGCGGCTGCCGTCGGTGCGGATCGTCCACTGGTCGGTGTAGGTGGGGTAGCAGTTGCCCTGGAGGAAGACCCGACTGATCGCGCAGTCGGTGGCGACCGGTCCGAACTGGATGGTGCCGTCGCCGTTCGCGCCGACCACCACCCAGATCAGCTTCACGTGCGTGTTGCGGGCCTTGATCCCCAGGTAGTCGCCCTGGTTGAGCTCATTGTGCTGGGTGGGACCACCGGCGATCAGGTTCCATGGGGTGGCACCGGAGCAGGCGATGTTGTACCGCGCGTCCGACGGGATGCCGGTGCGGAACACCGCCTGGTCGTACGAGCGGTCGCACCAGTTGCCGTCCTGGTGGGTGCCGGGCACGTAGTTGCCGACCCCCTCCCCGGAGATCTGGCTGTCACCCATGGTGATGAGCGCGGTGCGGCGTTGGTCGATCGGGCGGATCTGCGGGCTGCCGTAGAGGGTGGTGGCTTCGGCGGCCCGGATGGCCTCAAGGTTGGCGGGGAGTGGTTGAACGGTTGGACGGTCGGCGGCGCTGGCGGGGGCGGCGGGTCCGGCGAGCATCGGTAGGACGAGAGCGGCGACGGCGACGACGATGGTGATGGCCCGTCGTCGGGTCGCGCGTTCGGGCCTGGCGGGGATTGCAGGCATCGACGCACTCCTTTCGGCTCAATCGCGGGACGTCGATTGAGTTACCAGACGGTAACGTGCGGATCAATGGATGTGAATGCGCCTCGGATTCTTGGGCGCGGAATGCTGAACCGCCCGGATCGGACTATCCGGGCGGCACGCTGCTCGGCAGCGGCTCCGCTGGGTCAGCGGCCTGGCGGCAGCGCGTAACCGACGTAACCGCGAAACTCCAGCCGCCAGCCGGCCGGCACCAGCTTCGCGCAGGCCGGCTGACTACCGGTGCAGACGATCGCGTCGACCGAGGAGGGATCGGCCGGCGGCCGATCCGGCAGCACCGACTGCAACGCCACCAGTTCCGGCGAGCGTCCGTCCGGCTGCCGCAGCAGCAACCACCACGGGTACTCCCAGTTGTCGTTCTGCTCGACCAGCCCGATCCGTCGGGCACCACTGTCGCGGACCGCCGTCGCGGCCCAGCGGAACTCGTCGGCCCACTGTGGGCGGCGTAGGAACCGGGTGTCCCAGTCCGAGGTGGTGAAGACCGAGCCAGCGCCGACCAGCCGCCGTGGAAAGCCGTACGACAGGGCGAGCACCCCGGCCAACGCCGAGGCGGCCAGCATGGAGACGGCCGCCAGCGTGGCCACCGACCGCCACCCGTGGCCGACCGCCGCCGCGGCGCCACCCGACCGCCGACGGAGAAGCGCGTCCAGCCAGAGCCCGGCCAGCGGCACCGCGAGCACCAGGGCGTAGAGGATCAGCCGATTTCCCCACGGCTGCCACTTGATCATCGAGGTGTGCAGCAGGACGGTGGTCAGCACCACCACCGCGTACGCGCGCAGTGGCCCGGTCTGCTCGGCGTCGATCCGGCGCGGACGGGCGAGCGCGACGACCGCACCGATCACCGCCAGTGCCCCGGCCAGGGGAAACGCCACCCGGTCCTCGTCCGGATACCAGGCCGGCACCGGAAAGACCTCCCGACCGAAGGTGATCGCGCGGGCCTGCGCGTCGACTCCGATCGCGTCCGCGCCGTCGATGATCACCTCAGCTCCGGCCCGGCGTAGGGGCGCCAGCGGCGTGTCGAACGCCGTGTGCCCGATCCGTAGAGCGTTGACCAGGATCGACGCCGGGTCGTGCCGTTCCATCGGGATCGACTCGCGGAGCCGGGGTGGCCCCAGTGGGTGCCCGAACTCGGCGGTCACCCGGGCCAGGAACGGGCCGACCACCACGGCCGCGACCAGCAGGATCAGCACCGAACCGCTGACCGTGCGGGCCAGCCCGCCAACCGCCCGGCACCGCCGATCCCCGGTAGCCGTAGCCGGGCTAGCAGCCCCAGCCGGTGTCGTGCTCTCGGCCCGGGCCAGCCTGAGCTGGGCCAATCCCCAGAGCACCAGCAGCGGGCCGACCGCGATCAGGCCGCTGGTCTTGGTCACCGCGGTCAGGCCGGTGGCCGCACCCAACCCGAGCACCGTGCCCCAGCCGGTCCGCCGGCGCAGCCCGTCCAGCACCAGGGTCGCCGCGCAGGCCACCCACGCCGCGCAGACCAGGTCGGTCTGCGTGCTGGTCGCCTGGAGCACCACCATCGGCGTGGTCGCCAGCACGAACGCGGTGAGCAACTGGGCCCTCCGGCCGCCGCCGAGTTGCGCGGTGATCCGTGCGGCCACCAGGAGGCAGACCACTCCGGCCGCCCACTGCACCAGGTTGTACAGATGATCCCCACCGGTGAGCAGGCGTAGGTGCAGCAGCAGGTACTCGGCTCCGGGCGGGATGGTCACCTGCCGGTGGATGGCGGTGGGCCAGAAGTCCAGGTCGCCCTGGGCCACCCAGTGCTCCACCTTCGGCAGGTGGTACGTCTGCGAGTCGAAGTTGTTCGGCTCGGCCAGCAGCGCGACCAGCAACTCCACCAGGACCAGCCCGCCGATCGTGCCGGCGAGCAGCCGCTCGCCCCGACCTGCCGTACGCCAGGTGTCGAGCGCCACGGCGAGCAGGCCGGAGGGTGCCCGACCGGTCCGGTTCGGTGCGGCGTCGGGCCCGGCCGCACCGTGCTCGACGGCCGGGGTGGTCGTCTCGGGGCTGCCACCGGACACCCCGGCGCCGACCGGCACCGGTTGCGGTGTGGCGGTGGGCGGCTGCGCGAGACGCGGGGCTCGTCGTCGCCGCACACCGACTGCTGTCGCGGCAGCGGCCAGGAAGAGCAGCCAGGCGGCAGCGAACGCCGGCCGGGTCAGCGCGTGCAACGCGCCGAGAAGTTCGACGACGAGCACCGCGTACGCCCCGCTGAGCAGGGCGGCGCGCACCACGGCGAGCGGCAGCGGTGCCACCGCGCCGGCCGCGCGCGGCCTCATCGCGGCGGTGAGCAGGAGCACCGCGGCGGCGGGAACCGCCGCGAGCAGGGAGCCGGCAGCCGACATGGCGCGAAGTAAACACCATCGGCCTGCGCCCGCCACGCCGACGGCCCGACGGTGGCGGCAAGCGACGCGCAATCCAACCAGGCTAGGCTATGCCTGACGTGTCGCCGCCACCGTGGAGATTTCCGTGAAGCTCTCGATCCTCATGCCGGTCTACAACGAGGAAGAACGCATCGCGGATGCCCTCAAGCAGGCATTGGCGGTTGACTACCCCTGCGAGATCGAGCTCGTCGTCGTCGACGACGGCAGCCGGGACGGCACCGGCGAGGTCCTCGGCCGCGCCGACGACGCACGCCTGCGGGTCATCACCCACCAGCGCAACGCCGGCAAGGGTGCCGCCATCAAGACGGCGGTCGACAGCGCGGAGGGCGACTACATGGTCATCCTCGACGCCGACCTGGAGTACGACCCGCAGGACATCCCCAAGCTGCTCGACCCGGTGCTCGACGGGCGGGCCACGGTGGTCTACGGCAATCGCACCTTCGGCAGCCACAGCGCCTACAGCTTCTGGTACGTGATGGGCAACAAGGGCGTCACGATGGCGGCCAACGTGCTGTTCAACTCGTACATCGGTGACCTGGAGACCTGCTTCAAGCTGATGCCGGTGGCGCTCTACCGGTCGCTTGAGGTGCGCTCGCGCGGCTTCGGCATGGAGGCCGAGGTGACCGGCAAGCTGCTGCGCCGCCGGATCCGGCCGTACGAGGTGCCAATCAGCTACCGGGCACGTGGCCGGGAAGAGGGCAAGAAGATCACCTGGAAGGACGGCGTCGAGGCGATCTGGATCCTCGGTCGCGAACGCGCCCGCCGCCGTCCCGCCGCCGCACCCGCCCGCTGATCCCAGAAACAACGAGCGTCGGCCCGGGAGCCGCTGTCGGTGGTCGGTGTGGTGGCCATGCCACTACTCTCTGAGTTGAAGTGCACTTCAACTCAAGGACCTGGTGATGCTGGATCTACTGACGATCGGCGAGTTGTCCGTCCGCTCCGGCGTGGCGCCGTCGGCGCTGCGCTACTACGAGCGACTCGGGCTGATCCGCGCCGACCGTACCGGCGGTAACCAGCGCCGGTACGCCCGCGCCGAGTTGCGGCGGGTCGCCTTCATCCGGATCTCCCAGCAGGTCGGCGTCTCGCTCGACGAGATCCGTGCGGCACTGGACTCGCTCCCCGAAGCCCGCACGCCCAGCCCACAGGACTGGGCGCGACTCTCCGCCGACTGGCGGGGCCGGTTGGACGAGAAGATCCGACTGCTCGCCAAGCTCCGCGACGATCTGGACGGCTGCATCGGCTGCGGCTGCCTCTCCATGCAGCGCTGCGCGCTCTACAACCCTGAGGACGCCCTGGCCGGCGAAGGGCCGGGTGCCCGACTGATGCTGCCCCGACCGACCGAGGACCCCACGCCGGCGGACTCGCCCGCCTGACGCCAGCGCGCGTCACCCGAGCGACCAGCCCTTCGCCCGCCTGCGTCACCCGCGCGTGAGCAGCACCTTGCCGAAGTGATCGTTCGACTCGACGCGCCGGTGCGCCTCCGCCGCCTCGGACATCGGCAGCCGCCGGTCCACGACAGGTCGGATCCTGCCGGTCTCGATCAACGGCCACACCTCGTCCCGTACGCCCTGGACGATCTCCGCCTTCTCCGCGAGCGGTCGGGAGCGTAGCGACGTCGCGGCGACGCTCGCCCGCTTGGTCATCAGCGCGCCAAGATCCAACTCGGCTTTACGCCCACCCTGCATCCCGATCGTCACCAGCCGCCCGCCGGTGGCCAGCGCGGAGACGTTCCGGCCCAGGTAGGACCCACCCATGATGTCGAGGATGACATCGGCCCCGTGACCATCGGTGGCGTGCCGAACCTCCTCGACGAAGTCCTGCTCCTGGTAGTCGATCAGGTGGGACGCGCCCAGCTCGCGCAGCCGCGAGTGTTTGGCCGCCCGCGCGGTGGTCAGGACGGTAGCGCCGAGGGCCGACCCGAGCTGAATCGCGAAGGTGCCGATCCCGCTGCCGCCGCCGTGCACCAGCAGCGTGTCACCGGCGCTGAGCCCCGCCACCTGGACCAGGTTCGACCAGACCGTGCAGGCCACCTCGGGCAGCGCGCCAGCGTCGACCGGGTCGCAGGCCGGCACCGGCAGCAACTGCCCGGCCGGGACCGCGACCCGCTCGGCGTACCCGCCGCCGGCCAGCAGCGCGCAGACCTGCTGCCCGACCGCCCACCCGACGACCTCCGCGCCGACCACGGTGATCACCCCAGAACACTCCAAGCCGGGGTACGCGGGTGCGCCCGGCGGCGGCGGGTAGTGCCCCTGCCGTTGCAGCAGGTCAGCGCGGTTGACGCCGCTGGCCCGCACATCCACGATCACCTCGCCGGGGCCTGGCTCGGGGTCGGGCACCTCGGCCCAGACCAGTGCATCGGGTCCACCGGGCTGCGGAATGGTGATGGCTCGCATGGGCTCAGTCTTACCCGACGCCCCAGCGCGCCGCAGGCGCACCCAGCTCATGCCGCCGACCACTGTGGATTGTCCAGCCCGCCTGGCCGGCGCATTCGGGGAGGGACGCCGGGCCGCCCGACGGGAGCCGTGGCAGACTATGCGTGGTCGTTCACCTGCGGGTGGCGGCCCAGGAGGGTTCGCCTAGTGGCCGATGGCGCTGGTCTTGAAAACCGGTAAGGCAGCGATGTCTTCGTGGGTTCGAATCCCACACCCTCCGCTCTTCCCGTTCCCGTTTCGCTAGATCTGGCTGCCGAGCCAGAGGCCGAACGCGGCCAGCACGAGGCTCGCACCGAGGCTGGCGAGCACGTTGAACGCCTCGACCGCCGCGTTCTTGCGCAGTAGTCCCAGCGTGTGCCACTCCTCGGTGGAGAAGGTGGTGTAGGCGGCGATGAAGCCGACGCCGACGATCGTGGTGAAGTCCTGCGCCCCACCGGTGACGTTCTTCACGGCATAGCCGGTGATGATGCCGAGCAGGAAGGCGCCCGAGACATTGATCAAGAAAGTGCTGGCCGGGAAGGCTTTGCTGGACCCGGAGACACGTGCTGCCCACCAGGGCTTCACCGCCGCGTCGACTCCGGCGCGCGCCAGCGCCCCGAGCCCGCCAGCCAGGAACACTCCGATGCCGAGCCACATCACGCCCGCCCGGTTGTCGGATGGCCCACCTTGAGTTCCGCGAGGCGAGCGCCGAGCGCTGCGGCGATGACTCCGCCGACGATGCTCACGACGATGTAGATGATGGCCAGCCCGCTACGCCGCGCCCCGATCAGTTGATCGGACTCGACGATGAAGTGCGACCAGGTCGTGAAGCCGCCGATGAGTCCGGTGGAGAGGAATGGTTTGCCCCATGGCCCCGGCAGTCGGTGCGCCGCGAGCAGCGTCATCACGGCCCCGAGGGCGAAGGCGCCCACGATGTTGATCATGAAAGTGACCCAGGGGAAGTGCGGTGGCGTGGCTGCGGCGAAATTGAGCCACAGGACGTATCGCAGGGTGGCACCGATGCCGCCGCCGACGATGATCGCGAGAACTTTCACGCATCCATTAGCTCACCGACCTCCCCCGTCACGGGGAAGGTTGAAAGTTCCTCGCCCTTACGCGACCGAAACCCACGCCTCGTAACGCCACCGGCCGTGCCCCCGAAGATCCGCCCCATCAGGACATCGTCACCGTCAACCCCGGGGCGGCTCGGCATCCGGAGTTCCGGTCGCTCCGGCGGGTCTGTCACTCCGGCGGGTCTGTCACTCCGGCGGGTCTGCGGCCCGCCGGTCCCGGCGGATCGTCTCCTCGGCCAGTCGCTCGACCGCGCGTCGGCGTTCCTCGGCGATGGCTCGCTCGTCCTGGCGGCGGAACGCGGTGAGGACGGCTGTCACGAAGTCCCGCCAGATTCCGGCCACGGTGTCCCCCTGAGGAACGTTGCCCGAACTCAACCGTAGCTCCGGGAAACCACCGTCGGTCAGCGCGTGCTTCCGGTCGTCGGAGGGGCCGCGGCGGGGTAAGAAGGGGCTGGTAACTCCGCACACCGGAAGGACGCGTCCCGATGACCCTGGAACGACCGATCGCCCCGGACCCGTACGAGCTGCTGCCGACGCTGCCCTCGTTCACGCTGACGAGTGACGACGTGCAGAACGGTGAGCCGATGGATGCCCGGCACGCGCATGGCAGCACCGGGGGTGACAACGTCTCCCCGCAGCTGACCTGGTCGGATTTTCCCGCTGAGACGAAGAGCTTCACGGTGACCTGCTACGACCCCGACGCGCCGACCGGCAGCGGTTTCTGGCACTGGGTGCTCGTGAACGTGCCGGTCGACGTCACGCAGTTGCCCAGCGGTGCCGGTGGCGCGGCGGGCACCGACCTCGGTGGCGCGTTCTCGGTCCGCAACGACTACGGCGAGCAGGGTTACGGCGGGGCGGCTCCGCCGGCCGGCGACCGCCCGCACCGGTACGTCTTCGCGGTGCACGCCGTCGACGTGGACCGCCTGGACCTGACCCCCGATGCCAGCCCCGCCTACGTGGGCTTCAACCTCACGTTCCACACCCTGGCTCGAGCGGTGATCCGCCCGACGTACCAAATCAAGGACTAACCCTCCTCGACCCCGGCGATCTTGCACTTACTGCCCCGACATCCCTGACATCAGGGACACAAGGGCGACCGCGAGTGCAAGATCGCGGGGGTGAGGGTGGGGTGGGGTGGGTTAGGAGGGGACGCGGGCTACGGCGAAGACGGACTGGCCGAACGGGGGGCGGACGAGTTGTTCGGCGGCCTTGGTGGCGGGGAGGACGACGGTGTCGTACACCTTGACCATCGGGCCCTCCTTCGGCATCAGCCGGAAGACCTTGGTGGCCATGAAGTAGCCGATCAGCCCCAACGCGTTGGCGTAGTGGATCTTCTCGATGGTGAGGCCGGCCTCGGTCATCGCCGCCCCGAGCGTCTTCTTCGTGTAGCGGCGGACGTGCCCGGTGGCGATGTCGGCCGGGCCCATCGCGAACTGGAACGCCGGCACGATGATGATCACGGCGCCGCCGGGTCGGACCAGGTCGCGCATGCTGCTCAGCGCGCCCACGTGGTCCTCGATGTGCTCCAGGACGTTGTACGAGACCGCAGCGCTGTAGTGGCCCCGGTCGTTGTGGGGCAGCAGCATCTGCCGGACATCGATGTTCGGTCGGTCGGCGAGGCGCTCCTTGAGCTGCACCAGCCGGTCCGGGTCGGCCTCGGTGGCGGTGAACCGGGGCAGTCGCTCTGACCATTCCAGTGCGTAGTCACCGAGGCCGCTACCGATCTCGATCGGGTCGTCGCCGAGGTACGGCACGGCCAGCTCGATGAACCAGCGTCGGTGGTTGACGGCTGTCGCCAGGCCTTCCAGCACCTCGGACTGCACGCGCTGATCCCCAGTGATTTCTGCCATGCGTCGATTCCTCACGGTTTGAACTCGACCCGTGCCTGGACCGACAGAGTGAATCATCCGCTGAGACGGCGGAAGAATCGAGGCATCGGGGTGGCCGAATTGTGGTCGGGGGGTGGGTCCGCGATCGGCGGTCGGCGAACCCGGCACATAGTACGGCAGTACCCCGAAACATGTCACGGCAGCGCCATAGGCTGACTACCCTATGAATTGTCATGACTACTCCCGAACCGGACGTGCCCAGCGACAGCGGCGGCCCGGCTGCCGCGTCGTCGGTGGAAGGGGCCCCTGGAGGCGCTCGGCCTTCCCGTAGAGGGATGTGGGCCGACCTCGCCGCTGTGCTGAGCTTCGTGGTGCTCGGTTTCTGGGTAACCGGTCGGCTCTGGTTGGACCCGGGCAGTGACGTGCGGGACAACCAGTCCGATCAGTCGCAGTTCGAATGGATGATGGCGCACGGTGCGCGAGTCGTCACGCATTTTGCGTATCCGTTCCATTCCGATCAGATGAACGTTCCAGACGGCGTCAATCTGATGGCTAATACGTCCGTATTATCCATTTCATTGCCACTGACGCCGATCACCCTGCTCTTCGGTCCGCGGGCGACATTCCTGGTCTTTCTCACCGCCGGCATGATTGCCACCGCCACGGCCTGGTACTTCGTGCTCTCCCGGGTCCTGATCGGCACCCGCGGGCCGGCGTGGCTGGGCGCCGGCTTTTGCGCGTTCGCGCCCGCCATGGTCTCGCACGCCAATGGGCATCCGAACATCGTGTCGCAGTTCGTCGTCCCGTTGATCATCTGGCGCACGATACGACTCGGCGAACCGGGCCGCTGGCTGCGCAACGGGGTCCTTCTCGCGCTCGTGATCGTCTGGCAGGCATTCCTCAACCTGGAGATCCTGCTGATGACCGCGATCGGGCTCGGCGTGATCGTCGCCGTGCTCGCCCTGGCTCGCGCGGATCTGCGGTCACGGGCCCGGCCCTTTCTCGCCGGCCTGGCCGTCGCCGCCGGGGTCGCCGCGCTGCTGCTCGCGTACCCCCTGTACGTGCAGTTCTTCGGGCCGGACGCGTACTCCGGGCTGTCCCGCCTCATCCGCGGCTACTCCAGTGACCTGGCCTCGTTCGTCGCGTACTCCCGGGAGTCGCTTGCTGGTAGCCAGCGCACCGCGGCGGGCCTGGCCAAGAACCCGACCGAGGAGAACAGCTTCTTCGGCTGGGCGCTGGTGGTGCTGGTGATCGCACTGGTCTGGTGGTTGCGCCGCTCGGTCGTGGTGCTCGCGCTGGCCGCGCTGGGGCTCCTCTTCGCGGTGCTCTCGCTGGGCCGGGAGGTCCGCTTCGACAACCGGGGTACGGGTGTGCCGGGGCCGTGGGCGGCGTTGGAGAACCTGCCCATCCTGCACTCGGTGGTGCCGACCCGATGGGCGTTGGCGATCACCCCGATCATCGGGCTGTTGCTCGCCTACGGTGCCGAACGGGCCCGCGAGTTGGCTAGCTCACATCCGGCCGTCAGAGGGCAGATCCGCTTCGCCACCGCGACCGTGCTCACGATGGCCCTGTTGCCGATCGTCCCCACCCCGCTGCCCGTGGACCACCTCGACCCGGTCCCCACCTTCGTGACCAGTGGGGCCTGGCGTCCGTACGTGACTGGTGGGCGCAGCGTGGTGACGTTGCCGTTGCCGGACAGCACCTACGCGGAGCCGCTGCGTTGGTCGGCGGCGACCCGGCTGGACATGCCGCTGGCCCGCGGCTACTTCCTCGGCCCGGACACCCGCCCGAACGCCGAGGCCCCGCGGGTCGCGTTGTTCGGAGCGCCGCCCCGCCCCACCAGCAGCTTCTTCGCCACCATTCGGCGCACCGGGGCGGTGCCGCCGATCACCCCGCAGAGCCGGGTTCGGGCGGTGGACGACCTGCGCTACTGGCGGGCCGGTGTGGTCATCCTCGGGCCGCACGAGCACGAGACCGCGCTACGTCGGGGGATGACCGAGTTGACCGGGATCCAGCCGGTCTTCACCGGCGGTGTGTGGGTGTGGGACGTCAGGTCGTTGACCGACTGAGCCGACGAGGCTCGGGCAGGGCTAGCGGACGCAGCAGCCCTGGCAGACCTTCGGCCGGGGCAGGGTGAAGGCGAGGCAGCAGGTGCGCCGCTGCACGGTCGGCTCACCGGTCGGCCCCGGCACCAGCTCGATCAGGTCGCCCAGGTCGAGCGCTGCGAGCAGGGTGTCGATGCTCTGCACCGTCGAGCCGGGCAGACCGTCCGCCGCTCGCAGGATGCCGTGCGCGATGCCGGAGGCGACCGAGCCGAGCAGCGTCCGGGTGCCCACCCGGACCTCCGACTGGATCGCCGTGATGAGCGGTGCCAGGTGGGCGTCGAGGAGGGAGGCGCGCAGTGCGGCCAGCAGCTCTGCCTCGTCGGCGACGACCCGCACCTCCGGCAGGCCGGCGAGCGCCAGCGGGTCGCTCGGCAGCACCGCCACGGTGGTGCCACGGCGCAGGCCCATGGTGAGCAGCTGCCGGTGGTCCTCGAAGTGGATCAGCACATCGGCCGGGTCGAGCAGCGGCACCCGTCGGGCCGAGGCCCAGCCGAGCACGACCGGCAGCGCCGTCCAGTAGCTGTACGACTTCCAGGCCAGCGCGGCGCAGGCGTGCGGGGTGCCGCCCCAGCGGACGGCAGCGCCTCGCAGCAGCTCCGGCAGCCGACTGCCGTCGATCAGGGTGGTGGCGGGCGCCCAGCCGAATTCGTCGTCGACCAGCAGGCCCCGGGCGAGCCCGGGAAGGTCGTCGGTGCCGAACATGGCCCGGAGCGCCGCGGTGACGGGGGCGAGTGGCGTGGCGGTGGCGTCCCGCCTCGGCAGCACCGCTGTCACCTGAGTCACTCCCCGTCCGCGTGGCCGGGGGTGTGCCCCGGCGGACGACACATGCCGTCCTGAGCTAAGGCTAGCCTAACCATGCCCCCGGGTCTAAGGGAAGCCTCACCTTGGTCGGATCGGGAGGCCCAGGTCACCCAGGCTCCCGGCAGCAGCGCTTGCTGCTCTGCCGGGACTACCCGGCGGTAGCGCTGAGAAACGCCGCCGGACGATCGATGGTCATCGGTGGATTGTCAAGCGGTATGTCGAAAAGATGCCAGTTACGTGTGCGCTCGGGCACGGAACGTGAAACTTATATCCCCGGCCACGAGGAAGCTGATGACGACCTCACCCCTCGAACGGGCTGCCGACTCGTTCGCGGCCGAGCTCGCCCGGCAACGGACCGGGCGAGGGCTGTCCAAGAAACAACTGGCCGTCCTGATGGGGTTCGACCCGTCCTACGTGAGCCACGTCGAGGGGCGCCGGCACCGCCCGACCGAGGACTTCGCCCGCCGCGCGGAGGCCGTCCTGGAGGCCAGCGGGGCGATCTGGCAGCGCTTCCGGGAGTACGACGACCTACGGCACGCCCGCGCGGGTCAGCCGCACCGTGAGCTGTACCAACCCGGACAGTGGCTGCCACCCGGCACCGGCCTCGTCGTGGAACGGGAACTCGCCACCCTCACCCACACCGACGACGGCTACCGGTGCGTCATCTACCGCGAGCTGTACAACGCCGGCACCGAGCCGGTCACCCGCTACCTGGTCCGGGTCGCCGTCGACCGATACCCGAACGACCCCGGCCGCTCCAACCGGCACCACCGGGAGCACCCACTCACGTTCGCCGAGCTGCAACTACAGGCCCGCCGAGACGACAACGGCGGTGACCCGGAGCCCATGCACTGGCGCGCTAAACACGATCGGGACGCGTTCAAGGAGATCTGGCTGCTCTTCGAGAACGGGGAGCGGCGCTTCCCGCTCTACCCGGGCGACCGGGCCACCATCGAGTACGCGTACAGCGTCGGGTACGACAAGTGGGGCCCCTGGTTCCAACGTGCCGTCCGCCTACCGACCCGACAGCTCGCCGTACGCCTGGATCTGCCCGCGACGCTCGACCCGCAGGTCTGGGGTGTGGAGACCTCGCTCTCCGCGGAGGAGGGCCCCCTGCGGACGGCACCGCAGCGCCATGACGAGGATGACCGGGCGATCTTCGACTGGCAGACCGACGACCCACCGCTGAACGCCCGCTACCGGATGCAGTGGCGCTTCCGCGCCCGCCCGGAACCCGACCCGGACGGCGGCACCGACGGTACCCGGGTCCGGCCCAGCGACCGGATGCGCGGCCTCGGCATCGTGCAACGCGGCGCCGACCTGCTCGGCCAGCGCGTCCGCCCGTTCGACCTGCCCGGGGAAGAGCAGATTGCCCGGGACGTGGTCGACCGGCTCACCACGGCCCTGGCCCGGCTCGACGAGCTGCACCCGTTCAGCAAGGGGGTGGGCGTCGCCGCCCCGCAGTTCGGCATCGGCCGGGCGGCGGCCGTGGTGCGGCCCCCCGACCGGTTGGCCGAGCCGGTCGTCCTGCTCAACCCCCGGGTGGTCGACGCCGCCCCGGACACCGACGAGCAGTACGAGGGCTGCCTCTCCTTCTTCGATCACCGAGGTCTGGTGCCCCGGCCGCTGCGACTGGACGTGGAACATGCCCAGTGGGACGGCAGCCGGATCATCACCTCGTTCGAATTCGGCATGGCTCGGCTGGTCGCACACGAGATCGACCACCTGGAGGGACGGCTCTACGTCGACCGGATGGCACCCGGCGTGCCGTTGGTGCCGGTGGAGGAATACCGCGAGACCGGGCACCCCTGGCGCTACTGACCATTGGGGGACCGGGGCGCGTGCCCCAGGGGGCGGGGGCACGCGCCCCGGTGTGGGGGGAGGAACGTCTAGAGGTCACCGAAGGTGTCGTAGCGGATGTGCGGCGGCGGCACGTCGTCCGCGGCGAGCACCCGCAGCGTCGACCGGACCATCCGGGCCGAGCCGGAGACGTAGCAGTCGTGGGTGGTCCACGGGCCGTACCGGGCGACCACGTCCGCGATGTCGCCCAGCTCACCGTCGAAGTCCGGGTCCTCACTGCAGGCCGCGGTGACCGACAACCACGGGTGTACGGCGACCAACTCCTCCAACCCGGCCTGGCCGTACAGGTCAGCCGCCTGCCGGGCGCCGTAGAAGACGTGCACCCAACGGGTCCGGTTGAAGGTGGCCAGCTCCTCCACCAGCGCCTTGATCGGCGCCAGGCCGACCCCGCCGGCCACACAGAGGATGTCCCGTTCCGAGGAACGGTCGAGGGTCATCGACCCCATCGGCGCCGCCAGGCGGAGCAGGTCACCCGGCCGCACCCGACGCACCAGCGCGCCGGACACCCAGCCGGCCCCCGGCGACCGCACGTGGAACTCCAGCACGTTGTCGTCGTTCGGGGCGTTCGCCACCGAGTAGTTCCGCCACACCCGGGGGTGGTAGCGCGGCACCTCCAGGCTGACGTACTGCCCCGCCTGCCACCGCAGCGGATGCTGTAGCGCCCGACAGGTCAGCACGGCGGAGTCCGGGCCGTACCGCTCGTGGGTGAGCACCTCGGCGTGCCAGAACGGCGGGTCGTCGTCGGCCGCCGCCCCGGCCACCATCAGGGCGGCGATCGCCGCGTACGCCTCCCGCCACGCCTGGTCGTACTCCAGGTTCCATCCGTTGCCGGCGGTGCTCCGCAGCGCGTCCAGCAGCGCGACGCCCATCGTCGCGTAGTGCCGGTCGTCGACATGAAACTTGCGGTGGTCGCGGCCCAGCGCCCGGAGAAACTCGTCGAAGCTCTCCGGATCGTCGACCGTGTGGATTGCCGTGATGATCGCTTCCAACAGGCGGTCGCCCTGGCCGGTCATCTGCACCGGAAAGAGTTGCCGCAGGGCGGGGTCGAGCAGGAACAGCCGGGCGTAAAAATGGCCGCTCAGCTGGGCCCGCTCGTCCTCGACCAGGGTCCAGCTCTCCTTCAGCAACCGCGCGAGGTTGTCCACGGGGGCGCTCCTACTCCAGACGGCAGCGGATCGGGCGCCCATAGAATCTCCACGGAGCGTGTCTACTGGTCGCACAGAATGTGCGATCGGCTCATGCTGGCCGGTCGGCCATGTCACCGGTGCTGCCCGTCGGGCAGAGTGGTGCGGTGACCGTTGAGCTGACCCGCCCGGTGTCCCGCCGACTGCTGGGCACCGAAACGCTGCTGGTCCTCGGCCTCTCGCTCGGCCAGTCCGCGGTCTACGCGGTGGTCTCGATCATCGCGAAGCTGACCGCCGAAGGTCCGCTCTCCAAGCAGACCGCCTCGCTGAACACCTCGGCGTCGGCCCGACCCTGGCTGGACCTCACGTACCAGCTGCTCGGCATCGTCTTCGCGCTGCTTCCGGTGCTGCTCGCCGTGCACCTGCTCAGCCGTGACCCCGGCGACCCGGCGCGGACCCTCGGCCTGGACGCCCGGCGGCCCGGTCAGGACCTGGCCCGCGGCGCCGGCCTGGCGGCGCTGATCGGCCTGCCCGGGCTGGCCCTGTTCTGGGTGGCGGCCCAGTTGGGCATCAACGCCACGCTGGTGCCGGCCTCGCTGCCGGAGGTCTGGTGGGCGGTCCCGGTGCTGATCCTCGCCGCCGTGCAGAACGCCGTGCTGGAGGAGGTGATCGTGGTCGGCTACCTGGTCACCCGGCTGCGCCAGCTCCAGTGGCGGCTCGCCGCGATCATCGCCGCCAGCGCGCTGCTACGCGGCTCGTACCACCTCTACCAGGGCTTCGGCGCGTTCGTCGGCAACGCGGTGATGGGCGTCGTGTTCAGCTTCTTCTACCTGCGCACCCGACGGGTGATGCCGCTGGTCATCGCGCACACCCTGCTCGACGTGGTCGCGTTCGTCGGCTACGCGTCGCTGCCCCGGGAGTGGTTCGACTGGCTCTGACCGGTCAGCGCGGGCCGGTGCGGTAGACGGCCACCGTTCGGGCCGCGAGCCGGTCGGCCGCCGCCGCGTCACCCAGCGCAGCCGCGAGCACCGCCGCGCCCGGCAGCAGTCGGGCCACCAGCCGCAACGCAACCCAGCCGCTGGCCTGCGCCGTCAGCGGCGCGGCCAGCCGCCAAGCGGCCTCCGCCGCCCTCGGCCACTCCCCCTCGACCGGGTCACCCGCCGTCTGTGCGGCAGCGAGGGCTGCCTCCGCGCTCGCCGTGTCCGGGTGCACCTGGGTGAGCACCAGCAGCTCGACGGCCCGGTCGGGGTGCGCGGGATCCTTGCCGTACGCCGCGGCCAGGTGCAGCACCAGGTTCGAATGCGACCACAGCACCACGGCCAGCTCGGCCAGCGGTGCGAAGAGACCGGCCAGCGCCGCGGTCGCCCCGCCCGCGCCCGCCGAGCGGACGAACCGCCGGGTGGCCAACCGGGCCAGGCCGTCCGCCGACGCGTCCGGATACCGGGCGCGCAACCGCGCGGCCCACTCGGCCGCGCCCGGCCCGAGCGCCCGCACCGCAGCCAGGGCCAACAGCTCCGGCGCGAAGCCCGGATGATCGAGTACGCGGGCGACAACGGCCCGCAGCTCCGTTTCCGGGGTACGCGCCAGCGCCGGCGCGGTCTGCTGCTCAGTTGCCGGGTGCTGCTCTACCACGGTTTCCGCTGCGGACTTTCTCGGCGTGGTGCTCTTGCGAGGCGTCACCGCTCGTTTGGTGGGGCTCGCGGCACGCTTGCTCGGGGTCGCTGCCGGCGTGCTCGGGGTCACCTCGGCCGACGCTTCGGCCGCTTTCCTGGTGGCGGCCTTGCGAACCGGGGTGGTCCGGGCCTTCGGCGTCCGGAGAGCCGGCTCGACGCCCGCCGCCGGGCCTGGCTGGTCCACGTCCGCTGATTTGCTCACCGGGCCTGGCTGGTCGACTTTGCTCGGCGGGTCGGGCTGGTCGATGCTCGCTGGGCCGGTCGGTGCGGGCCTCGGCTGTCGGGGCAGCGGGCGGTCCGGCTCCGGTGGCTGGAACAGCACAGCCGGGGCGGCCTTGGCCCGTCGAGGACGCTGGCTCGCCGGAGGGGTTGCCGGCGGTGCCGCCGTCTCCGCGGGCTGCTCGGTGGCAGTCGGCGGCGTGAAGGTGGCCTGCGGGGAGCGCCGACGCGCTCTTTCAGCAGGCTCTCGACGGGTCGGCTCGCTGGACGGCTGCTCCTGCATATCGATGGAGCGTAGTCCCGAACGCGCCGCCGCACAGCGGCGAAACACGGGGGCGGGCAGCCCTGGTGGGCGTACCCCGGAAGTCGTTTTGCTCCCGGTGGGTGGCGACCTGTATCCTCGGGCGCGGTGGTCTGCTGGCCACCGAGGAGACTTCGCCTAGTCTGGTCTATGGCGCCGCACTGCTAATGCGGTTGGGGTCTTAAAGCCCCTCCCGGGTTCGAATCCCGGAGTCTCCGCGCGAAAGCCGGGTGTGTAGACTGGCTGAGCACAAGCGCCCGTAGCTCAATGGATAGAGCATCTGACTACGGATCAGAAGGTTAGGGGTTCGAGTCCCTTCGGGCGCACCACTTGAGCAGGGAATATAGCCAATCGGCTATATTCCCTGCTTTCGTATGGGTCACGTGTGGGACACGGTTGTGACACACGTTTGCGCAGGTCAGAGGCCGTTTTTTGGCGGTTGCACCCCTCAAGAGGCTTCCCCGACGTCCGAGCAGCCACGGAGCAGCCCCGTCTCACTGGTTGGGATTTCTGGGTGCGAAAATGGGACGCCAGTTCCCGTCCTGGTGTAGCAGCAGCGGTGACGGTCTTCCGGCGGCGGGGTCGCGCACGGAGGCGTGCCTGATCACCGGCCTGACATTGACCACGGAGCGCACCGTGAACGGCCGGCCCACCGTCACAGGCGCATTGAGCATGGACGTCTACGACTTCACCTATGGGTCGGTGAGCCTGCCCAACTGGATCCACCAGATCGGTGTGTCGCCGTGGTCGGGGTGGGGTGACGCCCGCAATTCCACGGTGACCGGCACGATGTCGGCCGTCGGTGACTGCGTACTCAACGGCACCTCGTCGTTCCCGGTGCAGTCGCTGGCGCCAGCGAACAACACCAGCCGTGTCGGGGAAGCCGGCGCTCGGACCACCGCGACGGCTGTCGGCGCTGTCGGAGAGTGCACAACGACGTGGGTCCTGAGCCTGCAGCCTGTCGGTTACCCGCAGGCGACGGAATCGTTCGCGATGGCGGAGATCATGTGCGACAACGTCGTGGGCGCGAACGGTTTCCGTCCGGCGCGGGTGGGCTGCGTAGTGCCGTGGTACCCGGCGCAGGTGCTCTACAGCCAGAGCAGCTACCCGAGCCTGGCCTCGCACGTGTCGCGTGCTCAGGCTTCCGGGTTGCCGGGGGCGACGTTCGACAACCCGCTCAACCGTAACGTCGAAACTGCGACGATCAACCTCAACCGCAGTCGGGCCTGCGGGGACGCGCCGAGCATCGCCGGCAAGAGCTGCGACGAGTACCCGCTGGCGACGACTTTCCAGGGTCTTGCGTTCGGCGGTAGCCGACGTACGTTCTCCGGCTGCAGCATCAACGCGCCCACGAACCTCAGCGGCCCGTCCGGAGCCAGCGCATGCATGATCACCGGTAGTGAGAACAACGCCCAGGGCGCCTTGATGGCTGCCTTCTTCTACGACTACCGCGTGCTCCACAGCGACCCGTACCGAGTCGGTATCGGAAGCTGACCGACACGATCCAACAGCGCAGCACGTCGCGGGGCGCCGGCACAACTAGGCGCCCCGCGATGCTGCGCCCCGAAAGCCCGAGGAAAGGTAGGGCAGAATGATGCCCATGACGCATCCGGTGCGCATACATGTTCAGGATCACGGCTTCTTCGTCACCGACCGCGACGTGGACACACCGTTCGAGACCATGGACTACTGCACCGGTCTGGCCGGCGTCATGGACTCCGCGGCGCTGATCGCCACTGGCATTGACCGCGGCTACGTCGAGGTCACCGCAGCCGCGTCGCTGGTGCAACCAGGCTTGGACACCGAGGAGCAGTGGAACGATCTCGCTTCCTGGGAGGACGTCGCGGAGGTCAGTCTCTACGTGCCTAACGGTCACCTGACCGTCGAGCAGCTCGAACTGTCGCCGCTGGAGGAACGACCGCAACTTCCGGTGCTCAGCTCGGGCGGCCCGGGTTATTACCGGCTGCGGATGTATGCCAGTGGCCGGGATCGCCACTACGACAAGGTGGTCGATCAGTCCGGCGAGCGGTTTCACTTCCTGGCCTGGCCCGCGCCACCGCAGGCACCGCTGATCATCAAGGCCGGATCTCGGTGCGGCTATGGCCTGCGAATGACTCCGCTCGCATCGTCCGCGGCCGTGGCGCCACTGCCGGCGGTCAAGGACGAGGCTGAGCGTCAGGCGGCGCAGCAGCGCAACTTGCTCGAGGGCTGAGACCTCGCGGCTTTGACGTTTTACGACTCTGGGGTCTCTGGGATCTAACGGCAACTCTCCGGGTCAACACGTTGGCAGCAGGGGTGTCGGTGTTTCTGATCATGGCCTTGGTAGGCCCGAGGCGACGTGAGCACGACCAGGCCAACGCCCGGTGAACGGCGGCAACCTTGCTGGGTTCGGTTGCCCGCTCGTCGGGAGTTGGCCTGGTCGTGCTCGCTGCGTCTCGTCAGCGGTGTTGCGTTTACGCAGGTATCAGTTGGGCTTTGCCGTGCGGTAGGTGCGACGCAGCGTGGCTTTGCGCCGTTGCTTGACCTTGCGCTGCCGGCAGGCCTTCATTCTGTTGTTGTCCGGTTCTTGGCGTGGCGTGTTCTTCGCCGTCTCATCCTGTGGGTCGGGGTCGCGGGTGAGTTCGATTTGCCGCTTGATTTCCGCGCCCGGTTTGGCAGCAGCGATGAGGTAGGTGGCGGTGGCGTCGGCTGCTTTGCGGGCTGCCGGCGGAAGGACGGTGGTGTAGACGTCGGCGGTGAGGCGGATGTTGGAGTGCCCGAGTTGGTGTTGGATGGTTTTGATGTCCACGCCGGCGGACTGGGCGAGGGAGGCGGCGCCGTGCCGCAGGTCGTGCAGGCGGATCGGTGGGAGTCCGGCGCGGCCGATCAGGAGGCGTAGGCGTTGGGTGAGGTAGCCGGGGTGCAGTGGCAGTCCTGTGGGGGCTGGTGAACACATCGTTGAGCAGGAGCGGATCCCACTCAAGGTGGCTGTGGCGGCCGTACGACGGATCGTCAACGACACACAACTCCCCTAAGAACTCCTAACTCTTTGAGTGTTGGAGTCGGCGCCAGCAGATGATGGCGCAGGCGAGGGTGAGGAAGGCTTCGTGGATGTCGTCGCGGATCTCCCAATGGATGCGGAGGCGGCGGAACCAGTGCAGTAGGGCGATGGTCTGTTCGACGACCCATCGTCGAGTGCCGAGTCCGGAGCCGTGGTCGGTGCCGCGTCGGGCGATGACCGGGGTGATGCCTTTGGCGCGTAGGTCGCGGCGGTAGCAGTCGTAGTCGTAGCCGCGGTCGGCGTAGATCCGCTTCGGGCGTTGTCGTGGCGAAGCGCGCCGGACAAACCCGGCGCTGGTCGTATCCCGGAACGCGCGGAAAGGGCGCGGGAGCCTGTCCGCTCCCGCGCCCTGACCGTCAGCGTGCCCCTCGGCCGGCCGTCACGCGGCCTTCACGAAGGACTGTGCGGCTGATCCGTTGCAGTCCCATATCTGTAGTCGCGCGCCGTCCGCTGTCGAGCCTTGCGGGGAGTCCAGGCACCTGTTGGAGTTCGGGTTGCGCAACCGGTTACCTTCCTGGACCCAGTTCTGTGCGCCGCTGCCGTTGCAGTCCCAGAGCTGCACCCTCGTGCCGTTGGCCGTACCCGCGCCGGTGACGTCGAGGCACCGGCCCAACGTCCGCAGGGTCTGGCCGTCCCAACTCCACTGCTGGTCCCTCGAAACAGAAGGCCCCTGGCACGTCCACAGCTGCACGGCCGCGCCATTGCCGCCCGTGTCGTTTCCGCCCACGTCCACGCATTTGCCGCCCGGCCCGTTGATCTGCGTCGCGGGTCCGCCCGTGGAAGGCGGCGTCGTGCCCCCGCCGTCCTGGTAGTAGCGCACGTAGTCGATCGATGCGGTGAGCGGGAACTGGCTCTGCACGGGGTTCTGTCCGGGGTACGTGCCGCCCAGCGCCAGGTTGAAGATGACGTGGAACGGCTTGCGGAACTCCTCCAAGGTCGCCGGTGTCGTGTCGATCACGTGCGTTTGCACACCGTCGATGTACCAGCGGATCTGCGCGGCCGTCCACTCGATCGCATAGACGTGGAAGGCCGCGGCGTTGTTGACGGCGGGGTTCGCGACGTAGTTGGCGTTCTGACCCGCTGTCCACGGGAACACGCCGGTTCGGAGATCCCAGAAGATGTTGTTCGTCACGGTCGCGTTCGCGTTCGCGTGTTCCATGATGTCGACCTCGCCGCAACTGGCCCAGTTGGTGGGCAGGCGGTCGTAGTAGGTCTGCGCTGGGTTGTAGGCGTTCGTGGACGTCTCGTCGCACGAGTCACCGAGCATCCAGAAAGCCGGCCACGAGCCGGCGGCGGTCGGGAGCGCCATGCGTGCCTCGATGCGGCCGTACTGGAAGGACCTCTTCGTGTCCGTCGTCATGCGGCACGACGTCTGGTAGAAGTTGCGGCCGTTGACCGTGATGGGCGTCGTGAGCCAGTTGGCGCGCATCACGAGGTTGCCGCCGGACTGCGTGCAGTTTTCGGGGCGGTACCACTCCCACTCGCCGTTGCCCCAGCCGTCGAAAGTATTGAGGCCGGGGTTGAGGCCGTTGCCGACGTTGTAGTTCCAGTTGGCGCTGCTGGGCGCGCCGGACCCGTTGAACTCGTCGGCCCACACGAGGTTCCACGCGGCCTGTGCGGGCTGCTGCTGGATGACCACGCTGCCGACCAGCGCAGTGACGGCCGCGGTGAGGAGGACCATGAGGCGCCGGCGGCTGCGTGATAGCGCTCGGTCCGCGAAACCTGCATTCCTGATCTTCATGTCGGGGAGCCTCGCTTTTCCATTGGGGATGACGGATCGACGCCATGCCCGGGGCGACCCCGCGGCCGGACACGGCGAGTGGGCGACGGACACTCCCGCCCGGGGCGACCGAGAGTGCTTTTCCTAGACAAGCAATGTGAGCCATCAACGCGTGAGAGCGCTCTCACGCTAACCACACGGATCAACTAATGTCAATGGCTGATGAACGCCGTGTTTCCGGTACATCCGTTCCCCCGACTGCTCAACAGACGCGGAACCCTACGTTGGGGTCTTGGCGCTGTTTGGGGGACACGGTGTCCGCCTCGCGGCGCCAAACGTGCGTCAACCTTTCGAGATGCTTGAAACGTTGAATCAGATCGCGAGCCGGACACGGGGGCACGCCTCGACGGGTGTCCGCCATGGTGCGTCAAGGTCCACGCCGGGGAGGCGTCGGGTAGTTCGGGTGACCGGGCCCGGCGGCACTCCCGGACGGTGATGACAACCCACGAAGGTGAGGTCAGCGGGATAGAAGTGGAGATCTTCTCACTGGAGCACCGTGACCAACCCGAGGAGAGCATGCCCACGGCGGTGTTCGTGTCGGCCCAGGATCCGCTGAGCCTGGCCGACGCCAACTATCTCGCCACATCCATCAGGAAGGCGGTCACGTTGGCCCGCCAGACGCACCGGCCGTACTGGCTGAAGCGGGCGTGTCCGTCCTGGTGCATCGCGTTGGGTCCGCAGCGATCGTGGCTGCTCGGTGGCTGCTCGTCCGACGAGCATCCCCCTCGTCCCGGCCGGTCCGTCTGGGTTTGGGCGCGTCCGGTCGGTGACGACGAGGTCGGGGCGGCAGTTGGCCGCGTACGTGAGCAGGGCCTGCGCGTCTGCGACGGCCGCGACGATGTCGTGGCCAGCGCGTTCGAGGATTCGCACCAACCCTTCGCGGAGCAGGGCCGCGTCACCCGCGTCACCCTGATCGGGCCCGGCGGCGGCGAAAGCCGCCGTCCGGGTCCGGTTCTGGCAGGTGAGCGAGCAGAACCGGCGGTGAGCGGCCGGTGGGGCATCGGCGTAGACGTCGGCGCACTTCTCGTCCGCGCAGACTCCGAGGCGGCCCAGGTGCGCGGCCAGATGGGCCCGCAACGCGAGGGCGACCGCCGCCAGTCCCGCCCGGTCCGGGTCGTCGACCGACCAGGACTCCCGCACCCGGCCGTCGGCCGGTTCTCACCGCGCTCAACACATCGTCTCGACGGGTCGATCCATAAGCACACCTCTTTCCCTTCTGGCCGAGGCGGTCGATCTACGAGCCGATCGATCGGGCATCTACCGCCGGCTGGCTGACGTCGACCAACGCCGCGATAGATCCGTGGCTGCTCGGTGGCTGCTCGGGCGACGGGGGACGGGCGTGGATTTACCTGGACGCAGCCGGATTTCTTCGGCTATCGCGAGCCCACGCGCTAATCGATGGTTAGCGATGGCAGTCGCACGCAGCGCCCGGACCAGCAAGGACGTGGCTGGACGGGGTTGGACTAGGGAGGTTGCGGACCGACTCGATTTGGAATAGAGTGCTATTTGGGGAAGACCAACATCTACTTCGGACTACGGATCAGAAGGTTAGGGGTTCGAGTCCCTTCGGGCGCACAGAGCAAGAGGAAGCCCCCGACCAGCCAAAACGGCAAGGTCGGGGGTTCTTTCATGTCCCCCGGAATCAGGCTTCGAGCGGCGGTGGGAGCCATGTTGGGAGCCACCGATTCCTTACCGCTCGAACAGCGCACGGGTGGGGCGGGCAAGCTGACCGAGGAGATCCCGCGAGCCCGAGGCGTGCGGTTGCGAACCCGAACGCTGATGGGCAGCTCTCAAGTGACCCTATGGAGAGCAACGTGCACGTAGACCCGAGCCCGCCGATGCGGGAATACGTAGGCTTCATCTGGATCGACGACAAGCCTGGCATTCGCCTGCGCATCCTTGCCACGTCTCTCGATGAGGCGAGCTCTCGCGTCATCGGGGAGTACGGAGAAGGGCACGTCATTTCCATCTGGAACGAGGAAGACGCATCGAGCGCGCGGTAGTACGGCGACAACTGGCCGACGGCTCCGGCCGTGGGTCGGTGGGAGCCACGGGCGGGAGCCACCGGGGCGAACGGGTGCGGACGCGAAGCAGTTTTGGGAATCTACGGATCAGAAGGTTAGGGGTTCGAGTCCCTTCGGGCGCACAAACAGCCCCCTAGCAGGCCAGGTCAACTCGTTCCACCTCAACACCTGCGAGCGGTGATTCAAGATCCACTCAGTTGGGGACCCGTTGCGGCACGTATCGAAGCTGATCATACCGGCGATCGCGTATCACGAGCGCGGCACCCTCGACGGCTTCTGGGACCACCCGCAGGGTCCGTTGCCGTACCTGCGGGCGAACTGGCTGTTCGCCATGGACCAGTGGACGATCTCCGGCATCCTGACCGACGTGCCGTACGGACGCGGTATCGCGAGTGGCGGTCCGGTGAACGGCTCACTGTGGACCCTGCGGTACGAGGTGCTCTGCTATTTCATGCTGGCGGCACTGGCGGCGGCCAGCAGGTGTTCGCCCTACTCATCGGCGTGCGGTACGGATTCATCACGTACCTGGCGGCGTCGACTGCCGGCACGGTGTCCTCGCGGCACTCTCCTGGCACCTGGTGGAGCGGCCAACCATGTCGCTGAAGGATCTGGCCGTGCCGCTGCCCGCCCGCTGGCGAACGCACGGCGATGTCTCCCCGACCGCCGCAGGCCCCGGCTCCGTTGCCACGACGACGGCTGACGTGTGGCCTTCGGACATGCCGGCTCAGGCGGCTGTCACCGCGACGGCCGTCCACGCGTCCAAGGTGCCGGGCTGAGAGGTGCGCCCTCCCGCGCCAAGGGCCGGTTCGGGCACGCTCCACCATGGGTGGGCGTCGATGTTAGCGTCAACGTGCCGCCATCCTCAACTGCCCCTGCCGCAGTCCTGCGACGTCGGCAGAGGTGGTGGCCTGCGGGGAGTCGGTGAGGAGAGATCGCGCCAAGGGCTGCGGTCCATCATCGACTGATGTTCCCAGCAAGTTACGTCTTGACGAACGGCATGTTATCGCTCACAGTCGATGGCTAAGGACGACGACACCTCTGGCTTACCGGGCGAGCCTGCTTCGTCGACCTCGAATCAGGCGTGCATCAGGGCATGCAGGCGTCTTGTTAGCGCTAACTTCTCCGACGCATGCGCCCCGCAACGTGTCGCGGTACGCCCATCTTCGGGCAGACCGTTCGGCTTGGTCATTGAAGGAGGATCATGTCTGCCCTTGATAGGTCTCCATCGATCGCGCCGCCATCGCGGCGGCGTGGGTGGTTGCTGCGGGTCTTTGCCGCTGGCGCGATGGCGGTGGCGGTCGGTGGTGGTGCCGCAGCGGTGGTGTCGTCACCCGCCGCCGCGGCGACGGTCGACACGAGCGCGTGGTACGTGTTGATCAACCGCAACAGCGGCAAGGCCCTGGACGTGTACAACCTGGCCACGAATGACGGCGCGCGGATCACCCAGTGGGCCCGGAACAACGGCAACCAGCAGCAGTGGCAGTTCGTCGACTCCGGCGGTGGCTACTACCGGGTGAAGTCGCGGCTGTCCGGCAAGGTGCTGGACGTCTACAACTTCTCGACCGCCAACGGTGCCAGCATCGTGCAGTGGACCGACGGCAACGGCACCAACCAGCAGTTCCGGTTGGCCGATTCCGACAGTGGCTACGTCCGGTTGATCAGCAGGAACAGCAACAAGGCGGTGGAGGTGCAGGGCGCTTCGACCGCCGACGGTGGCAACATCGTGCAGTACGACGACTGGGGCGGCAGCAACCAGCAGTGGCAACTCGTCCGCGTCGATGGCGGGGGCAACCCCACCACTCCGCCGCCGACGACGCCTCCGCCGGGCGGCACGTGCAACCTGCCGTCGACGTACCGCTGGTCGTCGACGGGTTCGTTGGCGAACCCGAGGTCGGGGTGGGTGTCGCTGAAGGACTTCACCGTCGCTCCGTACAACGGTCGGCAGCTGGTCTACGCGACGACGCACGACTTCGGGTCGAGCTGGGGGTCGATGAACTTCGGGCTGTTCACGAACTACTCGGAGATGGCGTCGGCCAGCCAGAACGCGATGAACTCGGCCACTGTCGCGCCGTCGTTGTTCTACTTCGCGCCGCGCAACATCTGGGTGTTGGCCTACCAGTGGGGTGGCACGGCGTTCTCCTACCGGACCTCCAGTGATCCCACGAACCCGAATGGGTGGTCGGGGGCGCAGACGCTGTTCACCGGGAGTATCTCCGGTTCCGGCACCGGGCCGATCGATCAGGCGGTCATCGGTGACGGCACGAACATGTACCTGTTCTTCGCCGGCGACAACGGCAAGATCTACCGGGCCAGCATGCCCATCGGGAACTTCCCGGGCAGCTTCGGCTCCACCTACACGACGATCATGAGCGACACCACGAACAACCTGTTCGAGGCCGTTCAGGTCTACAAGCTCCAGGGCCAGGACCGGTACCTGATGATCGTCGAGGCGATCGGCTCGCAGGGCCGCTACTTCCGTTCCTTCACCGCGACCAGCCTGGGCGGTTCGTGGACCCCGCAGGCCGCGACCGAGAGCAACCCCTTCGCCGGCAAAGCCAACAGCGGCGCCACCTGGACCAACGACATCAGCCACGGCGAGCTGCTACGGACCAACGCCGACCAGACCATGACCGTTGACCCCTGCAACCTGCAACTGCTCTACCAGGGCCGTTCCCCCAGCTCCGGCGGCGACTACGGCCTCCTGCCCTACCGGCCGGGCCTGCTGACCCTGCAACGCTAGGCCCACTGACGCACGGCCACCGGCCGGCGTCCAGGATCGAACGCAACGGAACGGGCGGGCCCGGCGCAACGCCGAGCCCGCCCGGTTCACGTAGCGGGTGTGCGCTGCCGAAAGCACCAGCCTCACTCGATTGGTGTGCCGCTGACGCAGGTGAGCACCTGACCCTGACCGCGAGTGGCGCTCGATCTGGTGGTGGCGAAGCCGTGAGCTTCGAGCAGCAGTTCGGTCGCGGTGAGGTTTGCTGTGGCGTGTGCGGCCGTGGGCCGCTCGCCGAACACGTAGAGCTGTCCCCCCGGTGCCAGCAGGCTCCGCATCCGGTCGACCTGCTGCGTCGCGTCGCCCAGCCAGAACAGGCTGAGGTTCACCGCGAAGATCTTGGTGAAGCGGTGAGCTGGGAGGTCGGCCGACTCGAATTCGGTACATCGAATCTCGGCCCTACCGGCGTTGATGTGGCCCATGTTCCGTTCGGTCGCGAGCCGCACCATCGTCGCGGCGCGGTCGATGGCGACGATCCGGCCGGTCGTGAGTCGGCTGGCGACCAGGGAAACGGCGGCTCCCCGACCGCATCCGATCTCCAACACCTGGTCGTCGGGCCCGACGCCCATCGTCTCCACCGCCCATCGCTGCCGATGGGCTGTCGTCGCCTGCGGCGGTTGGTCCGGTGTGGGGACGGCGCCAGCACTGGAGGGACCCGGATCGCGGATCGGCAGAGTGCACCTCATGACATCACTCGGCGGCGCCTGCTCTGCTCACGCATTCAATTTCACCTTTCCGGACGAGTCAGTGCACCGTGTCCTCGGTCACCTGTCCATGGCCCGGGGCAACCGTGCCGCTCTGACCGTGGGGTCGCCGTGGTGGTCGAGTCTGTCGCGCAGCGTGCTGGCGAAGCCCTCGGCCATGGTCAGTTGGTCGCGGAGCGCGGTGACGCGGGTGGTGGCGGCGGTGTGAAACATGCCCAGCCGATCGAGCAGCGTGTCCCGGTCGGTGCCCGTTGCGGTGTCGAGGGCATCGAGGACGGCGAGCAGGTCGCGCATCTCGTCGAGGGTGAACCCGAGGGGTTTCATCCGCTTGACCACGGCGAGGCGGTCGAGGTCGGGTTCGGCGTACAGACGGAAGCCGCCCTCGCTGCGTGCGGAGGGGACGATCAGGCCCGCGTCCTCGTAGTGGCGGATGGTGCGGATGCTCAGCCCGATGCGTTCGGCGGCCTCGCCGATCTGCATCAACCGGCCTTCGGTGTGCCCCGGCCCTACCGCACGGCTGGTGGCGGCCATCAGTGGCCGACGCCGAGCTGGCCCGCAAGGGTGGCGTGAATGTCGGCGCTGGGCTTGTTCAACTCGATGATCTCGACGGTCTTGCCCCGGGTGGCGTACTTGGTGGTGATCGCGTCCAGGGCGGCGACCGAGGAGGCGTCCCAGACGTGGGCGTGGGTCATGTCGATGACCACGTGGTCCGGGTCGTTCGCGTAGTCGAACTGACCCACGAGATCGTTGCTGGAAGCGAAGAACAACTCGCCGCGTACGGAGTAGATGCGGGTGCCGCCGTCCGGGTCCAGAACACTTGTGACATCGACCAGGCGAGCGACCCGACGCGCGAAGATGACCATGGCGGTGAGCACGCCGACCACGACGCCGACGGCGAGGTTGTGGGTGGCCAGGGTGGTCGCGACGGTGGCGAGCATGACGATCGTCTCGCCGTACGGCATCCGCTTGAGCGTCTTCGGCGCGACGGAGTGCCAGTCGAACGTCGACACCGCCACGATGATCATCACCGCTACCAGGGCAGCCATCGGGATCACCGCGACCACGTCGCCGAGCGCGACCACCAGGATCAGGAGGAAGACGCCGGCCAGGAAGGTCGACAGTCGGGTCCGGGCGCCGGACGCCTTGACGTTGATCATTGTCTGGCCGATCATCGCGCAGCCGCCCATGCCCCCGAAGAACCCGGTCACGATGTTGGCCACGCCCTGTCCCCAGGACTCGCGGGTCTTGTTGGAATGGGTGTCGGTGATGTCGTCGACCAGTTTGGCGGTCATCAGTGACTCCATCAGCCCGACCAGCGCGATCCCCAGTGCGTAGGGGGCGATCACGGTGAGGGTGTCCAGCGTCCACGGGATCTGGGGCAGGCCGAGGGTGGGCAGACTGTCCGGCAGGGCGCCCTCGTCGCCGACGGTCGGCACCGCCGCGTGCGCGGCCACGGTCACCACGGTCAGCACCACGATGGCGACCAGCGGTGCCGGAACCGCGCGGGTGAGGCGGGGCAGCCCGACCATGATTGCCAGGGCGACGGCGATGAGCGGGTAGACCAGCCACGGCACGCCGAGCAGGTGCGGAACCTGGGCGGCGAAGATCAGGATGGCCAGGGCGTTGACGAAACCGACCATGACGCTGCGCGGAATGAACCGCATCAGCTTCGCCACGCCAAGGACCGCGAGCAGAATCTGGATCGCGCCACCGAGGATCACCGCCGCGATCAGATAGTCCAAGCCGTGCTCCTTGACCAGCGGCGCGACGACCAGGGCGATGGCTCCGGTCGCGGCGGAGATCATCGCCGGGCGGCCGCCGCAGATGGCGATGGTCACCGCCATCGTGAACGAGGCGAAGAGCCCCACCCGGGGGTCGACCCCGGCCAGGATCGAGAAGGAGATCGCCTCCGGGATCAGCGCGAGCGCAACGACCAGGCCAGCGAGAACCTCGGTGCGGAACACCTTCGGCGACAGCCAGGACGGGCGGGACAGACGCGGCCGGGGCGGCGCGGACAGCACAGGAGACATACAGCCATTTCCACTCGGGCGTCACCTGGGACGCGCCCAACCATCGCCCACCGATCAGCAGAGGTCGGCGGGGCGGTCCGCGGATGTCGTCACCCGGGACATGGCACGGTCGTCGCAGGAGGCCTTTCAAGTCCCACCACGACGACCGGCACCGACCGTACTCTTCCGTGAGGGGAGAGTAGGTCCAGCGTGGCGACCGTCACCGGCACTGCGGAAACCGCCGATGAGCGCCGTTGCTGGGGAATCGACTGGATTGCGAGGCCGCTACCGCACGCGGAGTCGCACCGATCAGTGCACGGCGACCGGTGTGACATCCGAGAGCTCGTCCGCCGAGGCCGGGACGTGCTTCGGAGCCCCGGCGTTCACCATGACCGCGGAGACCAGGGCTGCCGCGACCACGAAGCAGACGGCGACCCAGTACGCGACCGAGTAGCCGTGCATGAGCGCCTCGTTCCGCTCGTGCGTCGGGGCCGCCGAGCCGCCGTGGGAGAGCAGGTAGGTGGCGGCCGAACTGGTCGCGATGGTGTTGAGCAGTGCGGTGCCGATCGAGCCGCCGACCTGCTGTGAAGAGCTGATCATCGCGGAGGCGACGCCGGCGTCCTGGGGAGCGACGCCGTGGGTGGAGATGCTCATCGCGGGCATGAACGCGGTGCCGATGCCGAGCCCGATCACCGCTTCGGCGAACGCGATCTCCAGGAAGCCGCTGTTCGCGTCGAGCAGGGCGAGCAGTACGAGACCGACCGTGGTGACGAGATAGCCGCCAACCATGATCGGCCGGGGGGCGATCCGGTGCGCGAGGCGGGCGCCGATCTGCGTGGCCCCGATGGCCTGCGGCACCGCCATCGGCATGAACGCCAGGCCCGCCATGACCGGCGACCATCCCTTGACTTGCTGGAAGTAGTAGCTGAGCAGGAGGAACATCCCGAACATGCTGACGATGGCAAGACCAACCGAGAGGTACGCGGCGGCCCGGTTGCGTTCGGTCAGGACGCGCAGCGGCAGCAGCGGAGACTTGACCCGCGCCTGAACCACGATGAAGGCCGTCAGCAGCAGCACGCCGGCGACGAACGATCCGATGGTCACACCAGCGGACCACCCGTGGCTCTCGGCGACGCTGAAGCCGTAGACCAGGCCGACGAGTCCGAGGCTGGCCAGCAGGACGCCGGGAATGTCGAGGCGGGAGCGGTGCCGCTCTCCGTCGTCGTGGACGGTGCGACTGGCACCCAGGATGCCGATGATCGCGATCGGGACGAGGACGAACATCGCAAAGCGCCAGTTCAGATACTGGGTTAGCAGACCGCCGACGATCAGGCCGACGGCGCCACCGGCGATCGAGACCGCGCTGAACACGCCGAAGGCCTTCGCGCGCTCCCTCGGCTGCGTGAAGGACAGCGAGATCAACGAGAGCGTGGCCGGCGCGAGCAGGGCCGCGAACACGCCCTGCAGCGCGCGAGCGGTCAGCAGCATCGCGGCGTTGGCCGCCAGGCCACCGATCGCGGAGGCGATCGCGAAGCCTGCCAGCGCGATCAGGAAGGTGCGCTTGCGTCCGGCCATGTCACCGATCCGGCCACCGACCAGCAGCAGACCGCCAAAGGCCAGACCGTACGCGGTCACCACCCACTGCCTGCTCCCGTCGGTGAAGTGCAGCGCCTGCTGCGCCGAGGGGAGCGCGATGTTCATGACGGCCCCGTCGAGCACCACCATCAGTTGAGCGATGGAGATGAACAACAGGGCCTTCCACCGCTGAGACTCCGGGACGGCGTGACGTGTAGGCATGACTGTTCCTTAAAGGTGAATTGTCCGATCTTGCTCGGGTTCGCCCAACGCTAACGGCGTTGTGGAACGGCCACCAAAGAATGTGCCAGCGATTACAGCCCCAGACGGGTAGCTATACCGGAGTTCCGGGCCGGCAGGGCGGGAGAAACACGCCATTTGTTCGGAAAGCTGAGGTTGTCGAGGACCTGTTGTGAGCGCAGTTACTTTGTCGACTGTTCCAGAAACGGCTAGCGTTCCGGCTCGCGAAGCCCTGCGGTCGCAGCGGCTTACCAGTCGAGTGAATGTGAGACGAGATGTCTGGACGGTTGGATTCGAAGGTGCTGGTCGTGACCGGCGGCACGCAGGGCATGGGCCTGGCGTTCGCGCAGCGGGCGGCCACGGAGGGTGCCCGCGTCGTCATCGGTGCCCGGGACAAGGACCGGGGCGAGGAGGTGGCCGCGCAGATCAGGAACGCGGGCGGTAGCGCCCTGTTCGTGCCGACCGACGTGACGGTCGAGGAGGAGATGGCGCGGCTCGTCGACACCGCGGTGTCCGAGTTCGGGCGACTGGACGGCGCGTTCAACAACGCGGGCGGCGGCCCGATGGCCAGCGTCCGCGAGACCGACAGCGACAACTGGCACCGGTCGCTCGCCCTCAACCTGACGAGCGTCTTCTACGGTCTCAAGTACGAGATCCCGGCGATCATCACCTCTGGCGGTGGCGCGATCGTCAACAACGCCTCGGTCTCCGGCGTCCGGGGTGACGCGACGCAGGCCGCCTACAACGCGTCGAAGCACGGGGTCATCGGCCTGACCCGCTCGGCGGCACTCGACGTGGCGCGCTCCGGTGTGCGGGTCAACGCCCTGGTCACCGGTCTGATCGACACTCCACTCTGGCAGGGTGTCGTCAGCCAGGCCCCGTCGACCGCGGAGCGTTACCTGTCGATGCAGCCGACCGGACGTGCCGGCACGTCCGACGAGGTTGCCGCACTCACCGCGTTCCTGCTGAGCGACGAGGCGACCTTCATCAGCGGTGCGTCCATCGCCATCGACGGTGCCCTCACCGCCTGAGGCGCTGACGAATACACCTTGGCCGGTTCCGGGGCGGCGGCCGTCAATCAGCCTCCGCCCCGGAACCGGCGGTGGGTCAGGCGATCCGGTAGGCCCGCTGGATCGTCTGCGTGACCGAGTTGCCGGCGGTGTCGGTAGCCGTCAGTCGCAGCGAGACGAATCCGGCCCGCCGGGGGTGACTGATGAGGGCGACGTCCCGGAACACCGGCAACGCGACCCACGTCCGGCCGTCGTCGAACGACGCGGACACGCCGAGCGTGCGGTTGGGCGCGGCCTTCGAGCCTGCCTGCCGGTCCAGCGCCACCGGGATGGTCATGATCCGGCCCACCCGGGCTGTGTTGGTGTCGTCGAGCACGGGCGTCGGCCGGGCCGTCGTCAGGGGCAACCGCTCCGGCGACGTCGTGTGCGCCGAGGTGAAGGTCCAGGCCACCGAGACCGACGTCGACAGGGTGTCCGGGGCGTCGCGGGTGGCGGTCGCCTCCAGACGGTAGGTGGCCTTACCGGCGGGCACCGCGAACTCGGCCCACGGGCTGTCCGAGGTGCCGATCTCCTTGCCGTCGCGCAACAGCCGGAGCTGCACCGGCCGGTCGTCGCGGCTCGCGGGGCGACCAGTCGCGTCGCCGAACAGGGGCAGCGACGCTATGGAGATGGTGTCGCCGTCGCGGCCCGCGTACCCCAGGGGCGACAGGGTCGGTGCCTGGGCCACGGTGGGGCTGAAGGGTGCGGCGTTCCAGGTCTGGGTGTACGTCCGGCCCGGCGTAAAGGTCGACTCCTGAGTCGTGAGGTTGTCCCCCTCGACGAAGGTGGACGTCCAGATGATGCCGCCGTCGGTGTTGTAGTACTCGGTGCCGTGGAACGGCAGGTCGACCGGCGTACTCGAACCGATCGGGCCCGAGCCGCCGGGCGCCGACGCGCGGTGGAACCGGACGGCCGTCGTCGCCGTGGACTGGCTTCGGTAGGTCGCCTTGACGGTGGCCAGGTTCTTCGGTGACAACGCCCTGGTCAGGCCCGTGAACATGTCGCCCTGGCGGACGTACGCCAGGTCGTAGGTGTAGGGGCTGTTCCGGAAGGTCCGGTCCTTGCCCGGGCGGGCGAGTCCCACGCCGAGCGTGGCGGCGAACTCGGGCGCCGCGACGGCGGGCCCGATCCGGCCGAAGAAGATGTCGGCGACGGACACCCCGCTGAGTTGGACACCCGGGTAACGCATGCCGTCGTTCCAGTTCGCGCTCACGTTGATCGAGATGGGCGCGGCGTCGCGCTGCGGCACCGTCAACGCGACCGGCTTGGCGCTTCGGGCGTCGACCGCCTCGGTGATCGGGCCGCGTACGTCCAGGACCGGCTGCGCGAGCAGCGTCGACACGGCACCCTCGTGGATGGTGCTGTAGAGCGCGTACCGGCCCTTGGGCAGCCGCAGTGTGCCGCCGCCCGGTTGCACGGCGAGGGTGCTGAACTCGCCGGTGGTCAGATTCGCCGCCACGGTCGTGTATTCCGTGGCCGGCTTGCCGTCGCGTCCGGTGTGGTTGAGCCGTACGTCGTAGCTCTCGATTTCGCGGTTGAGCACGAACGGCGTCCGTACCCGCAGGTCGCCGGCGCCGGTCGCGGTGAGCGCTCCCTGGTAGACGCCGTCGGGGGCGTCCACCCGGGTGTCCACGGTGATCGTCGCCTCGGCGCGGCCACCGGCCGGCACCACCAGCGTGGCCGGGCTGACGGTGAGCATGCCGGCCGGAGCCGGGGCGACGGTCAGCGCCAGGGTGACCGGCGCGGTGCCCGTGTTGCGGTAACCGACGACCTGGGTGAGCGGGATGTCGTCGGCGTGCGGCCAGCGCTGGACCGGGAAGTCGATGGCGGCGACGTCGGCGGCGACCGGCTGGGCGACCGCGCGGGCGATGTCGACCCGGCCGGCGCCCTGCTCGTAGATGGTGTCCTCGCCGGTCGGCTTTGCCGAGTCCATCAGGGCGGCCTTGAGCTGCGGGCCGGTCCAGTCCGGGTGCTGCCCGGCGAGAATCGCGGCGGTGCCGGCCACATGCGGAGTCGCCATCGACGTACCCGACATGGTGGCGTAGTCGCCGCCCGGGGCGGCGGCCACGATGTCGACGCCGGGGGCGCTGATCTCGGGCTTGATGTGGTTGTCGCCGACGCGTGGACCGCGGCTGGAGAAGTAGGCCCGCTGGTCGTCCGCGTCGACTGCGGCGACGGCGAGGGCGTCGTCGGCCGAGGCCGGCGAGGACACCGACTTCGGCTTCCCCTCGTTGCCGGCCGCGACCACGAAGAGGGTGCCGTACCGGTGGCTCAGCTCCTGGACCGCGGTTTCCAACGGGTCGAGGCCGGGCGCGTCGGTGCCACCCACGCTCATGTTGACCACCCGGGCCTGCGGCGCGAGCCACTGCATGCCGGTGATGATGTCCGAGTCCTGGCATTCGGTGGTGGCGCAGACCTTGCCGACGAGCAGCTTCGAGCCCGGTGCCACGCCGCGGTATCTGCCGCCGGACGCGGCGCCGCTACCGACGATGGTCGACGCCACGTGGGTGCCGTGGCCAACCGCGTCGCTGGGGTCGTTGCCTCCGGTGAAGTCCAGGACCTCGGCGAGGTGCCCGGCGAAGTCGGGGTGGCTCGCGTCGATCCCGGTGTCGAGTACGCCGACGGTGACGCCGGTGCCGTCGAATCCTGCCTGCCAGGCCGCCGGGGCGCCGATCTGCGGCACGCTGCGATCGAGGGAGACCTTGCGCTTGCCGTCCAGCCAGATGTTGGTGATTCCGGCGGCGAGGGTGCGCGCCGACGACGTCCCGCGGGTGAGCGACCCCCAGAGTGTGACCCGGTCGTCCCGGTTCGCCCGCACGGCCAGCGCGTGGGCGGCGGGCAGGTCGACCCGCACTCGGCCGTCACCCCCGACGGTCGCGGCCCGCGCCTGCGCCGCCATGTTTTCCGGGTACGCGACCAGCAGCGGCAACTCGGCTGCCCGGTCGTCGTAGCCGAACTCGCCGAGCGCGGTGAGGTCGAACAGGCGTCGGTCGAGCCGCCCGTCCCGCAGCAGCGGCATCGCGTCCACCGGGACGACGTACTGGTGACCATCTTCCCGGCTGCTCACGAACCGCATGCCGGCCCGCCCCGGGCCCCGCTGGATCTCCGGGCGACCTTCCGCGTCCAGTGTCACCCGGTCGCCGGTGATCAGGGTGAAGGCGCCGGGAGCGCCGGAGACCGTGGCCCCAGGCGTCACCTGCGCGCTCGCCGGTTGGGCCGTCAGGCCCGCCGCGACCAGCGCGGTCGCGAGTACGCCGGCTGTCAGGGCGCGTCGTTGCCGTCGTCGCACATCGTCCTCTCCGCCACGGGCTTCTCCCGGGACGGCACGTTGACGTCTGGCCAGGTCGTTAGGTTGATCACTCCGCTGTGACGGTGGTCACAAACTGCCCCCGTGCCGACGTGACCGGTCGACCCAGGCGGGTTGCATGCGCGGTGACCAGGGGACGAGGCAGGGGAGGGCACCGGTCGGATGCGTGATGCCGAGGAGTTCGACGCCCTCTACGCGGCCTGTGCGGGTCGGGTCGTGGGTCACGTGTACGCGCTGACCGGCAACCGTGCCGAGGCGGAGGACGCCGTCGCCGAGGCGTTCATGCGGGCCTGGCAGCGTTGGCGGACGGTACGGGAGACGGACAGCCCGGAGGCCTGGGTCCGCCGGGTGGCCTCCCGGATCGCGGTGAGCAGCTGGCGCAAGGCGTTCAACCGGGTACGCGCACATCGCCGAGCCGCAGTCGACCAGGGCGTGCCCGGACTCAACGAGGACCACGTCGCCCTGTTGCAGGCGCTGCAACGGCTGAGCGCCAACGAGCGCCGGGCCGTCGTGCTGCACCATCTGAACGATCTCAGCGTCGCCGAGGTGGCGGCCGAGATGCAGGCACCAGTCGGCACCGTGAAGACGTACCTCGCGCGCGGTCGGAGAGTGATGGCCGGGTTGCTGACCGATGAGCACCAGGAGGAGACCTCCCATGGCTGATCCGCGCGATGACCTCACCGCGATCGCCGACGAGGTGCGGCGAGTCGCCACGCTGCCGGGAGCGCAGACGTTGCGCCACCGCAGCGACCGGCGTCGGCGGCGGCGGGCGGCCGTGAGCGCAGCGGGGCTGGCCGTCGTGGCCGTTGCCGCTGGCAGCGCCCTGTTGCAGGTACGGGGCAACGTCGAGACGCCGGGTGTCGGCCCAGCCAGTCAGGCCCCACCATCTGTCGCCCCGTCCGTGACCGCCTCAGCCGGACCGCAGGAGATCCTCGCCGGCAAACGCCAGGTCCAGATCGTGATGCCGGGCATGGCCGGGGCCGCGTTGGCGATCGGCCGTGGCACCGACCAGGTGCGGGCCACCACCGAGCAGGGCGTCGCCGACGGGGCGCTGTGGGTCCTACGCCCCGAGGGGAACAGGTACCGGATCATCCTGGCCGCGCCGTCCGGCACCAGCGCGGTCTGCATGACCGTCGTGCACGACGCCGCGCCGGGCAGCGTACGCGGCCAGGCATGTGACCCGGCCGCCTCGACGCAGCTCTTCCGGATCGATCAGGTCGCAGACGGCAGCTACTCGATCTTCCAGGGCAAGCGCTACGTCCAGGTGGTCGACGGCACCAACGCCCTGGTTCCCGACCTGCCCGAGGGCCTGACCACCACGTACGAGTTCGTGGACCGTGGGCCCGCCTCCCGCTGAACCAGCGCCTGAACGGTTACGACACCTCGTACTCGAGCATGAGCACGCCGGTGCTGGTCGGCGTGCAGGAGGTCAGCCGCAGTCGTCTCGGCCGGCCCGTCTCGCGGAACAACCGCTTGCCGGAGCCGAGCAGGAGCGGGTGCAGGAACAGTCGGTACCCGTCGACCAGGTCGTTCGCGACGAGTGCCTGCACCAGCACCCCGCTGCCCAGCACGACGATGGTGCCCTCACCCTCTGACTTCAATTCCGCGACCGCCGACGCGAGGTCTCCGTCGAGCCGCCGGGCATTGGGCCAGGTGAGGTCGATCAGAGTACGAGTGGCGACGTACTTGGGGGTCGCGTTGAGGTGTGCGGCCATCGGGTTGTCGTCGGGCTGGCTCGGCCAGAAGCCGATCATCTTCTCGTAGGTCCTGCGACCGAAGAGGTACGCCGTCGTCGACCGCAGCCCCTCCACAGCGGCGGATGCCTGAGTGTCGTCGAAGAACGGCCCCGCCCAACCGCCGTGCTCGAACCCGCCGTCCCGGTCCTCGTCCGGCGATCCCAGCCCCTGCATGACCCCGTCCAGCGTCACAAACTCGACGACAACCAGTTTCCGCATGCCCTCACCCCTCGACTCGGCGGACGACACCGCGTCACCCGCTCCCTCTCCACACGAACGGGACGCGCCCGGATCGACAACGGAGCAACACGACCACACCGAGAACGCCGACGGTGACCGGCAGGCCGGTGCCTGCCAACCCGGCGGATCCGCCGGATCGGAACACCTCGTTGTCGGAGTTTTTTCGGTGCGGTGCGACCGTGTCGCCTAACCGGGCATGGGCATACCAGGCAGCCCAAACCTCGACAGACACGCATGTCCTGGCGGCTGTGCCTCTGCGTCGAATGAGTGTGCAGGACGGCCACTCGCGCCGAAACTTTCGGGCAAGCATTGACACTTTCCGATTGCTGGCCCGACACTTGGGGCGGCTGGCATTTGTGATCTTCGATCACGCTTCGTCCTTCCCATCACCACGCCTGGAAGGAGAGCCCCGGTGATCATCAGCTCGGGCCGCTCGATCACCCGGTCGACGATCGTCGCGCTCGCGGTAGCAGCGCTCACGATCGCTGGATCGGTGACGGTAGTAGCAAGAACGACATCCGCAGAGGCGGCTGCGGCCGGCATCCTGGCCGCCGCGCCCGTCGAGGACGACGGTGCCGACTGCGCGGTATCCGGCCTTCCCGACCTGGGTTCGCTGCCCACCAACGCCAAGCTTCCCGATCCCTTCAAGAAGCTGAACGGTACGACCATCACCTCCAGGTCCGACTGGCGCTGCCGGCGGGCGGAGATCAAGGAGCTTGCGGAGAAGTTCGTCTACGGCGACAAGCCCGTCAAGCCCGCGACAGTCACGGGGACGGTCTCCACCAGCAACATCACCGTCAACGTGTCGCACAACGGTAGGAGCTCGAGCTTCTCGGCGCGGGTCGAGCTGCCCAGCGGCACCGGTCCGTTCCCGGCCGTCGTGGTCGTGGGCGGGTTCGGCGCGGACACCGCAACCATCAAGGCCGCCGGCGCCGCCGTCATCAGTTACGACCCTCTGGCGGTCGGCCGCGAGGGCACGCCCCGCAACAACAAGCAGGGCGCGTTCTACAGCATCTATGGCTCATCGAGCAGCACCGGGCTGCTCGCCGCCTGGGGCTGGGGCGTGAGCCGGATCATCGACGTCATCGAGCAGTCCGGCGGCGGGATCCTCAAGGCCGACGCGATGGGCGTCACCGGTTGCTCCCGTTACGGCAAGGGTGCCTTCGCGATCGGTGTGTTCGACCAGCGCATCGCCCTGACCATGCCGATCGAGTCCGGCAGCGCGGGTGTTCCCATCTTCCGGGGCATCCCCGGGGAGGGCGCGCAGAGCCTGAGCAGCGCGTACGGCGAGCAGCCCTGGCTGGGTGACGCCTTCGGCTCCTTCACGGGCAGCCCGAACAGGCTCCCGGTGGACACGCACGAGATGGTCGCCATGGTGGCGCCGCGAGGGCTGTTCATCATGGACAACCCGCACATCGCCAACCTCGGCCCCCGGTCGGCGAGCGTGGCGGCCCTGGGCGGCGCGGAGGTCTACAAGGCGCTCGGCGCCGGTGACAACATCACCTACTGGTCGGACGTTCAGGACGGCAGCCACTGCGCCAACCGCCCCGAGTGGCGTACCCCGCTGCAGAACAACATCCGGAAGTTCCTGTTGAAGACCGGGAACGAGCCGGGCATGATCCGGATTCACAGCAGGGCGCTCGGCCGGTTGGCCGACTGGCGGGACTGGCAGACGCCGGTCCTGTCCGACGGCCCGACCACCCCGCCGCCCACCACCCCACCCCCGACCACCCCACCCCCGACCACTCCGCCCCCGACCACGCCTCCCCCAACCGGTGGTGGCTGTGCGGCGACGGTGTCGATCAACCAGTGGACGGGCGGGTTCGTCGCCACGGTGCGGGTGACCGCTGGCGCCGCGCCGGTCAACGGCTGGACGGTCACCATGACCCTGCCGTCGGGCGCCAGCATCACCAGCATCTGGAGCGCCAACCGGAGCGGCAACACCGGCACGGTCCAGTTCACCAATGTCGCCTACAACGGCTCCGTCGCACCGGGGCAGTCGACCGAGTTCGGCTACCAGGGCACCGGCACCGGTGCGGGGATGACGCCCACCTGCTCGGCCGCGTAATCCTCAGGCCCGGTGCGGAGGTCACCAGCCTCCGCGCCGGGCCGTCCGGCTCTGCGGCGGAGCCCGGTCCTCAGAGCCAGACCACAATCCCGGTCAGGTCGTTGAGGACTGCCGCCACGCCCGCCCTGATGGCCGCCGCGCAGCGCTCGGCCGTGAACGAGTTCGGGTCGTACGTCGAGGACATGCCGAGCCCTTCCCCACGGAACGACGCACCGTCCCAGTCGACCGCGGTGACGTTGTGGGTCGGCTCGGCCAACTCCGCGCCCACCACGAGGAACTTCTCGTCCAGGTGGTTCGGAGTGACCAGCGCCAGCGCGTCGATGACGTCGTTGCCCGCGCTGACGATGAGGTCCGGGCCCATCTCCATGGCCTTGGCGATGCTGGGAACGGCGTCGTGCGCATTGCCGATGACGATCGTCCTGAGGTCGACATGCTCGTCGTCGGCCCACTCCTTGACGGCCGTCACGAGCGCCTTGGTCGGGTTGTCGTCGCCGCTGGTGAGCAGGACGACCCGGTAGTCCTTCGGCGGGTGGACGTCGGCCCACGAGCCGGGCTGAGGCGTGATGGTCGCCTCCGGAGCGGGCTTCGTGGAGGGGTCGACGAACCCGGGGCCGAGAGCGCCGATGGCGCTGGGCGCGGGGTGCGGCTGTGACCAGTCGTCGCTGGAGCTGCAAGCGGTGACCAGCGCGGCGGTCGCGGCCAGCATGGCAACGGCTCGAAGCGGGGGGCGCAAGGTGATCGTCCTCCGAGTGGTGGCGGAAAGTGCGCGTAGTTCTTCGTATTCCTATCTCAATTTTGGTCGTCGATTATCTGTGGGCAGTCGCTCGGGTTTGTTGTTCTCCGGCGGTTCGTCGGTGCGCGGGCTGGTGTTCACCCTCGGCGTGCAGCGTGCACTGGCCAACCGAGGGAGTCGCATGTTAGGGCGCGTCCGCCGTACCGTTATCGTCACCGCTGTCGGGATCGCCGCGGCGGTGATCCCGTTTTTGGGCGCCGGAACGGCGTCCGCGCACGGGTTCTCGTCGACTGTGTACACGAAAATCACAGCGGGAGATGAGGGTCACATTCGCACGGCGCTGGAGCTCGAATATGACCTCCTGGTCGTGTCCGCCGCCGATTCCGGGGATGACGATCCGCTCTTCCAGGCGGGAACGGCCGCATTCGAGGCGGGCGACACCGATGCTCAGGCCGCAGCCCTGAAGAGTCATGTGTCGACGGTCAGCAGGTATGTCTCCGACCGGTTCTCGGTGACCTCCGGGAGTGCGGCATGCCAGCCGACCCAGGTGGGCGACGCGACGATCGGCGAGCGCGACGGCGTGCCGTACGCGAATCTGCTGCTGGACTGGACCTGCCCCGAGCAGGTCGACGAGCACGAGGTGCGCAGCGGTCTCTTCCCTGACGACGAGGGCTTCGTCAAGGGCACCAAGACGATCGTCACCTATCAGATCGACGGCCGTTCGGGCAGTGCGGCACTCGACGCCGCGAACCCATCCTTCTCGACCGGGCAGGCGTGGTACGAGCGGTTCGGGGAGTTCTTCCTGCTGGGCGCCGAGCATCTGCTCTCCGGGATCGACCACATTCTGTTCCTGCTGGCGCTCATCGCCGGGTCGCGGCGGCTTCGGGAGATCGTGCTCGCGGCGACCAGTTTCACCCTGGCGCACTCGGTGACGTTCATGCTCGCGGCGCTCGGCCTGGTCGAGGTGCCGGGGGCGATCGTGGAACCGGTCATCGCGCTGTCGATCGCCGTCGTCGCCGGCTGGCACCTCTGGGGGATCTGGCGGCGCGGTGGTCACGCGACCGACCTGGACACGACCGGGCACGGCCACTTCAACCTGGACCGTTCCGGCTGGATCCGCCTCGGTGTGGTGTTCTGCTTCGGCCTCGTGCACGGGCTGGGCTTCGCGGGCGCGCTGGGCATCGATGAAGCGTGGTCGTGGACCCTGCTGTGGTCGCTGCTGGTGTTCAACGTCGGCATCGAGGTCGTTCAGTTGACCATTATCGCCGTCGTCTTCCCGCTGCTGCTCGTGCTGCGCCGTCGTGCGCCGAAAGCTGGACTCTGGGTGACCGGCGGTGTTTCTGCGGCCGTGTCCATTATGGGGCTGATCTGGTTTGTGCAGCGCGTTTCTGGATCATGAGTAGGGCTAAGTAGTTCGGGAAGTGCAGTTCTTCGCAAGATCGCGTTCATGGTTGGTTCATCGGGCAGCGAAAGCGTTGATTTGCTTCCCCAGTGTCGGGTGAAGGCACAATCCATTTCTCTATTTGAAAAGGGAACAATGTCGATGACATTGAGCACCTCGACACGGGCCTCCGCGCTCGTGCGGCGGCGCCTGGTCGCCGGGGTCGCAGCCGGGGTCCTGGGAATGGGCGCGGCCCTCGGTAGTGGCCTGATGGCCACCGCGAGTGCGGCCGAGCCCACCACGATCAGCAGCGTGATTCTCGGCGTCGGCGCCAACGAGACCCAGCGAATCGTGACCTGGTACTCCTCCGCTGACACCGCACAGAAGATCCAGCTCGCCCCGACCGCCGAGATCGTGAACGGCGAGTTCCCGGCCAACGCCGTCAGCTTCGACGCCGTCGGTGGGGCGAACACCTCCACCACCGGCTTCAACCGGCACGCCACGATCAGCAACCTGCGCGAGAAGACGGCGTACTCGTACCGGGTCGGCGCCGAGGGCAGCTGGTCCCCGGCGTACGCGTTCAAGACGCAGGACTTCGAGGGCGACTACGACTTCCTGTTCTTCGGCGACCCCCAGATCGGCTCCTCCGGCGACCGGCTGAAGGACCAGGCCGGCTGGGAGGACACCCTGAAGGTCGCCACCGCGGCCAACCCGAACGCCGAGCTGCTGGTCTCGGGCGGCGACCACGTCGAGTCCGCCAACGACGAGGGCCAGTGGACCTCGTTCATGGCGCCCGACCAGCTGCGTCAGTACCCGGTCGTCGCCACCATCGGCAACCACGACGTGGGCGGCAAGTCCTACGAGCAGCACCACTTCACCCCGAACACGGACCGCACGGCCCCGTACTACGACAACGGGAACCCGGCGGGCACCAAGTCCGGTGGTGACTACTGGTTCGTCTACAAGGACGTGCTGTTCATCGACATCAACAGCAACAGCTACAAGCTGCCGACGGACGGCAGCAACGCTGGCGACGCCGCGCACGTCTCGTACATCACCGACGTGGTGAACAAGCACGGCTCCGAGGCCAAGTGGAAGGTGCTGGTCTACCACCACTCCATCTACTCGCCGGCCAGCCACGCGACCGACACGGACAACAAGCAGCGCCGGGAAGACTTCACGACGGCCTTCTCGAACCTCGGCATCGACATGGTGCTGCAGGGTCACGACCACAGCTACTCGCGCAGCTACTCGATCAAGAACGGCCAGAAGGAGAACCCGGCCGAGAAGCCGGGTGCTGCCGACGTGTTCCCCGGCCCGGGTGGCGTCATCTACGTGACCGCCAACTCGGCCTCCGGCTCGAAGTACTACGACATCAAGAAGCCGGACGCCACCGGCACCGGCATCCGGGGCAACGGCCCGGACCCGTTGGACCCAAACAAGTACTGGTACAACTCCGTGCAGAACCAGGAGCACGTCCGCAGCTACGTCAAGGTGCAGGTGCGCGGCGACAAGCTGGTCCTGGCGAACGTGCGCAGCGGCACCTGCGCGGCGCCGAACGCGTCGGTCGAGGCCGGCCTCTCCTGCGTCAACACCCCGGACGGCCAGCCGGTCGGTTCGATCGTCGACAACGTGACGGTGCACCCGTTCAACGGTGACGGCCAGGCCATCCAGGTGAACGTGCCGAACCCGGCTCCGGGCGAGTTCGGCTGGACGATCGACGGCTACAACGGTCTTGTCGACCTGGGTACCGCGCAGGAGCGCAACGGCACCTTCTTCGAGGCGAACGGCAAGATCAACCCGATCCTCGTGTCGGACAGCCGCCGCTCGCTCGCCCCGTGGTCGATCTCGGCCAACGTCGGCGACTTCTCCGACGCCGACAAGACGTTCTCCGGCTCCTACCTGGGCTGGAACCCGTACGTGCTCGACGGTGGCGCGGGTGCCGAGGCCGGTGCTCCGGTCCTGTCGTCCCTCGACGACCAGGGCAAGGGTCTCTCGGTCTCCAGTGCCCTCGCCGCAGCCGCGCAGGGTCACGCGCGGGGCGGCGCCCGGCTCGGTGCCGACCTGGATCTGAAGATCCCGGACAGCATCGCGAAGGGTAGCTACCGCACCACCCTCACGATCACTGCTCTGAGCAGCTGACCGAACTGTCCCATCGGGCGGGGTAGGCACCTTCGGGGGCCTACCCCGCCACCCATTTGCAATCCTCCCAAGATCACCTCAAGGATCCGAAATGTACCCGTCCGTAACGCGCTGGAAGACCTCGACCGCCGTGCTCCTCCGTACGACCGTGCTGTCCCTGCTCGCCGCCGTCGCGGCCATCGGCGTCGGTGCCGGCCCCGCCGTGGCGGCGGACGGCAACGTCGCCTGGACGGTCCGGACGGCCTCCAACGGCTACGGCGAGGCTCGGTCCAGCTACAGCTACAACGTCAATCCCGGTGGCGCCGTCGAGGACGCCATGGTCGTGGCCAACCGCGGCCCGGCGCCGCTGACCCTGTCCGTGTACGCCGCCGACGGCTTCACGACCGACGCGGGCCAGCTCGACCTGCTCACCAAGGACAAGAAATCCGTTGCGATCGGCGCCTGGGCGAAGGCGAATGCCGGCAGTGTCGTGATCCAGCCCGGGAAGACCGCGCAGGTTCCCTTCAAGATCAGCGTTCCGGACAACGCCACGCCCGGTGACTACGTCGGCGGCATCCTCACCGCGCTGACCCAGGCCGACCAGGCCGAAGGCATCAACGTCGACCGGCGCCTCGGTATCCGGATCAAGTTGCGGGTCGGCGGCGAGCTGAAGCCGAACCTCGCGATCGAAGACCTGCACGTGAAGTACGGGGGCTCGTCCAACCCGTTCAGCAAGGGTGACGCCACCATCACCTACACGATCCACAACGTCGGCAACGCCGCCCTGTCCGGGCAGCAGGCGGTATCGGTCTCGGGCCCGTTCGGCGTACTACGGGTCCGGGCGAAGGACATCGCCGCGCCGCCGGAGCTGCTCCCCGGCGAGAGCTGGGACGTGACCGTGCCCGTTCACGGCGTCGCTCCCGCTGTCTCGCTGGCCGCGACCGCGACCCTCACGCCGCTGCTCACCGACGCCTCGGGCTCCACCACCTCGCTCAAGCCGGTCCAGGTCACCGCGCACGGCTGGGCACTGCCGTGGATGTTGGTGCTGGTGCTCGTCGTGCTGATCGCCGTGCTCGTCGGGGCGTACCTGTACCGGCGCCGCAACCGGACGCAGCGCAAGGTGCGCGAGGACGCCCGCGTACGCGACGCCGTCGAGCAGGCGCTGCGTGGTCAGGAGCCGCAGACGTCCTGATCGCGGCTCTCGTCAACGCCGCTGGCTAGGGCCAGCGGTGGCTACCGCGCGGTGGGTCAGACCGACAGCGACCGTGATCACCGTGATCACCAGCACCGCCGCCAGCACCGGTGCCCAGGTGGGGGCCATCCGCAGCACCACCGTGCCGAGCACGGCGCCGACCACCAGCCCCGCCAACCGACCGATGCCACCCACATCGGCGATCCGGTGCGGGTCGACGACACGACGCCGGACCAACTCGGTCAGCGAGCCGGTCAGATAGGTCGTCGACGCACCCCGTACGCCGGCACCAACGGTGATCACGCTCTGGATGCCGCTCGCCACGGCCGCCGCCCCCAGCAGCACGAGCCCGAAGCCGTACCCGGGACGTGCCGAGCAGGCCCACCAGCCTGCCGTGAACCCGAGCAGCAGCACCGCCTCGGCCGACGCCACCACCGCGGTACGGCCGTTCCAACCCGGCGGGGTGTGGCGCAACGGTGCCGTGGCAGCGGCAACCCCCACGGCGTATCCACCAACTGCCACCACCGCACCCGCGAGCGACCGGCCGTCCGTCGTGGCGAACGCGTGGCCGAAATGCACCAGGTTGCCGGTGACCACGCTGGCGAAGTACCCGTTGAGCTTGGTCAGGCAGATCACGTCGATGCAGCCGGAGGCCCCGGCCAGCGCCACCAGGAGCCAGGCCGTGGCGCGCTTCGACGGAGCGTGCACGGTGCCCCTTCCCTAGATCCTTCCGGCAGCGTGACCGCCGTGCTCGCCCGACGTCCGCGGCCTCCGGGTAGGCAGCCATTCCCGCCCCCGCCCCGGCTACGCCCGTCATGGCACGCCGAGGGCATGCGGTCGCCCTTGTGGGTGAACGGCACTCAGCCCCGGGCCACGTCTGTCGCCGAGCCGGCATGCTGCGACGGTGACGCCGGCACGGAGAGGGAATCCACATGGTTGACGGGGATGTGCCAGAGCGGATGCAGGCCGCGGCCTTCGACGAGTTCGGCGGGCCGGAGGTGATCACTCTGCGGAAGCTGCCGATCCCGAAGATCGCCGACGACGAGGTGCTGATCAAGGTCTGGAGTGCCGGCGTCGGGGTGTGGGACGCGTACGAGCGCCAGGGTGTGCTGGTCCCGGAGGGCTCAGCCCTCCCGATCGTGCCCGGCTCCGACGGCGCCGGGACCGTCGTCGCGGCCGGCAGCCAGGTGACCGACCTCGCGGTGGGCGACCTGGTCTACGTCTCCGCCAACACCCGGCCGAAGGGCGGCTTCTACGCCGAGTACGCGGCGGTCAAGGCGCAGTACGCGGCGAAGCTGCCCGACGGTGTGCCGGTGGAGCACGCCGGTGCCATGGCCACCGACGCGCTGACCGCGCTGGCCGGGCTCGACACCCTCAGCCTGTCGGCCGGCGCCTGGTTGTTGATCTTCGGTGCGAGCGGCGGTCAGGGCCACCTGGCCGTGCAGTTGGCCAAACGGCAGGGACTGAACGTGATCGCTGTGGCCTCCGGGGCGGACGGCGTCGCGCTGGTGACCCGCCTCGGCGCCGACGTGTCCCTCGACGGCCACGGCGACGTGACCGACGTGCTCGCCCGGATCCGGGATGCGGCACCGGACGGAGTGAACGCCATCCTGGCGATGGCCGCCGGCGAGACCCTGGACCGGCTCACCGAGGCGCTGGTCGACGGCGGCGTGGTCGCGTACGCCAACGGTGTGCGACCGGAGCCGCGCGAGCGGCCCGGCGTCGTGGTCCGGGCGTACGACGGCGAAGCCAGCCCTGGACAGTTGCAGCGCCTCAACGAACTCATCGAGGCGGGGCCGTTCGTGGTGCACGTCGCGGAGACGTTCCCGCTCGGCAAGGTGCGGGAGGCGCACAAGCGCCTGCAAACCTCCTACGCGGGCAAGCTCCTGTTGACGATCAGCTGAGACCTCAGCGGGTGCGCTGTTGCGGCACGCGTACCGATGCCATGCCGGCCGCGGTCGCGGCCTGGATGCCCAGGTCGGTGTCCTCGAAGACCAGGCAGGACTCCGGGGGTACGCCGAGGTGCTCCGCCGCGAGCAGGAACGCCTCCGGGTCGGGCTTGGCCCGGGTGTAGTCGTCGGCGCAGACCAGCACGTCGAACCGGTCCAGCAGGCCGAGCGCGTCGAGGGAGGCGGTGACCGACGCGCGGGTGCTGCCGGAGACGACGGCGAACGGGACCCGCCGGTGCGCGTCGTGAATGTGCTCCAGCACCTCGGGCACGGCGGCGAGCTGCGGCAGAAGCTCCTGGTAGTAGCTCTCCCGGCGTTCGACGACGGTCGCCACCGGCATGGTCAGGCCCTGCTGTTCGTTCAGGGTGACGACGATGTCGGCGGTCGGCCGCCCACCCCAGGCGTAGAAGAGGTCCTCCGGGAACTCGCAGCCCCACTCGTCCAGGGCCCGCTGCCAGGCCAGGTAGTGCATCGGCATCGAGTCGACGATGGTGCCGTCGCAGTCGAACAGGTACGCGGCGAACTCACCGGCAGGCAGGGGCAGACTCACCGGTGAAGGTTACAGCGGGCGGGGCCGCGACTGGCGGGTCCGTTCAGTCGGTGGTGACGGACGCCAGCTGGCGGAGCAGGTACGCCCGCTCCGGTTCATTGCCGACCAGCGTCAACGCGCTGCGGTACGCCGCCGCGGCCTCGTCGTGGCGGCCGAGCCGGCGCAGCAGGTCGGCCCGTGCCGCCGGATAGGGGTGGTGGCCGCGAAGCAGCGGCTCGTCGGCCAACTCGTCGAGCAGGGCGAGCCCAGCCTCCGGCCCGTCCCGCATGGCCACCGCGGCGGCACGGTTGAGCGCGACGACCGGTGAGGGCACCAGGCTGAGCAGCACGTCGTAGAGCGCCACCACCTGGGGCCAGTCGGTGCTGGCCACGTCGGCGGCCTCGTCGTGCAGCGCGGCGATGGCGGCCTGCACCCCGTACGGGCCGGGCGCTCGGCCGGTCAGCGCGACCACCACCAGCTCGCGCCCCTCCTCGATCATGGGATGGTCCCAGCGTCCACGATCCTGGTCGTCGAGAAGGATCATGGCGCCGTCCGGCCCGGTACGCGCGCCGCGCCGCGCGTGGATGAGCAGCATCAGCCCGAGCAGCCCGGCGACCTCCCGCTCTGCGGGCAACAGCCGACGCAGGATCCGGCCCAGCCGGATGGCCTCCTCGGCCAGGTCGATCCGTTGGAGATCCGGGCCGGAGCTGGCGGCGTACCCCTCGGTGAAGACCGAGTAGACGGCCTGGAGCACCGTGGGCAGGCGATCGGGCAGCTCGTCGGCGCCCGGCACCCGGAACGGGATGCGGGCGTCGCGGATCTTCCGCTTGGCCCGGACGAGTCGCTGGGCCATGGTCGCGGGTGGCACCAGGAAGGCCCGCGCGACCTCGGTCGTGGTGAGGCCGGCGAGGAATCGCAGGGTGAGTGCTCCGCGGTCCTGCGCGGCCAGGGCCGGGTGTGCGCAGGTGAAGAAGAGCGCCAGCCGGTCGTCGGGTAGGTCGCGGTCCGCGTCGGCGGGAGGGGCGGCCTCCGCCCGCTCGGCCTCCGCCCGGAGTACGGCGAGCCGCGTGGCCAGCACCTGGTCGCGGCGCAGCCGGTCAACGGCGCGACGCCGAGCCGTGGTGAGCAGCCAGGCTCCCGGCCGGCTCGGGACGCCGTCGGTCGGCCAGTGCACCAGCGCCGCCTCGATGGCTTCGGAGGCGACCTCCTCGGCCAGGTCGAGGTCGCCGAAGCGGTGCACGAGCGAGGCGAGCAGTCGGCCACGTTCCTCCCGGAACACCGCCTCCACCGACGACCCGACGGCTGCCCCCGCACCCGGCACGCTCAGGCCGGCACCTCGATCTCGGCGATCGGACGGACCTGGACCGACCCGCCGCCGGTGGCACCCGGACTACGGGCCGCCCAGTCCAGCGCGGCGTCGAGGTCCGGAACGTCGATGATGTCGTACCCGCCGAGCAGCTCACGGGTCTCGGCGAACGGACCGTCGGTGATCGTGCGCTCGCCGCCCGGGCCGACCTGCACGGTCGTGCAGGTGGTCAGGTCCTGCAGGGGATGCCCCGAGACCCAGATCCCGGCGTCCTTCATCTCCCGGTCGAAGCGGATCCAGTCCTCGAAGGTGCACCCGTTGTCGACGGCCTCCCCGTCGGTCGCGGGACTCATGAACAGCAGCATGTACTTCACGTTTCGGCTCCTCTCGGTACGGCCTGTCGCCGTACAGCATGACGACGAACGAGGCCCGGGGATATCGACACGGCGTCAGGATTTCTTTCACGGCAGGAGCGGCTGCGCCGGGCCGGTCCGCTCGTCGCGCCGGTCCACCCGCCGCTCAGACCAGGTCACCCCGATCAGGAAGACCGTCAGCAGGGCGAGCGCCGCCAGCGGGGGCAGGGATCGGCCGATCGGCAGCAGGGCCAGGGGTAACAGCGCCGCGATGACCTGTGTTGGGTACACCGCGCGGATGGTGAGTCGGCGAAAGACCAACCTGCTGAGCAGGTAGAGGGCGGCGCCTCCGTAGAGCGCCGCGGCGGCTTCCCACCCCAGCCCGTCGGGGTGGGGTGACTCCTCGGTGAGCTGGGCGATCACCTCTTCGATCCCGAGCGCGACGTAGATCACGCCGATGATCAGCGTGGAGTGCCCGAGGCCGTACGCGTCGCCGGCCACGTCGGCCCGCCGGTCTCCCGGCACGTTGCTGACGGCCTCCTTCGCGGCGGGCGCCAGCCGATCGAAGTAGAGCCACCACAGGCAGACCGTGCAGGTGAGGCCGAGCAGTGCGGCCAGCACGGCAACACCGACCGGTGCCATCGCCCTTGATCCTGCGCCGGCAGAGATCAGCGACTCACCCAGCGCGATGATGAGCACCAGGCCGAACCGCTCGGTGAAGTGGTCCACACTGCGCAGTTGCCACGGCCGGAAGGTGGCCGCGATCCGGGCACCGCCGACATTCAGCAGAAACGCGACCGTCCAGAGCGCCGTCTGGGCTGCGCCGCCGAGCAACGCGCCGATGATCAGCGGAACCCAACCCAGGATCACCGGCACGGTGAAGAACCGCAGCGTCGAGCGCAGTGCGGGGTTCGTCGTGCTCGCCCAGAACAGAATCACGAGCTGCACGGCCCGGCCGACCACGTAGGCAAGGGCGAGGGTGAGCGGCGCGTCGAAGAGCTCGGAGCCCTGCTGCCACGCGTCCGGCAGCACCAGCGCGGCCACGAAGATCGCCGCCATCGCGACCAGGGTGGCCGCGCGGACCAGGCCAACGTCCGGGCGGACCAGGTTTCCCACCCAGATGTACGGCGACCAGGAGTAGAGCAGCAGTAGCAGGAGGAGTAGCCCCTGGGCCAGGGTGAGCGCGCTCGGCGACCCCGCCATGAACGTGATGACCCGGGTGAGCGCGAAGACGAAGACCAGGTCGAAGAAGATCTCGAACATCGTGGTCCGGTGAGTTTCCGCAGCCGACACCGGACGAATGCCGAAAATCCCCCTCATCCTCGCATTCTGCGCCACGCCCGAGGTCGCGTCGGCTCATACGGTCCCGCCGCAGGGAGGCACCGCCTGGTGGCGCGGCAGCGGACCCGGCGTCAGGTCGAGGCGTCCGTTCGGCGTCGGCTCCGTTCGGCCCGCCGCCGCACCTGCTGGTACGCGCCGGTCAACCCCATCGCCCGGCGTACCTCGATCAGGGTCTGGCGTACCTCCTGGCGGGTCCGTTCAGTGCCCTCGACGATCAGTTGGTCGACCAACCCCCGGTCGGCTTCGATCTCGGCCCGGCGCTCCCGGATCGGTGCCAGGAACCCCTCCAGCGCGACGACCAGCCGCTCCTTGACCTCCACGTCACCCACCTTCCCGGCCCGGTAGCGCCGGGCCAGGTCGGCCACCTCATCCCGGTCCGGATTGAAAACCTCGTGGTACGCGAAGACCGGGTTGCCCTCCACCGTGCCCGGCACGTCAGCCCGCACCCGGTTCGGATCGGTGTACATGCCGAGCACCTTTCGACGCACCGTCGGGGCATCGTCGGAGAGAGCGATCGCGTTGCCCCGGCTCTTGCTCATCTTGGCCGCCCCATCGGTGCCCACCAGGCTCGACGTGTCCGCCGAGATCAGCTCGGGCACCGGGAAGACCGGGCCGTACAGGTGGTTGAACCGCCGGGCGATCTCCCGAGTCACCTCGACGTGTGCGGCGTTGTCCCGGCCGACCGGGACCACCTCCCCCTTGACGCAGAGGATGTCCGCGGCCTGGAGCACCGGATAACCCAGCAGCCCGTACGGCATCTCCTCCTTGCCGGCGTCGCGGGCCATGTCCTTGAGTGACGGGACCCGTTCCAGCCGGGGAACGGTGACCAGGTTCTGCAGGAGGGTGTTGAGGTCGCCGACCTCCGGGATGGCCGACTGCAGGTAGAAGGTGGCCCGTTCCGGGTCGACGCCGGCGGCGAGGATGTCGGTCACCATCTCGCGGGCATTGCCGGAGACCTGGTCGATGTCCTCGCGCCGGTTGCGAGTGGTGAGCATGTGCAGGTCGGCGATGATGAAGAAGCTCTCGTAACGCCGGTGCAGCCGCACCCGGTTGGCGATGCTGCCGACATAGTGGCCGAGGTGCAGGCGGCCGGTAGGCCGGTCGCCGGTGAGCATTCGTGCGACGGACATGGTGGTGCCTCTCGTATCCGAAGGTGGGTCACGCGTGGGCGCACGCCGAGCGGGGCACATTCGGCCCCTCTCGGTCAGCGGGATCGGCTCAGCGAGCCGTCCGCCATCGCGCGCCGGCGCGGTACCGCAGACCACCGGCACGGAGGACGTTCAGGAGTTGCTCACGGCCATCGCCGGAGCTGGTCGGGAATGCGGGCACTGCACCGAGCGGAAGGCCATCGACCATGTCGACCGCCTCCGACGCATAGTTGCCCGTCCGGACCACGGCCTCACATTACCCGCGGGACGGCTCCCGGAGGCGGCAGGTAACTGTCGGCGTAGTAGGTGCCGACACGTTCCCGGTACTCGGCGTCGGCCGAATCCGGATCGAACGGCGGTGCGTCCTTGATCTCCTGCCGAGTCCGGTCGACGTGCACGACCCGTTCCTGGTGATCCACCCGGGCCACCGTGCCGGCCGGCAGCAGCACCTTCTGGCCGAAGATCCAGGGCCCGGTGTCCACCACCAGGTATCCGGCATCCGCCTCGTTGCTTGCCTCGTCGATGGTGCCGATCCGCCCGTCGTTCGCCTCCACCTGATAGCCCGCCAGGTCGACGGGAGTGCCGGGGCCTGGGGCGTCCGGGCCGTCGTGACCACCTTCCTGGACGTCCGGCGGCGTGACCGAGGGGGTGGTCTGTCCGTACCCGCCGGCGAGGGCGGACGGGTCACGCCAGGCCCAGGGATTGAAGATCGAGGGTTGCACGGGACACCTCCGGTGGATGGTCCTCAGCTGTCCTTTTTCCCAGTGCCCACCCCGCTGCCGCTGGAAACAGACTGGTGAGGGTGAGAGCTCCACGTCGCGTCCGTGTTCGGCCTGCTGAACAGGCACGCTGGCATACTCGGCTGCCATGGTGCTGTCGCGAGGGTGGGCCGTCTTCCTGGTCGGAGTCGGAATCTGGACCTGGGTGATCTGGCCGCGGTTCGCGCTGGCCATCTGGCAGGACCCGCGGTCCTGGGCGTCCGGCACGGTGGCCGACGGCGCCGCCACCAGCTTTCTGTGGGTGCACGCGCTGCTGATTGCCGCGTCCCTCGCCATCGGTACCACCGTCGGTGTCCTCGGCCTCCGGGCCTGGTTGTCCGCCCGTCGCAGTTGATCGGCAGCGGTGTCGGCGTGGGTCGGCGGTGGGTCGGCGACCGCGCCGAACCGCACACCGGCCGGGGAGTGTGACGCGGGACGCTCCCTGCGGATTTGACGATCAAACCCGCAGACGCGTAACTTTCTCTCTGCCAGCGCGGAACGGGGCAAACGGGACGAAGGTCCTGAAGCACCGGAACGGGCGGGCAGCCGGGTCGAGCAGGGGTTCACTCCTGCGGGACGCGGTCCGGGCGGGGCCCGCCGGATCAGCCGCGAGGCGGATTTGGTGCAGCGAAGCCGACCGGGTAAGGTTCACGACCGGCAGGGAACCGGGCGAGACTGCGGGACACCGCAGCGGCCGGCCTGCCAAATCCGACGACATGACGCAGCGGTTCGCTGCTGCGTGAGAGCGCCGGCGCTAACCCGTACGAAGCACGACAGACCGGGACACACGGTTTGACACGGCGGAGACGGTGAGGTAACGTAGTAAAAGTGCCCGGCGCGAGAGCGGCGGGACACAGCGCGGAAAGCCCCGGGATGGGGCCCCACGGAGTGGGGCTTGTTGATCGGTGTGTGGTTGTTCTTTGAGAACTCAACAGGGTGCTTTAAAAGCCAGTGCCAATTATGATTTATACCCCGGACTGGTCAGGCTTTTGTCTGGCTGGTTGGGATTCCTTTGGCAACATTTGTTTGTTGTCAGGATGCTGTTCAACTAATTTTTTGTTGGAGAGTTTGATCCTGGCTCAGGACGAACGCTGGCGGCGTGCTTAACACATGCAAGTCGAGCGGAAAGGCCCTTCGGGGTACTCGAGCGGCGAACGGGTGAGTAACACGTGAGCAACCTGCCCTAGGCTTTGGGATAACCCTCGGAAACGGGGGCTAATACCGAATATTACTTGGTCTCGCATGAGGTTGGGTGGAAAGTTTTTCGGCCTAGGATGGGCTCGCGGCCTATCAGCTTGTTGGTGGGGTAATGGCCTACCAAGGCGACGACGGGTAGCCGGCCTGAGAGGGCGACCGGCCACACTGGGACTGAGACACGGCCCAGACTCCTACGGGAGGCAGCAGTGGGGAATATTGCACAATGGGCGGAAGCCTGATGCAGCGACGCCGCGTGAGGGATGACGGCCTTCGGGTTGTAAACCTCTTTCAGCAGGGACGAAGCGAGAGTGACGGTACCTGCAGAAGAAGCACCGGCCAACTACGTGCCAGCAGCCGCGGTAAGACGTAGGGTGCGAGCGTTGTCCGGATTTATTGGGCGTAAAGAGCTCGTAGGCGGCTTGTCGCGTCGACCGTGAAAACTTGGGGCTCAACCCCAAGCCTGCGGTCGATACGGGCAGGCTAGAGTTCGGTAGGGGAGACTGGAATTCCTGGTGTAGCGGTGAAATGCGCAGATATCAGGAGGAACACCGGTGGCGAAGGCGGGTCTCTGGGCCGATACTGACGCTGAGGAGCGAAAGCGTGGGGAGCGAACAGGATTAGATACCCTGGTAGTCCACGCTGTAAACGTTGGGCGCTAGGTGTGGGGGACCTCTCCGGTTTCCTGTGCCGCAGCTAACGCATTAAGCGCCCCGCCTGGGGAGTACGGCCGCAAGGCTAAAACTCAAAGGAATTGACGGGGGCCCGCACAAGCGGCGGAGCATGCGGATTAATTCGATGCAACGCGAAGAACCTTACCTGGGTTTGACATGGCCGCAAAACTCACAGAGATGTGAGGTCCTTCGGGGGCGGTCACAGGTGGTGCATGGCTGTCGTCAGCTCGTGTCGTGAGATGTTGGGTTAAGTCCCGCAACGAGCGCAACCCTCGTTCGATGTTGCCAGCGCGTTATGGCGGGGACTCATCGAAGACTGCCGGGGTCAACTCGGAGGAAGGTGGGGATGACGTCAAGTCATCATGCCCCTTATGTCCAGGGCTTCACGCATGCTACAATGGCCGGTACAATGGGCTGCGATACCGCGAGGTGGAGCGAATCCCAAAAAGCCGGTCTCAGTTCGGATCGGGGTCTGCAACTCGACCCCGTGAAGTCGGAGTCGCTAGTAATCGCAGATCAGCAACGCTGCGGTGAATACGTTCCCGGGCCTTGTACACACCGCCCGTCACGTCACGAAAGTCGGCAACACCCGAAGCCGGTGGCCCAACCCTTGTGGAGGGAGCCGTCGAAGGTGGGGCTGGCGATTGGGACGAAGTCGTAACAAGGTAGCCGTACCGGAAGGTGCGGCTGGATCACCTCCTTTCTAAGGAGCACCATCCGGTGAAAGCCGGTATGGAGCCCGCGGCCTGCGAATGTGGGTCGGGGTGCTCAGATGGCGGAGACACTGGCAAGTTTTTCCTCGGCAACGGCCGGGACTTCCTAGTACAGCCACCCTTTTGGGGTGGTGGGAACGGGTGGGTCCTGGTGCGGCTGGGTGGAGGCGCTAAGCACCCTGTTGGGTCCTGAAGGAACAACCATTGTGTTGTTGTTTCAGAGACTGGTTCGAGCCCTGTGGGTTCGGGAGTCTGCCAGGCATGGCCTGGCCTCATATACCGCCGGCGGTTGTCGGGTTTGGTGTGGGGCGGATCGGGTTGTGGGTTGGTCGTTTGTTGAGAATTGCACAGTGGACGCGAGCATCTTTGTGGTCAAGTTGTCAAGGGCGAACGGTGAATGCCTTGGCACCAGGAGCCGATGAAGGACGTGGGAGGCCGCGATAGGCCTGGGGGAGCTGTCAACCAAGCTGTGATCCCAGGGTGTCCGAATGGGGAAACCTGGCACCAGTCATGTGGTGTCACCCACACCTGAACACATAGGGTGTGTGGAGGGAACGCGGGGAAGTGAAACATCTCAGTACCCGTAGGAAGAGAAAACAATTTAGTGATTCCGTGAGTAGTGGCGAGCGAAAGCGGATCGAGGCTAAACCGGCTGCGTGTGATACCTGTCAGGGGTTGCGTGGTCGGGGTTGTGGGACCCTGCTGAACAAGCTGACACTTGTTCGAGAAGTTACAAAGTTAGTGGCTAGTCGAACAGTCTGGAATGGCTGACCGTAGACGGTGAAAGTCCGGTAGGTGAAAGTTGCTGACCTTCTGTGGGTGTTCCCGAGTAGCGGCGGACCCCTGAAATCTGCCGTGAATCTGCCAGGACCACCTGGTAAGCCTAAATACTTCCTGGTGACCGATAGCGGACAAGTACCGTGAGGGAATGGTGAAAAGTACCCCGGGAGGGGAGTGAAATAGTACCTGAAACCGTTCGCCTACAATCCGTCGGAGCCTTGCGGGGTGACGGCGTGCCTTTTGAAGAATGAGCCTGCGAGTTAGTGGCATGTGGCGAGGTTAACCCGTGTGGGGGAGCCGTAGCGAAAGCGAGTCTGAATAGGGCGATTCAGTCGCGTGTCCTAGACCCGAAGCGGAGTGATCTAGCCATGGGCAGGCTGAAGCGCGGGTAAGACCGCGTGGAGGGCCGAACCCACCAATGTTGAAAAATTGGGGGATGACCTGTGGTTAGGGGTGAAAGGCCAATCAAACTCCGTGATAGCTGGTTCTCCCCGAAATGCATTTAGGTGCAGCGTCGCGTGTTTCTTGCCGGAGGTAGAGCACTGGATGGTCTAGGGGGCCCACAAGCTTACCGAAATCAGCCAAACTCCGAATGCCGGTAAGTGAGAGCGCGGCAGTGAGACTGCGGGGGATAAGCTTCGTAGTCGAGAGGGAAACAGCCCAGATCACCAGCTAAGGCCCCTAAGCGTGTGCTAAGTGGAAAAGGATGTGGGGTCGCACAGACAACCAGGAGGTTGGCTTAGAAGCAGCCACCCTTTAAAGAGTGCGTAATAGCTCACTGGTCAAGTGGTTCCGCGCCGACAATGTAGCGGGGCTCAAGCACACCGCCGAAGCTGTGGCATTCACATTTTAACCTCGCTTGGACTTGATTCCTTGTGCAGGTGTGTGGATGGGTAGGGGAGCGTCGTGCCGCGAGTGAAGCAGCGGGGTGACCCAGTTGTGGACGCGGCACGAGTGAGAATGCAGGCATGAGTAGCGAAAGAAGGGTGAGAAACCCTTCCGCCGGATGACCAAGGGTTCCAGGGCCAGGCTAATCCGCCCTGGGTGAGTCGGGACCTAAGGCGAGGCCGAGAGGCGTAGTCGATGGACAACGGGTTGATATTCCCGTACCCGCGAAAGAGCGTCCCTGATGAACCTCGTTGTGCTAACCACCCGAGCTGCCTGATGTCTTCGGACGGATGGTGGGGAGCGTGGGAACCTGATGGGTAGTAGTCAAGCGATGGGGTGACGCAGGAAGGTAGCTGAGCCCGGCCGGTGGTTGTGCCGGGGTAAGCGTGTAGGCCGTGTTGTAGGCAAATCCGCAACACATATAGGCTGAGACGTGATGCCGAGCCGATTCAGGTGAAGTCAGTGATCCTATGCTGCCGAGAAAAGCCTCTAGCGAGTTCTTAGCGGCCCGTACCCCAAACCGACACAGGTGGTCAGGTAGAGAATACCGAGGCGATCGGGCGAACTGTGGTTAAGGAACTCGGCAAATTGCCCCCGTAACTTAGGGAGAAGGGGGGCCGGAGACGTGAAGCCCCGCGCGGGTGGAGCGTTGTATGGCCGCAGAGAGCAGGGGGAAGCGACTGTTTACTAAAAACACAGGTCCATGCGAAGAAGTAATTCGATGTATATGGACTGACGCCTGCCCGGTGCTGGAACGTTAAGGGGACCTGTTAGCTCTTTCGGGGGCGAAGCGGAGAACTTAAGCGCCAGTAAACGGCGGTGGTAACTATAACCATCCTAAGGTAGCGAAATTCCTTGTCGGGTAAGTTCCGACCTGCACGAATGGCGTAACGACTTCCCCACTGTCTCAACCACAGGCCCGGCGAAATTGCAGTACGAGTAAAGATGCTCGTTACGCGCGGCAGGACGGAAAGACCCCGGGACCTTTACTATAGCTTGACATTGGTACTCGAATTAGCTTGTGTAGGATAGGTGGGAGCCGGTGAAGTCCATACGCCAGTATGGGTGGAGGCAATCTTGAAATACCACTCTGGTTGATTTGGGTATCTAACTTCGGACCGTTATCCGGTTCAGGGACAGTGTCTGGTGGGTAGTTTAACTGGGGCGGTTGCCTCCTAAAAGGTAACGGAGGCGCCCAAAGGTTCCCTCAGCCTGGTTGGCAATCAGGTGTTGAGTGCAAGTACACAAGGGAGCTTGACTGTGAGACTGACAGGTCGAGCAGGGACGAAAGTCGGGACTAGTGATCCGGCACTTGCGAGTGGAAGCGGTGTCGCTCAACGGATAAAAGGTACCCCGGGGATAACAGGCTGATCTTCCCCAAGAGTCCATATCGACGGGATGGTTTGGCACCTCGATGTCGGCTCGTCGCATCCTGGGGCTGTAGCAGGTCCCAAGGGTTGGGCTGTTCGCCCATTAAAGCGGTACGCGAGCTGGGTTTAGAACGTCGTGAGACAGTTCGGTCCCTATCCGCCGTGCGCGTAGGATACTTGAGAAGGGCTGTCCCTAGTACGAGAGGACCGGGACGGACGAACCTCTGGTGTGCCAGTTGTCCTGCCAAGGGCACGGCTGGTTAGCTACGTTCGGAAGGGATAACCGCTGAAAGCATCTAAGCGGGAAGCCTGCTTCAAGATGAGGTATCCCACCCACTTTGTGGGGTAAGGCCCCCAGCTAGACGACTGGGTTGATAGGCCGGAAATGTAAGCCCGGTAACGGGTTCAGTTGACCGGTACTAATAGGCCGAGGACTTGACTACTAAGCTGCTACGCGTCCACTGTGCAACTCTCGATAAACGAACAACAGACCCACTGTGTGTGTGGTGTTGTTTGATATGTCGATAGAGTTACGGCGGTCATGGCGGAGGGGAAACGCCCGGTCACATTCCGAACCCGGAAGCTAAGCCCTCCAGCGCCGATGGTACTGCACTCGTGAGGGTGTGGGAGAGTAGGACGCCGCCGGACAATCTTTCCAGAAAGGGTCACCCGTGAGGGTGGCCCTTTCTGCGTATCCGCGTCAGGCGTTGGTTGATCGACTCGGTATCACTGATAACGCGGTATCCGTGGTCGCGGACACCCCGTTATCGGTGATACCGAGTCGATCATCGCCGGAGGGTGGCACCGTATCCCGACAAGCGCCGCGTCCCGAAAAGCGCACCGCCCGCGGCGGTCGCTGATCGGACCTGGCGCCCGCGGCCGGGCTCAGCGGCCCGCCGCAGCGGCCCCGCAGGTCCGCCGCGCGGCGGCAGGCGCAGCGGGCAGGCCGGTCACGCTGCACTGCCTCAGAGCGGGGTGAGACCTCTCAGGAGGGCTTGGGACCGCAGACGTAACGAGGCTCCGCGTCATAGCGCCAGGTGAACTTCTCCCGCTTGACCACCACGCCGCCCTTCTTGATGACCCGGAAGGCGTCCTGGGTGAAGCCGTTGATGCCGTTGGTCTCGATACACGACGGCCCCGGAGCCAGGTGGATCAGCTTCGGCGTCGTGATGTTGCGGCGCGGCCCGTACTCCGTCTTCACGCTGTCGTAGATCTTCGTGCTCCAGATCGACACGGTGATCGTGCTCGACGTGTACGACGTGTCGATGAGGACGCCGTGTTCCGTGTTGTTGCGGAACTTGAAGTCCAGGCTCGGCCAGAAGATGGTCGACTCGATGACCGCCGGGTACCGGTCGAACCAGTACGAGTGCGGCTTGTGCTCGACGTCCTCCAGCCCGGCGTAGTAGGTCGCGTTGAACAGCGTGGTGGTGAACTGTGAGGTGCCGCCGCCGACGCCCGGCACCAGCTTCCCGTCGAGGATGACCGGTGCGTCCCGGTAGCCCTGGGCGTACCCGCGTTCGCCGGTGTGACCGTTCAGCGAGAACGTCTTTCCGGGCAGGACGATCGTGCCGTCCACCTTCTTCGCGATGGTGGCGATGTTCTGGCTGCGCGACGAGGCCATGCCGCCGGTGAAACGGGTGGTGAAGGTGGACACCCGTTCCTTGATGCCCAGGCCGGCGAGCTTTTCCCCGGTCAGCTCCGGCGGCGTCGGCTTCAGCTCGCCGGTCACCTCGCGGCCGTCCGACTTCGGTAGCACCGCCAGCAGGTCCCGACCCAGGGTTGCCGTGTCCAGCTGCTGCCCGGGCCGTCCGTCGGTGGCGGTGGGCCGACCACCGGAGATGGTCATCGTGGCGTCCTTCGGCGGCACCTCGATGGCGGCCAGGTTGTCGCCGAGGGCCGCCCGCAGCCGCTTCACGTCCACCGACGGGGTCAGTTTGCCGGTCTTGTCGGCGGTGAATCGTAGGCTCTTCGCGATGGCGGCGGGCGGGACCTGCACCGAGCCCTTGTCGGTACGCAGGGTGACCGGTGCGGCGACCGCCGGCTTCGCCAACTCGGTGACGAGCCGGTCCAACTCCTCCGGGGTGGTCGCTGGGTGGCTCTCCACCAGTGGCACGGTGACCGGGGTGCCGGCCAGCCAGCCGGCGCGGACCACCTCGGCGGAGCGCTGCGGCGCCAAGGCCAGCCCCGGCTTGGGCTGCACCACCTTCGGCGTGGTGCCCTGATAGGTGATTGCCGGCATCGTCATTCCCTGGGCCTGGTCGCCGAGCACCTTACGGAGCGCGTCGTCCAACCGGTCCACATCGACGCTGACCACCGGGTCGACCGTGCGGGAGCCGACCAGCCGGCTGACGGGGTGCGCGTCGGCCGCGGCCGCAGCCGCGACGGTCGCCGGCACGTCGACGGCAAGCCCCACGTCGGCCGGGTTGATCTCGGCGGTACGCCCGTCCACGGTGACCTTGAGCGGCGTGGCGAGCGTCGCCGCCCGCCGGTCCAGCTCCGCCCGCAACTCCCGGTCGGCGTCCGCGCGGCTCCGGCCGCCCAGTTCGGTGCCGAGCACGCTGGTGCCGCGGGAACATCCCCGGCGTACGCCCAGGCGCCGGCGCCCGCCACGGCGGCGAGTACGCCACCGGTGACGCCGGCGGCGAGCAGTATCCGGACCCGGCGGCGGCCCGTGCCGACCTCCGGCTCGACGGGCGCGGGTGCCGTCACCGGCTCCGACCCGTCGTCCGGCCAGGTGACCGCGGTGACCTGCACGGTGGGCCGGTCGTCGGCGGGTGGACTCTTGTCGCCGTACAGCGTCACTGCAACCTCGATCGCCAGGGTGCCACGGGAGGTCTTCCCTCCCGGAGGCACCTACGGTAACGAATGTCCGGCCGTCCTTGCGGGCTGCGCCCGCCAGTCCCTGCTACGGCGCGTCGCCCGGCGTGTCGCAGGAGCCCGGGGCCGGTGTCGGTGGCGGACCACAGACGTGGCACGGTGGCCGGGTGGACACTGCGGAGCGGGTGTTGGCGTACGGCGGCGGTTGGCTGGACCGGGCGGGCCCGTTGCGTACCGACCCGACCCGGTTGAGCGCGCTGCTCACCGAGCCGACCACCGTGGTGCTGCCGATGTGGCGGGACCGCTGTCTCGTCGACGGGGACGGGCCGGTCCGGCTCACCGCGGAGCGTGCTTCTCTCGTTCGGTCCGCTGCCAGTGAGACCGTCTTCCTGGGGCTCGACGGGGACGTCGCCGTGTTCGCCGTGGACCTGTCCGCACTCACCGAACGGTCGGCCGCCGAGATGGCCGGTGCGACGCGGTCCGTCGACGTACGGGCACTGGTCGGGCGGCTCGCGCCGGGCGACGCGGCCGTCCGGGCGTACGCCAGGGGGTTGCTGCACTGGCACCGGCAGCAGGGATTCTGCGGGACGTGCGGTGCGCCGGCCGTCGCTGGCGGCGGTGGGCACCTGCGGACCTGCACCGGCGGGGAGTGCGGACGCGTCCTGTTCCCCCGGATCGAACCGGCGATCATCGTGTTGGTCGAGGCACCCGGCGCACCGGGACGCTGCCTGCTGGCCCGGCACGCGGGTGCGCCCGAGGACGCGTACTCGACACTGGCCGGCTTCGTCGAGGTCGGCGAGAGCCTGGAGGACGCGGTCCGTCGGGAGATGGCCGAGGAGGCGGGCGTGACCGTCACCGACGTGACCTACCAGGGGTCGCAGGCATGGCCGTTTCCCGCCGGCCTGATGGTTGGCTTCCGGGCCACCGCCACGTCCGACGAGGTACGTGTCGACGGCGAGGAGTTGCTGGAGGCGCGCTGGTTCACCAGGGCGGAGCTGCGGGACCGGGTGGCTTCCGGCCGTACGCTCGGTCGGGTGGACGCGATCGACCACCGTCTCCTGAGTGACTGGCTCGTGGAGGGCTAGCCCGGCCCGATCGCTGGTGCTCCGGGTGGTCGACGGGTGGTCACCGCCATGATCAGAGTGGTGACGATGGCGGTGCCCAGAGCCGCGAGGAGCAGATCGGCGACGGTGCGGGGCCGTATCGTCGCCGCGACGATCACCAAGCCGGCCGTGCCCACCCACAGCGGTGCCGCCGCCCACCGCACACCAGCTGCGAGGCGGTCGTTGAGTAACACGAACGCCACCGCGTAGAGCGCGCCGATCGCAGCGAAGAGCGGCGCGTACCGGCCGAGGTGGGCGTAGGCGGGTCCGCCGGCGAGGCGGAAGGCCAGCCCTCCGGCGAGGGTCGACGCGAGCACCAGCACCAGGCCGCAGGCACCCGTCACCGTGAGCGCCACCGTGCGGCTACGGCGGTCACCGCGTGCGAGACGCGGCAGGGCGAGGACGGCGGCCACCTGGGGTGCCCAGAGCGCGCCCTTGCTCAGGACCGTGCCGACCGAGTACGCCGCGGACCCCGACGGGGGAAGTAGTTGCCGGGCCAGGAGCAGATCGGCGTAGGAGACGACGAGCATCGCCAGGGTGGCGCCGCAGCCGGCGATCACCTGAGCGGTGGTCAGCCGTGGTGCGGTGGACGGTCGTCCGGGTGCGCGGGCGAGTCGGGCCAGCACCGCCGGGGCGAGCGCGGCGGTCAGCGCGCCGACTGCCAGCGCGCCGGTCAGTCCCGCGCCGAGCAGCAGTCCGGCGATCACGCCGCCGTAGCGGCCCACGGCGAGCAGGGCCATCCCCGTGGCGAGTCGCAGGAAGCGCTGGCCGCCCTGCAACTCCCCCAGGGAGCGGGAGGAGAGCACGATCGCCGCCGTGGTGACCGCCAGCAGTGCGGGCACCTCGACCGGGAGGTCCAGAGCGGCGACCAGCAGTGGCGTCGCCACGATGAGGGTCCCGGCGCACACGGCGGCGGTGACCGCGGTGAGCCGCCGGGTGTCGGAGGTTCCGTGCCGGGCATGGTGCACGGCGACGGCCAGTTGCAGACCGAGCCCTGGCACGCTGACGATGGCCACCAGGCCGAGGGCGGTGGCAAGTGCGCTGAAGTCGGCCGGGTCGAGCCGCCGGGCGGCCAGCACCGGAACCAGGTAGGCCAGGCCGTTGACGAGGACGCCGGCCAGGGTGACACCGACTCCCGCCGCGCCCAGTCCCTTGTTCCGTCCGCCGGTCGGCTCCGCCTCCGCGGTCTCCTCCGGATGGCCGGGTCGCCGGGCGCTCACGTGATCTCGTACATGGTGGGGCGGTGCCCGTCGGGTGTGTTCGGCATCGGTGCCTCCGCGACCGCCGGATCCGGTTCCGCCGGAACGGCTGGGGCCGCCGGAGTCGGCGTGGCTCGGCGTACGGGTCGTCGTCGGGCGGCGGTGGAGAGCCAGAGAGCGCCCAGGGCGACGACGATCGCGAGTTGCAGCAGGGCGTTGGTGTTCCGTTGCGTCGACTCGAGGTAGGCCCACCCGGCGAGCAGAACGAGCGCGCCGGGGAGCCACGTCTCGACGGCCCGTCTGATCGTCCTGGCCCGGCGTGGGTCGGCTGTCCAGGGCAGGCGGCGAGGGCCGGGTACCGCCAGCATGAACCCCGCCGCGACCAGCAGGCCGCCAATGAGGCCGCTCGACAGCACCAGCGCGGCGGCGCCGACGGCCAGCAACGGCAGGGATCGGGTGGCTCGGCGGCGGACGTGCGCTACGGCGATCGACGAGGTGCGCTGTCGGGCGGGCAGCACCGCGAGGAGGACGACCACCGCCAGCAGAAGGCCGCCGAGCAGAAGGCCCGCCCGGTACGTCGTGTCCGGGGCGAAGCGCAGGAGCACCTCGCCGGAGGTGCCAGCGGGGAGAATCCAGCCCTGCTGCCACCCGTCCACCACCAGCGGCTTCAACGTCCGCCCGTCGACCGTCGCCTGCCAGCCGGTGTTGGTGTTCTCCCGCACCGCGAGCACCCGGTCGACGGGGTGGTTGGTCACCCGTATCCGTCGTTCGGTGGCCGCCCACGAGTCGACCTCGATGGCGCTGGCGACCGCCGCCGGGGCGGCCGGCTTGGGAGTCTGTGGCACCAGGGCGACCAGGGTGGGCGAGGCCAGCGTGCTCGCTGTGGTGACGATGCGGTGCTCCCCGCGGCCCAGGTCAAGCTGTCGGGGCGTGTCCCGGCCGCACGTCGTCACCGGCATCTCGCGCAGTTCCAGGAGATCCCGCAGCGTGCCGCGCAGCGTGGTCGTCACCCGGTCCGCGCCGATCTGCAGCGTCGGGCCCGATCCGCAGGCCAGCGTCACGGGTGTGTCGAGGCGCGGTCCGACGGTGGACGCTCCGGGCAGCACCGTCACCTCGCCGACCGCGACCGGCAACTGCTCCGGCAACCGCAGCTTGTACGGGTCGGTGCTGGTGGCGGACGGCTTGTCGAGGAACTGGATGGTGATCTCGTCGGTCCGCATCGGCGGGTCCAGGCGGAGGAGCCCGTCGTCGCCGAGCAGGCTGCTTCTGAAACCGTCGTCGCCGACCACCCGCACACTGCCGAGGCGGGTGGCGGCGGCCTCGTCGTCGACGGAGAAGCGGAGCCCGGTGATGGTCTGCGGCTTGAGCCACTTGAGGCGCAGGATCGGTGCCTCGTCGTTGACCGCCGGTGACCAACTGGTGGTCGGGTCCCCGTCGAGCACCGCGCCGGCCCGGCCGGTCGGGTCGGGTACGGCCGTCGAGGAGGCGTTGACCTGCGCTGCGAGACGCAGCGGCTGTGCGTCGGCCACCAGCTTGTCGAGTGCCTTGTCCAGCTCCGGGCCGGCCGTCGGTCGCGCCCACAGCTTGGCGTCGTACGTCCCGGCGGCTGGCAGGGTCAGGGTCCGGTCGATGGTGGAAGCGTCCTCGGAACCGCGGGCGGCGTCGGTGGAGCAGCGAGGGTGCCCGTCGACGGAGAAACAGGCCGGTGTGGTGGGTGCCGCCGACACGACGACGGTCGCCGGTCGGTCGGTGGCCGGTGCGGCGGGAAGGAGGAGGGTCCGGCTGGTCTTGATGCCGGGAATCTTGATCTCGGCGATGCCGACGGACCCGTTGCCGAGCGGGCGGAGGTCGTACGCGCCGTCGACCGAGATCTGCACCTGGCGAGTGGCGTGGACGCCGGGCAGTTCGAAGATCATGTGGTCGCTGAACTGTTCGACGGTGCGGCTCTCGTACCCGGCGGTGACGGTCACCGTCGTGGGCAGGGCGTCGGCCTTCAGGTCGAACCACACCTCGACTCGGGTGACCCGGGTCGGGTTGGCGAGATCCACCTCGACCCACTGACGGTCGCTGGGCGAGTACGGCGCGGACTGCCAGGAGGTTGCCGGATCGCCGTCCATCGCCGCGTACGGCTGGTGCTCGGGGCGGGCACCGCCGGGGGAGTCCACCTGCGAGCGGGCGGTCGACGCGCGGATCGCGCTGATGCCCTCGAAACGGGCGACGGTGGACTGCTGCGCCCCCCACTCGGGCAGGTAGTCGTGCGCGGGTGCCGTCACCTGGAAGGTGTCGTCGGCGGTGAGGGTCTGGGAGGCGTTGTCGCGCAGTCGGCCGAATGACACGTCCCGCCTGCGTAGCCCGTCGGTCATCGTGACCGGTCCGGCGACTCCGGCGGCCGGCGCGTCGCCCGCCAGGACCGTGGGCGCCGAGCCGAGCTGTCCAGCCGCGGCGAGGTCGAGGAGCGATTCGGGGCCGCCCACCACGGTCGTCACGTCGTCACGGTCGTACGCGACCACCGGCTCGACGGGCCGGTCGACCCGGTAGACCTCCAGCGCCCGGACGGGCACGTCGAGCCCCTGGTCGCGGAACTCGTCCGGCGACGAGGGCCCACCACGCAGGGGGCCGAAGGAGGTGACACGGGTCAATCCGGGTGAGCGGTCGAGCGCCTGGCGGACCACTGCCGGGCGGGCCGTGTCGGAGCGACCGTGGTCGAGGTCGGCGCGGAACAGGACGTGGCTGATCCCGGACCGGGCGAGCAGGTCGGCCAGGCCGGTCGACCCGGAGCCGGTGGCGAGCGTCGACTCGATCGCGTCCAGCAGCCGGATCGTGGTCGGCGGGGTGAACGGGATGGCGTTGCGTACCGCCCACCGACTGTTGAGCAGCGGCTGGGTGATCTCGTCGGTGGTGCTGCCCCAGTCGTACGACGGGAAGCGCGCCCCGGGTACGACGAGCACCCGCCCGCGCCCGGTGTTCGCGTCGAGCCAGTCGGTGGCCTCGTGCCAGTAGCCGGGCACCTCCTTGACGGCGTTGGACGTGGCGAGACCACCGGCGAGCGCGGGGGTGGCGACCGCCGTGACGGCGACCATGGCCGCGCCGGCCGTGAGCCAGGCGCGTGCGACGGCTCGTGGGCGGTGCGGCGCGGGTGCGGTGCGTGCCGCGCGAACGGCAAGGCCGATCAGGTGCGCCATGCCCAGGGCCAGGGGCAGACGGAGCAGGACGTCGAACTTGTGCACGTTGCGCAGGGGGGCACCGACGCCGTCGAGGAACTCCCGCTGTGGCCCGGCGAGGATGTTCGGCAGGTCACCGACGTGCCCGAGGCCGACGAGCGCGGCCCCGAGCACCAGACCGGTGATGAGGAACCGGCGGTGCGGCATCCCGCGTCGGGACAGCCCGAGGACACCGAGCGCGGCGACCGCCAGGGTGGCAGCGACCAGCAGTGCGTCGTTGGCCAGTCGTGCACCGGCCGGGATCGTCGGTCCGAACGGGGAGGCCAGGTAGGCGACCCAGTAGGAGGCGCCCCGGAGCGTGGTCACCGCGTCGGTGACGCTTGTGGTGTTCCGGGCGGTCTCGATGTAGTCCAGGAAGGGTGGGCTGTACCGCCCGAGGACCAGCAGAGGAACCAACCACCACGCCGTGGCGAGGGCCACCGCGCCGCACCAGGCGGCGATGGCGGTGACGCGGCGGCGTGCGGGCTGGAGGGTGGCGAGCCAGAGCAGGGCGAGTGGCACCACCGCGGCCACGGCTGTGGCGTTGACTCCACCGGCGCAGGCGACGGCGACGGCCGACCCGGCGACGGCGCGCCGCAGCGGGGTGCCGCGGGCGAGGCCGATCAGCGGGATGAGCACCCAGGGGGCGATGGCGCTGGGCCAGGACTCCACCGAGGACCAGCCGAGTTGGGTGAGGATGCGGGGTGACAGCGCGAAGGCGACACCGGCGATCATGCGTCCGGCGGGGGTGCCGATGCCGAGCCTGCCCGCCAGCCGCACCGTGCCCAGGTAGGCGACACAGAAGATCAGTGCCCACCACAACCGCTGGACCACCCACGGCGCGAGACCGACTTCGGAGCCGAGCAGGAAGAACGGGCCCATCGGCCAGAGGTATCCGTACGCCTGGTTCTGTAGCTGACCGAACGTGCCGGTGGGGTCCCACAGGTGCAGCGAGCGGAGCAGCCACCCGGCCGGGTTGACGTTCAGGTCGACCTTGGTGTCGGGGACGATCTGACCCGGGGCCTGCTGGAAGGCGAGGGCGGTGAGAACGATGCAGATGACCAGGTGCCGGAACCGCCGGGCCGTGTGCCGGGTACGGCTGGACCCCGGAGCGGTGCCACTGGCCACCTCTGCACGCATTTCGGCTCCTGTCTCCGCTGGCCGGACGCGCACCTGCAACCGACGACTGTCGCGCGACGTTATCCGGACCGGGCACGGACGGGCGACCAGGGGGCGCTGCGAGGGCGTCATCGGGAGAACGGCCGTCCCCACGGCGTGTAAGCGTGTGGCAGGCTGCCGACCATGTCAATGCCAGAAGCTGAGGCCGAGACGCATCCGGAAGGCGTCGCTTCCGATGGCGACCGACCGGGGCCTGTCGGCCGGTGGCTCCGTGCCGACCGCGTCCGCGCCGTAGCTGTCGCCCTCATCGTCGTGTCTGTCGCCTGGCGCGCCGGGCTCGCCACCCGTGGCTGGTTCTCGCAGGACGAGTTCGTCATCGCCGCCCAGGTCCTCGACACCCGGCTGGACGCGGACTATCTCCTGCGTACCTTCAACAACCACCTCATGCCCGGCGGCCTGCTGGTGGCGTGGGCGATGGTGCGGGCGGCGGGCTTCGTCACCTGGCCGTGGGTGCTGCTGCTGGCGGTCGGCCAGGCGGCGACCGGGATCGCCGTCTACCGGCTGCTGCGTGATCTGCTCCGGCCAGGCTGGGGGCTGCTCATCCCGCTGTGCCTGTACCTGTTCAGCCCGCTGACGCTTGAGGTCTCCTCGCTGTGGCTGGTCGGGTTGCTCGTGCTGCCCATGCAGTTGGCCCTGGTCATGGCGGTGACGTCCCAGGTGCGGTACGTGCGGACCCGCCGCCTGCGGCACCTCGTGGCGGTCGCGCTCTGGCTGGTGTTCGGTCTGCTCTTCGACACCAAGTCCCTGCTGATCGTGCCGCTGCTGTTCCTGCTGACCGTCTTTCTCTTCACGTCCGGTGGCGCGTGGCGCAGCCTGGTGACGGCGATCCGCCGGTACTGGCCCGCGTGGCTGCTGCTCGCCGCGCTCTCGGGCGGATATCTGGCGTTCTACCTCACCCGACCCGCCCGCGAGTTGGACGAACCCACGTCCGTCAGTCAGGTCCTCACCTTCCTCGGTGACCTGGTCGGTGAAACCATGGTGCCGGGTCTGCTCGGTGGCCCCTGGCGCTGGACCTACGCCGGTGACGGTCCCCCGCTCGTGAACCCGTACGACATCGCCAAGTGGTTGTCCTGGGCGGTGCTGGCGACGCTCGTCGTGATCACCGTCCGGCGGCGCCCCTCGGCCGGACGGGCCTGGCTGCTGCTCGTCTCCTACCTTGGGCTGGTCGCCGTGCTCTTCGGCGTCACCCGGCTCGGTGGCCCGCTCGGCCCACTGGTCGGCATCGTCCCCCGGTACGTCGCCGACGTGGTGCTGGTCGCCGCGATCTGTGTCGGTGCAGCCCTGCTGGGGACGAAGGACACCGACGAGGACGAGGTGTCCGCGTGGCCGGTCCCGACGGTCCTACGGGAGCCGGGTGCCTTCGCGGTCGGCCTGGTCTCGATAATCGTCGTCCTGGTGACCATCGGGGTGGGCACGCTGTGGAGCACGGCCCGTTTCGGGGACAACTGGAGCACGAAGTCCGGCCGGGACTACCTCGCGACGACGCAGATCGAGCTTGCCGCCGCTGCGCCGGGCACCGTCTTCCTGGACGCCACCGTCCCGGACCGCGTCGTCGCCGGCTACTTCTGGCCGGACAATCTCCAGTCGCACTTCTTCCGCCCCGCCGAGCGTCGGCCCACCTTCGTGGCGGAGGCCGAGCGCCCGTTCATGTTCGACGACTTCGGCCGGATCCGTCCGGTCGTGGTTCAGGGGCGGAAGATCGTGCCCGGCACGGTGCCCGACTGCGGGCACCTGGCGGAGGGCGGTCGGCCCGCGCGGATCCCGTTGGACGGGTACCTGGAGGAGTGGCCGTACGCGGTCCATTTCGGCTACGTCAGTTCGGGCGACTCGACGGCACTCGTCCGTCTCGGGGACGCCGTCCGGGTAATCACTCTGAAACGCGGGCTGAACGACGTGTTCTTCCTGCTGGAGGGTGCCGGGGACGCCGTCGAGGTCACCGTGAGCACTTCGGGGGTCAGGGTGTGCACCCAACTGATCACCGTCGGCAAGGCGGTGCCGGCACCGTGAATGGTTGAGCGGACCGCCGGCGTCGAGCCCCCACCGGCCCGGCGAGGGCGGGACACGCTGCCCCTGTACGCCGTTGCGGCGGTTGTCACGGTGCTGGTGTTGGCCCCGCTGGCGGCGCCCGGCTACGTGCTGCTGTACGACATGGTGTTCGTACCCCGGCAGCCGCTGACGTGGGATCTCGTCGCCCCGGCGCAGAGTCTGCCCCGGGCGGTGCCGATGGACGCACTGGTTTCTCTGGTCACCCAGTTGGTGCCGGGTTGGTTGGTGCAGCGGCTGGTGCTCGGCGGGGCGGTTCTCCTGGCGGCCGTCGGCGCCGGCAGGCTCGTGCCGACCGACCGGCGCGCGGTCCGGCTGCTCGCCGCGGTGGCGTACGCGTGGACGCCCTACCTCGCCGAGCGCCTGCTGATCGGGCAGTGGGGGCTGTTGCTCGCGTACGCCGCGCTGCCCTGGTTGGTGCGGGCGGCGCTGGATCTGCGGGCGGGGCGGGACGGCGCGCTCGCCCGGGTGGTGCTCGCCGCCGCTCCCGCCGCGATCACACCGACCGGCGGGTTGATCGCTTTCGGGACCGTGCTGCTGCTGGTGTCGGACCGGGCGCATCCGCGTCGGTCGGCGCTGGCGTTGGCCGGTGTCGGGATGCTGAACGCCCCCTGGGTGATTGCGGCCCTGGTCACCGGTGCCGGCGGTTCCTCCGACCCGGCGGGGGTGGCGGCGTTCGTGGCGCGTTCGGAGAACTGGGCCGGCCCGCTGGTGGCGCTCGCGGGCACCGGCGGCATCTGGAGCGCGCAGGCCACGCCCGCGAGCCGCGCCGCACCGCTGGTGCCGCTGGCGACCCTGGTGCTGCTGATCCTGGCCGGTGTCGGCGTGGGTCTGCTGCGGCGTCGGCTGCCCCCGGGCGCGGCGGTGCGGCTGGGAGCGCTCGCCGGGATCGGCTGTCTCCTCGCTGCCTTCGGGGTGCTCCCGGGCGGGGACGCCGCGTTGCGGTGGGCGGTGGTGCACCTGCCGGGTGCGGGGCTGCTCCGAGATGGTCAGAAGTTCCTGGCCCCGTACGCGCTGTTACTGGTGGTGTGCGCGGCGCTGGGTGCCGAGCGACTGGTGGCCCGGGTTGACCGGGAGGTGGCGGGGGTGGTTCTGGTCGGCCTGCTGCTCCTGCCGGTGGCCGTCATGCCGGACCTCGCCTTCGGCGGTGCCGGCCGTCTGCGTCCGGTGAGCTATCCGGCGGACTGGCAGGCGGTGGCCGAGTGGGTGGCCGGTGAGCCGGGGGAGATCCTTGCGCTGCCCCTGTCCGCCTACCGGGCCTATTCGTGGAACCCCGGACGGGTCGTCCTGGACCCGGCGCCCCGCTACCTGCCGGGGACGGTGCTGACCGACGACACGCTCCTGGTTGGCGACGTCGCGGTGGCCGGGGAGAATCCACGGCTCCGCGAGGTGCGCCGGGTGTTGGCCGAGGGGCGCCCTGTCTCGGCCACCGGCGTGCGCTGGGTGGTGGTGCAGCACCAACTGCCCAGCGAGGTGGATCCGGCCATCCTCCGCGACCTCCAGGTCGTCCACGAGGGGCCGTTCCTCACGCTCTACCGTAATCAGGCTGTGCTGCCCCCACCGGCCCCGCCGGGACACCGCTCGTGGGCCGCCGTGATGGCGCTTGGTGCTGCCCTTCTGGTGGTCCTCGCTGCCGCCGTTTCGGCACTACACCGGCGCCCTACCGCGTGGTAACGTCCGCTCGCACGTCTCGCCATTGGAGGATTGGCATGCGTAGAGCTCTGACCCTGGTCGTGTCCGGCCTGGTGGCGGCGTTGCTGGGGATCCTGGCCCTCGGCGGGCTGTCGGCCGCCGCAACCGCCACCGACGAAGAGGCGGCCAGTGAGGCCAAGATCGTTTCGGAAGCGGCCAAGCGGGCCGGAAAGAAAGACCCGTACGCCCCCGAGGTTTACGGCGTCAGGTAGGACGGTTCGCCCCGCTGCTGCACTGGGCGGGGCGACTCCGCACCCTCCAGCAGGGCCGCGAAGCGCCCACCCGCAACCTTCCAGGTGAAGCTCGCCGCATGCTCCCGGGCCTGCGCGCCCATCTCGCGCCGCAGCTCATCGTCGTGCAGAAGCGTGCGCACCTTCGCCAGGTAATCGTCGATGTCGTCGGCCAGTAGGCCGGTGCGCCCGTCGACGACCGCTTCGGCAACACCGCCTGCCTGACGGAACGCCACCGTTGGCGTGCCCGCCGAACCTGCCTCCACAATCGTCAGACCCCAACCTTCCTTCAGTGACGGGGTGAGGGCGACCCAGGCCGAGGCGAGCAGGGCGGCCTTCTCCTCCTCCGTCACGAAGCCCCGGAAATCCACCCGCTCGGAGATGTTCAGCTCCGCAGCGAGCTCGCGCAGGTGCGACTCCCACCAGCCCTGGCCGGCGACGACCAGCCGCAGTTGAGGCAGCTCGTCGGCGAGGGCTGCGACCGCCCGCAGCGCCACCTCCACCCGCTTGTGGGGCACCAGCCGGTTCAACGTCACGAGCAGGGGGAACGTCGACCGTTCGGCGTCGGTGCGGGGCAGTTCCGGGGTGCCGTTGTGCACCACGGCGACCTGCTCCGGCGGTACGCCGAGCACGGCCAGCTCTCGGCGGGTGGCCTCGGAGACGGTGACGTACCGGCATCGCTGGTAGACGCGTACGGCCAGCGACGACTCGACCCACCAGCCGAACCGGGCGGCCCACTGTGGCAGGACCACCGGCCACTGCTCGCGATGCACGTGGTGGATCAGCTTGACCACCGGGCGCCGCGCCCACAGCGGGGCGAGGAACGGCAGCCCGTTGCAGACGTCGACCAGGATGTCGGGCCGGCCGCCCCGGCGGGTCGACAGCGGGCCAACGCCCAGCGCGCCGGCCACGTAGCAGAGCGCCGCCCAGAGGTAGACGGTGTGTCGGCCGCCGCGCCGGACCAGCCGTACGCCCGCCTCGTTGACCTCGTCGGCGGGAGCCTGGCTGTGGGCGGCGCAGAAGAGGGTGGCGCGGAAACCGCGCGCCACCAGCTCGGCGGCGATCCGTTCCACGTACACCTCGGAACCGCCACCCTCGGGGTTACGGGTGTCTCGCCAGTTGAGGAACAGCACGTGTCCGGGCATGCCGAAGCTACGCTCCACGCGAACCCTACTCTCAAGTAATTTAGGGACGCGCGTCACACTAGGGGCTGGGCTGCCGGCCGGCAATGCCCCGTTGGTCCAGCGCTCGCCGCCTCAGGGCGAGGTGCCCACGGTTGGTGCCGGCGTGGTGCCCGGCCCCACCGTGACGGGCGAAGCGCCCGGGGTGGCCCCGTGGACGGTGGACGATCCCGAGGCCGGTCCGCGCCCGGCCGGCCGACGGCCCCACTGCGAGCCGAGTAGTTGCAGGGGCCGCTCGACGCCGTAGTAGCTGGCCGCGGCGTACGCCAGACCGAAGACCATGGTGAGGGCGAAGGTGTTGAGCAGCCCGCCGGTGAAGAGCGGTCGGTCGTCGAGCAGGTAGATGAGTTCGATGACCAGCGGGTGCCACAGGAACAGCCCGTACGAGACGGCACCGAGCCAGCGGGCGGAAGCGCTGCCGAAGACCTCCTTGATCCGGGTCGGCCCACCGAAGGCCACCGGGATCAGGATCAGCGTCGCGATCGCGAGGTAGAGGGCCAGCTTGGTGCCGAACTCGACGGCCGTGGGACCGGTGAGGTCGCGGGGGCCGGCGATGGGAGTCGTCGCGATCGCCATCAGGCCGACTGCCGCCGCCCAGCAGGCGACCGGCGCCGAGGCGAGGTCGTCCAGTACGCGGAAGGCGGCGGGCGCGGTCCCGGTGCGCAGGGCGACGTGCGCCGCCGCCAGTGCCATTCCGGCGCTGAACCAGGCCGCGTACGACGGGAGCCACATGGTGTGCAGACCTCTGTCGAGCCAGCCGAATCCCATCAGGGTGAGCCACCCCGCGGTCAGCAGCACACCCCCGCTGACGATCACCACGGTGCGGATGGGACGCCACGACCGGCCCACGGCGAGCACGGCGATCAGCGGCAGGATCAGATAGAACGCGACCTCGGTGGCGAGACTCCAGGTCTGGCTGAGCCCATAGCGCAACTGGCCGGGCTGGTAGATCTGGGTGAAGGTCAGGTGGCGAACCCAGTCACCGGCGGACGCTGGCCGATTGTCTGGCAGGACGATCAGGCACACCAGCACCGCCAGCCAGTAGGCGGGCAGGATCCGTAGGGCCCGCCGCCAGAGGTATCGCCGGGCGCGCGGTCGGGCCCGTCCCGTCGCAGCACTGAGGGCCCACGGCCGGAACAGCAGGAACCCGGAGAGTACGAAGAAGATGGCGACGCCGACATCCAGTCGAGCCAGCCAGCCGCCCCATGTGGTGTTCATGGTGACGGCGGTCTGGAACCCGACGTGGTGACCGACGACCGCCACGGCGCCGATCGCTCGCAGCGCATCGAGGGCGGGGAGTCGGCCAGTTACCGAATGCTCCGGAACTGTTGGCGCGGCGGCTGTGGACATCTGGACATCCAGGGGGTCGCTTTGAAGGTGACCGGGGAGTAACCTCCCGCCATGTTAAGGATCGGGTGCCCCGGACAACAGGTCGTAGGGCGGCAGGTTACAGGAGGATGAGTGAAGCTTCGCGTGGGCGCCGCGCTCTTTGGGCTCGGCGTCTTATTGCTGGTCTTCGCGGCCGGGCTGCCGTTCTACGTGGCCCCTGCCGTGACCAAGCTCCCCTATGATCTTGAACCAACGACGTCCGTCGCCGAGGCGAAGAACGCGAAGTTCCTGAAGATCACCGCAAGCGGAAGTTCAGTGAGCATCGAGGTTCCGCAGGGCGATCTGGTGTCCAACGTCGAGGTCATTCCGCAGCCCGACGACACGAAGGACCGGCTGCCCAAGGAGCTCAAGGGCGACGCGGTGATCTGGGACGTCTACCAGACGGTCAGGCGTACCGACAACCAGGATGTGGTCAGCCAGTACAGCACTGAGCTGGCTCTCTACCGGATCTCCGGTGCCGCCGCTCCGTGGAAGGAGCAGTGGCTCAACGAGACCGGGGCGGACAAGACCCCGGTCGGCAACGTGAGTTACTCCGGCCAGATCTACAAGTTCCCGTTCGGCACTGCCAAGCGGGACTACCAGATCTTCGACCGTGACCTGAAGCGGGCCACCGCGGCGAAGTTCGTCGGCACCGAGAAGATCAAGGGCGTCGAGGCGTACCGCTTCGAGCAGCGGATCGAGAACGAGGTGCTGGCCACCCCGGAGAGCAGCCTCCAGACGCTTGTCGCCAAGTTCGCACCGGGCGCCACCAGCGGTGAGATCGTCTACAGCAACACCCGGACGGTCTGGGTCGACCCGGTGACCGGCTCCTACGTGAACGTACGGGAACAGCAGCACAAGGAGTTGCGCCCGAACACCGGCTCCCCCACGGTGCTGCTGGACGCGGACTTCAACTACACCGACGACACGGTCAGTCGTAGTGTCCAGACGGTCAAGGACAACCGCTTCAAGATCGGCCTGATCAGTTTCTGGGGCCCGATCGCCGCCGGTGTCCTCGGTCTGATCGCCCTCGTCGTCGGCGTGTGGCTGGTGACCCGACCCCAGGGCGGTGCCGCCCGGCACCGCGCCGATCCGCCGGCCGTCGCTCCGGTTGCCGACCCGACTCCAACCCGAGTGGACCAGGAGCCGGTACGCGACACGGACACCGTCGAGCAGCCCAAGTCCCAGCCTGTGGGCGGTCCACTGACCGACGAGATCCCGCCGGCGTCGACGAACTGGAAGTCCGAGGACCCGACGGTGCCGACCCAGCGTCCGGCGCCCGGCGAGGTGGAGCAGCGCTAACGGGTACGACAGGAAGCACGACGAAGGGGTGGACCGCGACGCGGTCCACCCCTTCGTCGTGCAGCGGCCCGGTCATGTGCCGGGTCGCCAGAGGCGGGTCAGCTAGGCGCGGCGTACCGCGTACCGCGTGGAGACCCAGTCTTCGCTGTACCGCAGATCGCGCCACTGCCCGACGATGTCCCCGCCGTATGCGGCCATCAGCCGCACCACGTCGGCCTGCGAGATGGCCGTCATGTTCATCGCCGCCGGATAGTTGAGCAGGTGGCGCTGTGCCCAGCTGATCAGGCGGAAGGGCGCTACCTGCCAGACGATGCCCTTGGCCGTACGCGCCGGCTCGGTCGGCAACCCCACGACAGCGATGCCGCCTGGCCGCAACACCCGCAGGAACTCGGCCAGATAGTGGTCGATGGCGGGGCGCGGCAGGTGCTGCAACACCAGGGCGCTGTAGACCAGGTCGAAGTGGCCGTCGGGGAACTGGCTCAGGTCCGGCGCGTCGTTGAGGACGAACCGGATGTTCCCTGCGCTCCGGTTCAGTCGTCGGGCGGTCTCCAGCATGGGCGGAGCGATGTCCACACCGACGACCTCGTCCGCGTGCGGAGCGAGCGCCTGCGACAGCCGCCCGGCTCCGCAGCCGAAGTCGAGCACTCGCCCCCAGCGGGTGGGCAGGCCGAGCTGGCGAAGCCAGCCAGTCGTCTCCTCGACGTCGGCGCGGCCGGTGGCCAGGAACTCCTCGACGTCCCACCGTCCGCCGCGCTTGCCGGGCTGCACGAGCACGGCCCAGAGTGGATCTTCAGCCCCGAGCTTGGTCCAGTCGCGCCGTACGTCGTCCAGATTCACGCCGAAACCGTAGGGCACCCGGGGCGTTCACCGTTGCCCGGCTGGTTCCCGGGATCCCTTGGATGTTCGGGCGAGCGATCCGAACGGCTCTCCGTGAGCTGCGTACTTTACATCCGTTACCTAATTGTAATTGGTCAATACGTTGCCACGCTCCGCTGTTCCGGCGCACATCTTTGCCGCTTTTGTAGCCCCCTAGGGGTTATGTACATACGGCGAGTTCCACGTTTCGTGACGTCAGCCTGCTCGTGGGTCGGCCTGGTGTTACCGCCGCGTAATCAGGGGGTTGTGAGCCACGCCGCAACGGGTGCACGATCAGGCTCGATCGTTACCCGCCGGTAACACAGGACGGGCCCGGTGCGGGGGCCGCCAGTTCGGGACCGGCCACCTGAGGAGGAACCCGTGCAGGATCGGTTTGACAGTCAGGGTCGTACCCGGTGGTGGCGGTTCGCCGCCATGATGGTGCCCGCGACGGCAGCCGCCGGTGCCATCCTGTTTGGAATGTCGACCGGCGCGATCGCGTCCGACATCACGGTCTCCGGCCAGACGTTCAAGATCGGCGCCGATCGCCTGGAGGGCGACGGTTTCAAGCAGTACGGCGGCGTCGTCCGCGAGAAGGGCGAGGGCGGCAAGGTCCACCCGATGGCCGTCGCCGAGATCAGCAGCGCCGAGCTGTACAACCTCTGCCAGTCCGTCCGCTCGGACCTGCCGGGCCTGCCGGTGGTGCTCACCATCAACGCCGGTGAGGGCAAGGAGCCCGCCCGCGCCAAGGACCTGTTGATCGCGATGGACTCGCTCGACGGCAACGCGACCTTCACCAACATCAAGATCGGCCGAGACGCCACCGACCTGAACCCGACGGCGCAGGCCGGCTCGTTCGGCCAGAACTCCGACCACGTCACCATCACCAACCTGCAGCAGGTGTCCCGCTACACCACGGCGGCCACCTTCAACCTGGTCGGCCTTCGGCTGAAGGTCAACGTGGGCGACGACGCCAAGGGCAAGGAGTGCTTCTGAGGTGAGTCGTGGCCCGCGGTGGGCGACCACCGCGGGCCCCGTCCGTGTCCCCGTTCCCGCTCCGCCAGGAGGAGTACGTGACAACCGCGAACCCGTCCCACACCCGGCCCGGCGGGACGACCCAGGCATGGCACAGCTTCCGTCGCTGGCAGCGGAGCCGGCCGTTCTGGGGTGGCCTGTTCATCATCCTGGCCGGGGTGGAGATGTTCGCCTCCACTCGGTTGACGCTCAACGGCCTGAGCTTCCACAGCGGGGCCACCGGTCTGGTGTCGCTGCTGATCCCGGTCATCCTGGTGACCTGCGGGGTGCTGCTCTGGCTCAGCCCGGCGCAGCGGCCGTTCTATTCGGTCATCGCGGCGTTCACCGCGATCTACTCGCTGATCGGGCTCAACCTCGGCGGCTTCTTCGTCGGACTGCTACTCGGCATGGTCGGCAGCGCGCTTTCCTTCGCCTGGACGCCGACTCGCCCCGCACCCCCCACCACGCAACAGGCCGACGTCGAGCAGGCCGACGTCGAGCAGGCTGACGTCGAGCAGGCTGACGTCGAGCAGGCTGACGTCGAGCAGGCTGACGTCGAGCAGGCTGACGTCGAGCGGGTGGGCCACCCGACGGTCCAGGCGTCCGACGAGAGTGCCCCGCCCGAGTTGCCGGGGCGTTCCGCCGATCCACGTGTCTTCGGCATCGCGCTCGTGGTGCTCGGCCTGGCCGCCGCCGGCCTGGCCATCCAACCCCGGGCGGTGCAGGCAGCCCCGGGACGACCCGCAGCGACCCCCTGTCCCACCCCGTCCCGGGCCGTCACTCCATCGCCCAGCCGCAGCGCCGCCGCGCCAACGCCGAGCCCGAGCCCCAGCCCGACGCGGGGCGGCAACGTGATCACCGACATTCTGGACGGGATCGGCGATCTGCTCACGGGCGGACGTCGCAGCGAGACCGCGACGCCGTCAACCAGCCCGACCGCCACGCCCTCGACGCCGCCGACCGGCACGCCGACGACCCGCCCCGGCAGCTGCCCGTCGCCGACCCCGGGTAAGCCGGGCATGCCGGGCAGGCCGGGACCCGAGAAGCCGGGCACGGTGGAGCCGGGCAAGCCGCTGCCGCGAATCGCCGCCGATCCGGACCTGCCGACGGTGGCTCAGACACCGTCCAAGCTCACCGGATCGTCGGTGCGGATGACCGGGCTGCGGTTCGAGGGGATCACCGACCTGCAGACCGAGAAGGGCACCGTCAAGGTTCTGAAGTTCTCCATGAAGGAGGCCGTGACCGCCGACTTCCTGCTGAGCGCGGACGGTCCCCAGGGGCGCACCCAGCGGTACGCGACCGACAACCTGACCGTCAGCGGAAACGTGGCCTTCTACTGCACCCGGTTCGTCGGGAAATTGGCCGGCATCAAGATCACGCTGACCCCGGAACTGCCGTTCCCGGACGGCCTCCCGGTCACCCTGCCCATTCCGGTTACGTTCACCGACCCGGTCATCGACCTGGCGTACGTCACCAGTGACAAGCTGACCGCCCGACCGGCGTTGGAGCTGACCCTCGGCTGAACGCACAGCTGCGCGCGACGGCGGACTCGTCGTACCGCCGTCGCGCGCAGCCGTGGCCGGGTCAGAGCCGGGCCAGCGCCCGACGCAGCGGGTCGAGACCCAGCGCACCCAGGTCCAACGCCTGCCGGTGGAACTCCCGCAGGTCGAAATCTGCGCCCTTGCGGGCCTTGGCGTCCTCGCGGGCCTGAAGCCAGATCCGCTCACCGACCTTGTACGACGGTGCCTGCCCGGGCCAGCCCAGGTAGCGGTTCAGCTCGAAGCGCAGGTTCTCGTCCGGCACCCGGCAGTGCGCCCGCATGAACTCCCAGCCCAGTTCGGGCGTCCACCGCTCACCCGGGTGGAAGCCGAAGGGATTGTCCTTCGGGATCTCCAGCTCCAGGTGCATGCCGATGTCGACGATCACCCGTGCTGCGCGCATCGCCTGGCCGTCGAGCATGCCCAGCTTGTCGCCCGGGTCCTCCAGGTAGCCCAGCTCGTCCATCAGCCGCTCCGAGTAGAGCGCCCAGCCCTCGCCGTGCCCGGAGACCCAGCAGAGCAGCCGCTGCCAGCGGTTGAGCAGGTCGGCCCGGACGGCGGTCTGCGCCACCTGGAGGTGGTGACCTGGCACGCCCTCGTGGTAGACCGTGGTCACCTCCCGCCAGGTGGAGAAGTCGCTGATGCCCTGCGGCACCGCCCACCACATCCGCCCCGGGCGGGAGAAGTCCTCACTCGGGCCGGTGTAGTAGATGGCACCGTCGCTGGTCGGGGCGAGGCAGCACTCGATCCGGCGTACCTGCTCCGGAATGTCGAAGTGGGTGCCGTGCAGCTCGGAGATCGCCTTGTCGGCGAGCGCCTGCATCCAGTCCCGGAACGCCTCCTTGCCCTGGATGGTCCGGGCCGGGTCGGCGTCCAGCTTGGCCACGGCCTCGTCGACGGTGGCACCGGAGCCGGCGATGCGCCCGGCGACGACCCGCATCTCCGCCTCCAGGCGGGCCAGTTCCGCGAAGCCCCAGGCGTACGTCTCGTCCAGGTCGACCTTGGCGCCGAGGAAGTACTGCGAGGCGAGCTCGTAGCGCTCACGGCCGGCGGCCTGCTTGTCCCGCCCGTGCGGAGCCATCTCGGTACGCAGGAACTGGCCGAACTCTGCGGTGGCCGCGGTGGCCGCCGCCGCACCCCGTCGCAACTCGGCGCCGAGCGTGCCGTCCGCGCCCAACCGCTCGACCAGCCCGTGGAAGAAGTTGTCCCCGGTCGGGTCGGTCCAGATGTCACACTGCTTGGCCACCTCGACCAGTTGCACCTTCGAGCTGACCTCGCCGGCGGCGAGCGCCTCGCGCAGCGTGGTCTTGTAACCCTCCAGCGCGCCGGCGAAGCCGTTGAGCCGAGCGGCGATGTTGGCCTGCTCATCGCTGGTCGCGGTCGGCATCAGGTCGAACACCATGCGGATCTCGTGCAGGCCGCTGGTGATCACGCTGACCTCGCTGGTCACCTCGCCGGCGTCGTACCGGGCCAGGTCCAGGCCGAGCCGTTCCTGCATGGCCTCCTTGGCGGTCTGTTCCGACTCGGTATCCGGCTCGGTCACCTCCAGCTCGGCGAGTGTCCGGCGGGTCAGGTCCGCGCGCGCTCGGTAACCCTCGGGCGAGAGGTCGTCGAGTTGGTCGTCATGGCCGGCGATGCCGACGAAGGTCGCGCCGGTGGGGCTCAAGGGCGCCCACTCGGCCACGTATCGGTTGGCGAGTTCATCAATTCGTCCCACGCTGCGACCCTACGTGACCACCCCGCCCCCGTGTCGACGACGTTTGTCGTGTTCAAGCCACAGGTTGCGACAGGGTGCAACGTCCGAAAGGCGCGCGACTTTGTCGGACGGCTACGGCAGAGTGTCAGGGGTGACCACCGATACCACTCCTGACAAGGCACCGATCCGCGCCTGGCTGCCGGGCTTCGTCGCCCTCGCCGCGATCTGGGGTTCCAGCTTCCTCTTCATCAAGGTCGGCGTGGCCGAGCTGCACCCGGTCCAGCTCACCCTCTACCGGGTCGTCGCCGGAGCGTTGACCCTGCTGGTGGTCCTCGCCATGCTGCGCGACCGGCTGCCCCGCGAGCCGCGGGTCTGGGCGCATCTGGCTGTCGTCGCCGCGTTCGGTGTGGCGGTGCCGTTCACGCTCTTTGGCTACGGTGAGCAGCGGGTCGAGTCGATGCTGGCCGGCATCTGGAACGCCACCACACCACTGATCGTGCTGCCGCTGGCGGTGCTGGTCTTCCGCACCGAACGGCTGACCGTACGTCGGGCGGTCGGGCTCGGGATGGGTTTCCTTGGTGTGCTGGTGGTGCTCGGGGTCTGGGAGGGCATCGGCGGGGCGCACTTCACCGGGCAGCTGATGTGCTTCGGCGCGGCCGCCTGCTACGGCGTCAGCATCCCGTACCAGAAGCGGTTCGTCGCTGGCAGCGCGCATTCCGGCCTGTCGCTCTCCGCCGCGCAGCTGCTGCTCGCCGCCGGGCAACTGGCCATCGTCACCCCGTTCGTCGCCGGGATGCCACCGCTGCCCACCGAGCTGTCGACGGGGGTGCTGGCAAGCGTGCTGACCCTCGGCGCGCTCGGCACGGGGCTCGCGTTCGTGATCAACATGCGCAACATCCGGGTGGCCGGCGCGAGCACCGCGTCCACCGTCACGTACGTGATCCCGATCTTCGCGGTGCTGATCGGTGCCGTGGCGCTCGACGAGCGACTCAACTGGCACCAACCGGTCGGCGCGCTCATCGTGCTGCTCGGGGTCGCGGTCTCACAAGGTGTGATCGGCCGGCGGCGTCCCCGCCCCGTCGTCGGCGTTCCCGCCGTGCCGGCAGCCGAGCCGGCCATCCAACGCTGACCCGCGAGCGACGCCGATCAGGGTCGATCGTGCGTCCAGGCCACCAACTGCTTCGCCGACCAGGTGTTGACGACCCGGTCGGCTGGGACGCCACACCGGGCGGCCCGCTCGCAGCCGAACCGCTGCCAGTCGAGTTGGCCGGGCGCGTGCGCGTCGGTGTCGATGGCGAACCGGCAGCCAGCCTCCAACGCGCGGCGGATCAGGCGCTTCGGCGGATCCTGCCGCTCCGGCCGGGAGTTGATCTCGACGGCGGTGTCGTGCTCGGCGCAGGCGGCGAAGACCGCGTCCGCGTCGAAGTCGCTCTCCGCCCGAGTCCGGGCGCGGTGCCCCCGGTCGCCCGGACCGGTCACCCCGGCCGGACGGGACGACACCATCCGGCCGGTGACGTGGCCGAGGATGTCCAAATGCGGGTTGGCGACCGCGGTCAGCATCCGCCGGGTCATCTTCGACCGCTCGTCGCTCAGGCCGCTGTGCACCGAACCGACCACCACGTCCAGCCGGGCCAGCAGCTCGTCGTCCTGGTCCAGCGAGCCGTCGGCGAGGATGTCCACCTCGATCCCGGTGAGGATCCGGAAACCCTCGGGCAGCGCCGCATTGACCTGCGCCACGTGGTCGAGCTGCCGGCGCAGCCGGTCCGCGGTCAGCCCCCGGGCCACCTTCAGTCGCGGCGAGTGGTCGGTCAACACCATGTACTCGTGGCCCAACTCCACCGCGGCCAGGGCCATCTCCTCGATCGGTGAGCCGCCGTCGGACCAGTCCGAGTGGGTGTGACAGTCGCCCCGCAGAGCGGCGCGTAGCGCCGCCGCCTCGGCATCCAGATCGCTGCCCTCGGTCGCCACCAGCCGGCGCAGGTAAACCGGCTCCTCACCGGCCAGCGACTCGGCCACGCAGCGAGCCGTGACATCCCCGACCCCGGCCAGCTTGGTGAGCGTGCCGTCGCCGGCCCGCTCGGCCACCTCGGCCGCAGGCAGGCCCGCCAGTGCCTTCGACGCCGACCGGAACGCCCGCACCCGGTAGGTGGCCTCGTTCGCCCGCTCCAGCAGGAACGCGATCCGGCGCAGGTCGGCGATGGGGTCCCGAGCCTTCATCCCACCGAACCTAGTCGGTGCCGGGCCGGTCAGGGAGCCTTCGGGCAGCCGTGTTTGCGTTGCCAGGTGGTGACCTCGGCGGCCGGTTCCCGGTTGCCACCACGCCGCCAGGAATCCAGGTAGCGCGCCGGCCAGAGCACTCCGCGCCGGATCCACCAGCCGTCCTTGCCCGCACACGGCGGCGAGATGCCGAAGTGCACATGGCAGACGTTGTTCGCGTTGCCGGTGCGCCCCACCTTGCCGAGCTGCTGCCCGGCGCGGACGCGTACCCCGGCGTCGACGCCGCTGGACACCACGCTCAGGTGCGATCCGTAGTAGCGCACCCCGTCGTCGCCGAGCAGGGAGACCGACAGGCCGCCGTTCTGCGGACCTTGCGGCCCACGCTTGGTGTACCGGTCGACGCGGCTCACCTCCAGCACCGTCCCGTCGGTCACCGCGACGAATGACTCACCGCAGTCGGCAAAGAGATCCGTGGCCGGGTACGCCCCATGCGTCGGGTGATAGTCCACGTTGTCGGCGCGTACCGGGAAGACATGCCGCAGCCCGGTGCGGGGTGCCGTCGCCGACGGCCCGGCCGACGACGGTGCCAGGGTCGGGTCGGTCGTCGTCGGCGTGGCCGACGGGACCGCCGGCTGCTCGGCGGTCGACCAGACCGCCGGCGGCGTCGGCGCGGCTCCGTCGGCCGGCACCCCCGGCCGGGTGGTGGCGCAGCCGGCGGCCAGCACCGGGGCGAGCAGCAGCAGAATCGGGTACGCCGGACGCGCGCGGCGGCTGATCGTCGGCGAGGACATCCGGTCATCCTGGCAGAGCCGGTACCGTGGGAACGAGCGGCACGCGTGAGGGGGCAGTGACGGTGACCATCGCCCGACCCGAGCCTGGCCCGGATCCCGGTGCCGCCGTACGCCCGGTGGTGCGTACCCCCTCGGGTCTCTTTCCGACCGGCCCACCACCCCGCCCCACCTACCGCGAGCCGCACCCGATCACCGGCGGCGGTGTCGCCGCTGGCGGCGGCGCGGCGGCCGGCTGGTTGGTGCTGTTCGGCCTGCTCGGCACCGATGTGACCACCTACGCGTGGTGGACGGTGGTGGCCGGCCTGCTGGCGTGGCTGACCGCGCTGGTGCTGGTTCGCTACGGCGACCGTGGCGTTGCCACCGGCGTCGCCATCGTCACCGCGGGTGGCTGGAGCATCGCCGCAGCCGTGGTGGCGGTCCGCTGGGCCACCAGTGGTGACTGGCCGCTCTGGTGAGCGGGGCGAAACAGCCCCGAAACGACTGCCGATGACTGCGCGGTGTGCCCGGTTGGCTGCGTAGCGAACGCCGTCTTGACGTGGCGGCCGAGACTCGGCACGCTCGGCACCATGGCCTGGACCACTCCGCGACAGGACCCCGATCGCAGCCGCCGCCGCCTGCAGTTGCTGGCCGAGTTGGCGGGCGCCCGGGCCGTCCGTCAGCGCAGTCGACCGCAGCGGCAGCGCACCGAGCGTCTACGCGAGCTCATCGCCACCCGCCGCCGAGTCGTCGGCTGAGCCGACTTTGTCAGGAATGACCGGCCCGTCGGGGCGTTGACGGGTCGCCTGCCGACCCGACCGGCTAACGTGCACGCGTAACGAGTCGACGCTGTGTCGAGGGCTATTGGGGGGACCGTGTCGTACTTCGCTGCGGCCGTTGTGCGCGACGACAGTGGCTGGACCGCCGCCGAGGTCAGCCTGCGTGGCGCCACAGACATCGACGAGGTCGCAGACCGGCTGCGTGACGTCGATCAAGAGGCCGACGTGTCGCTGCTCTTCGTCGAGGCCGACGACGCGTACCTGGTGATCCTGCGTCTCGACGAGGGCGAGGACCTGCGGGTGTTCGGTTCGGACTCCGCGTACGCCGAGGAGTCCCCGCTGGGTTCGCTGCTGGTCGGTGACCTGAAGACCTCGGTCACCGGGCTCGACGGCGATGAGGAACCGCGGCCGGCAACCAGCGGTGACGAGGAGAGCGAGCAACCCGTCGTCGACCCGGAGGCCGACCCGGTGGGTGAGGCCGACCTGCTGGCCAACCTGGGCATCTCCGCGCAGAAGCTGCTGGCCCTGTGCACCCACGAGGGGATGCTGCCGGCCGACGTCACCGCCGAGATCTGCCAGGTGCTCGGCTGCGTGGACGAGGTCGAGGAGCTGCGTGAGGTCTGAGCCAGCCGACGCCACCGATCCGTCGCTGGAAACGATCCGGCCGGGGCAACCGACCCCCGGTGCGGTGGGTCGCGCCGGGCCAGGTGCCCACGAGGGCCTGGCCGACCTGGGCGCAGTCGGCCGGCGGCAGCGACACGAGACGTGGATGCGCCGCGCTCTGGAGGTCGCCGTCACAGGCCCTGCCAGCGCTGCCGCAGGAGCTACCGACGTGGACGACGTGCCGGTGGGGGCGGTGCTCTACGGGCCGGATGGGACCGAGCTGGCCACCGGACGCAACGAGCGGGAGCTGACCGGCGACCCCACCGCCCACGCCGAGGTGCTGGCCCTGCGCCGCGGTGCCGAGCGGACCGGCCAGTGGCGGCTGGACGGCTGCACCCTGGTGGTCACCCTCGAACCCTGCACCATGTGCGCGGGAGCGCTGGTGCTCGCCCGGGTCTCCACCGTCGTCTTCGGCGCCTGGGAGCCCAAGACCGGCGCGGCCGGATCGCTCTGGGACGTGCTGCGTGACCGCCGGCTCAACCATCGCCCCGAGGTCTACGGCGGAGTGCTGGAGGCCGAGACCGCAGCCCTCCTACGCGCCTTCTTCCGCTAACAATCCCCCCACCCCGCCGCCCCCGTGCCCCCGTGCCCCCGTGCCCCCCGCCCCCCGCGCCCCCCGTGCCCCCGCCCCCCGTGCGTCGATCTAGGGCATATCAGCGTTAGTTGATCTCTATGGGCGACGATTCTCCCTAGATCGACGGGTGGCGGTGACGGTGGCGAGGATGTTTTCCGGGGAGTTGTACAGGTCGGGCGCGGTGAAGTAGCGCATTGCCCAGCCCTGTTGCTCCAACCAGTTGTGGCGGATCCGATCCTGTTGCAACCTTTGCGGGTTGAGGTGGGATGAGCCGTCGTACTCGGCGGCAATCTTGCGCTGTGGATCGCCCAGGTCAAGGCGGTAACGAATACGCCCTTTGCCGTCGAGCACCGGCAACTGGGGTACGAAGTCCCTGACACCTGCGTCAACCAGGAGCAGCCGAAGCTGGGTCTCCTGTCTGCACTCCGCTCGCCCGTCCGCGATCGCCACCAACTCGCGAGCCTGCCGTACACCGCGTAGACCATCGTGCCGACCAACTTCAACGAGCAGTTCTTCCGGTGTCACCGCACCGGCGAAGAGCGCGGCGTCGAGGACCGGCAGGGCGTCGAACCGAGGGAGCGTACGGGCGAGATCAACGGCGGCGCGGGCTGCCCTCGCGCAGGGAAGGCCAAGGATGTAGACGGGGGGAATGGCGGACAGGACCGTCTGGTGTGTGGTGATCCCTCGCCGCTGCGGGAAGGGGCACCCTGCGTGCGTGAGCAGGTGAACGCTGTCGGTCGGTGCAACCCCGAAGCCTTGAAGTTCGGCAGCGGTGTGGAAGCCCAGCATCGCGTCCGGGTTGTCCATCAGTGCGGCCCTCGCCCGGCCTAACTGTCCCGGCAAGTCGGGACCGGAGATGTACCTGCCGTGGTACGGCCGATGCAGTTGTCCCCTGTTCAAGCGCCATTTGATCGTCCCTGCCGACAACCCGGCACTCACGAGCTGACGGTAGCGGGTCGGCTGCAGATCGATCGGTATCCACCAGGGCAGCCCAGCCGCCTGCGAGTAGAGGTCCACGAGGGGAAACCTGCCCGCGCCCACCGCCGCCGCGCTCGCCCACGGCCGCACCCTGTGGACAACCATCCGCCCTGTGGACAACCCCCACGAGCCCCGCCCACGTGCTAACGGCCCACCCGCCCCCTAACAGCGCTCGTACCCTCCCCCCGCCCTCCCCGCCCTCCCCGCGCCCAAACGTCCCCGTTGATCTAGGGCATATGGTCGTGATCCGAGATCCACTAGCAACGATATGCCCTAGATCAACGAGGCGGGGGCGAGGGGCGAGGGGGAGGGGAAGGGGACGGGGGACGGGGGACGGGGGGAGGGGTTAGGCGATGATTGTGTCGAGGGCGATTTCGACCATCTGGCTGAAGGTCTGCTCCCGTTCCTCGGAGGTGGTCTTCTCGCCGGTCTTGATGTGGTCGCTGACGGTCAGCACGGTCAGCGCGCGGGCCTTGAACCGCGCGGCGATCGTGTAGAGCGCCGCCGACTCCATCTCCACCGCCAACACGCCGTAGTCGGCGAGCGTGTCGTAGAGGTCCGGACGGTCGGTGTAGAAGGCGTCTGCCGCCAGGATCGGCCCGACGTGCATGGTGATGCCGCGCCGCTCAGCCACCTCGACCGACGTACGCAGCAGCCCGAAGTCGGCCACCGGGGCGTAGTCGATCAGACCATCGAAACGCATCCGGTTCATGTTCGAGTCCGTGGATGACCCGATCGCGGCCACCACGTCGCGCAGTTGCAGGTCGGTGCTGAGGGCGCCGCAGGAGCCGACCCGGATCAGCGTCTTCACGCCGTACTCGTTGATCAGTTCGTGGGCGTAGATGGAGGCCGACGGCATGCCCATGCCGGAGCCCTGGACGGAAACCTCGACGCCGTTCCAGCGGCCGGTGAAGCCCAGCATGCCCCGGACCGTCGAGTAGCAGGTGGCGCCCTCGAGGTAGGTCTCTGCGATCCACTTGGCCCGCAGCGGGTCGCCCGGCATCAGGACCCGCTCGGCGATCTCGCCCGGCTTCGCGCCGATGTGCGTACTCATGGCAAAGATCCTGCCAGGCCGGCTCGGGCGATACCGGTTCGGCGTCGGAACCGGTGGTCCTGTACCCTCGTCGGCGGTGGCGTGTCCGAGCGGCCTAAGGAGCACGCCTCGAAAGCGTGTGAGGGTTAACGCCCTCCGAGGGTTCAAATCCCTCCGCCACCGCTCATGAAATGCAGAAACGCCCGGTCGATCCTCGAGGATCGACCGGGCGTTTCTACCTATGTGCTGCTCCTGGCGCCGCAAACGTTGACGTTGGGTCATTGCTGGGACGGGTGGCCCGTTGCTGTAGAGCTGACGGCTGTGCTCAACTCGCCCCCATGACCAAGCGTCGGGCGGGGATTGTTCTCGGCGGTCTACTTATCGCTCTTGGACTGGCGGTTGCCGTCGCAGCTCCCTTCGTTGCGCCGTTCGCGATCTGGATCGGCCTGTTGTTCGGCATTGCCGGTGGCCGCGTCCTGGGGGCGGCGCTCGGGCTTGGGAAGCCAGCCCAGTCTGAATAGTTAGAGCTGCTGCTGGCCGCCGTCGACGAAGAGTTCGCCGCCGGTCATGAAGCTGCTCTGGTTCGAGGCGAGGAAGAGCGCGGCGTTGGCGATCTCGTCCGGATGGGCCATCCGGCGCATGGGCACGCCCGAGGCGATGGCCTGCAGCAACCCGGGGGCTTCCTCCGGGCTGGGTGCCAGGCCCGCGACCCCGGGCGTCTCGGTCGGGCCGGGGATCAGGGTGTTGACCCGGATGTTCCGGCCGATCAGTTCGGCGGCCCAGGCGCGGCCGAACGAGCGGATGGCCGCCTTGGAGGCGGAGTAGACGCTGAACGCCGGGGTGCCGTTGACCGCGGCTGTCGAGCCGGCCAGCACGACCGAGGCTCCCTCGTTGAGCAGGGGCAGGGCCTTCTGCACGGTGAAGAGGGTGCCGCGGACGTTGGTGTCGAAGGTGTTCGCGTAGTGCTCGACCGTGATCGAGCCGAGCGGAAGGAACTCCCCACCGCCGGCGTTGGCGAACACCACGTCCAGCCCCGCGCCCCGGGCCTCGATCGCCCGCATCACCCGGTCCAGGTCGTCGAGGTTGCTGACGTCGCTGGCGACGCCGGTGGCGTTGGCGCCGATGCTGGCCACGGCCTCGTCCAGCGGGCCCTTGCGCCGGCCCGTGATGAAGACGTACGCGCCTTCGGCGGCGAAGCGGCGGGCGGCGGCCAGGCCGATGCCCGTGGTGCCCCCGGTGACGAGGGCGGTCTTGCCGTCAAGCTGTCCCACGATGGATCTCCTCATGTTGCGGTGCGGTTGGTCCGGCCGGCCGTCGTGTTGGCCGGTGGTCAATTGGTAGAGGCAAAGCCCGGCAGGAGAGTCGCCAGCTCGCGCCACTGCGGCAGGGGCAGTGCCGGTCGATCTGGGTCGTCGGGTCGCAGCACGTGGAGGGCGACGTGGTCCGCGCCCGCGTCCAGGTGCTCCCGGATGCGCGTGGCCACCGCGTCCAGGTCGCCCCAGGCGACCAGGGCGTCGATCAGGCGGTCGCTGCCGCCGGGGATCAGGTCGTCGTCGGTGAAACCGAGGCGTGCGAGGTTGGCCCGGTACGTGGGGAAGCCGATGAACATCCCGATTCCCGCGCGGGCGGCGGCGCGCGCCCGGTCCGGGTCCTTGTCGAGGACGACAGCCAGGTGCGGCGCGACCAGCGGCTGCGCCCCGACGCGCTTCCGTTGGATCGCCGTGTAGTCCGGGGTCACGAGGAACGGATGCCAGCCGGCTGTTCGGTTGGCTGCCAGGTCCGACATCTTCGGCCCGAGCGCGCCGAGGATGCGCCGCTCGACAGGAACCGGCCGGGGCGCGCTGTCGAGGGCGTCCAGCCAGCGGCCCATCGACTCCACCGGCCGGCCGTAGTCCTGGCCTGCCTGGGAGGCGGAGTGGGCGTTGCTCACCCCGAATCCCATAATCGCCCGGGGCCCGTGCGCGGCGTCCAGCGCGGCCAGCCGGTCACCCAGGGCAGCCGGGTCCTGGCCCCAGATCGCCAGTACTCCCAGCGTGACCGTGGCCTGCGGTGCGGCCTCGAGCAGGTGCCCGACGTCGTCGACGGCCCCGCCGCCGTCCAGGCCGGGCACCCACAGTGCCCGGAAGCCCAGCTCGTCGAGTTCGGTCGCCGCTTCCCGAACGGTCGGGTTGGCGGCGCCGCGCAGCTCCATGCTCCAGAGCCCGACCGCGGGCAGCGGGGTGTTCAGTCGAGTCGTCACGCCGTCCTCCAAATTCTGTACCGAGCGGTACTGATATGACCGTAGCAACCCCTGACCTGGCCCACAAATTTCTGTACCGATCGGTTGCGCCACGGGTAGCATGGATCGTGGGAGGTGGTGGGCAGTGCCGCAGCGAGGGCGACCACGGGGTTTCGACGCCGACGAGGCGCTGGAGCGCGCGGTGGAGGTGTTCTGGCGTCAGGGGTACGAGGGCGCATCGGTGAGCGACCTCACCGCCGCGATGGGCATCAACAAACCGAGCCTTTACGCCGCGTTCGGCGGCAAGGAGGAGTTGTTCCGCAAGGTCGTGGCCCGCTACGCCGAACAGGACATGGGGTACGCGCGAGACGCATTCGCCCAACCGACCGCGTACGAGGTCGTCGCCACCCTGTTGCGCGAGAACGTGCTCGCCGTGACCCGGTCCGACCGGCCGGCCGGTTGCCTGTCGATCCAGGGCGGCACGGCCTGCTCCACCGAGAACGCGCCGATCGCCGGGTTCCTCGCCGCCAGCCGCCTGGCCGGCGAAGGCGCCCTTGCCGACCGGTTCGCTCGCGCCGTCGCCGAAGGCGACCTACCCGCGCACGCCGACCCGGCCGCGCTCGCCCGCTTCGTCATGATCGTCACCGAAGGGCAGTCGGTGCACGCGGCCGCCGGGGTCAGCAGGGGAGACCTGCGACAGGCGGCGGAGATCGCGCTTGCCGGTTTCGCCGCCGCGTCCGGGGCGCGGCTGCCTGAGCACGCCACCAACCCGACCTGAGCGTTGACCGCCGTCATTGCCCGAGTAGTTGTGCCATCCCGTCGAGCAGGCGTTGCAGGCCGAATTCGAAGAGGCTCTCGACGTTGAGGTCGACCGCAGACCGGGTGAGCCGGGACAGGTGCGGAAACTCGCCCGCCGCGAGCAGCCCGTTCAACACGTCGGCTTGGGCCACCATCCACTCGTCGTCGGTCAGGCCGGTGTCCTGTTCCGCCTCGGCCTCCCGCTCCAGATTCACCGCCGTGCCGCGGACGTGGTTCGCCAGTGCGGCCACCAGGTGCAGTTGGGTGTGCGGGTCCAGGCCATGCCCGGCGAGGGCGCGCAGGGCCCATTCCGTGTGCGCGACGGCGTGCGGCGCCATCAGTGGGCGGGTCAGCGAGATGACCTGGGCCAGCCAGGGATGCCGCCGATAGATCGACCACTGAAGTCGGCAAAGCAACTCCAGGTGGGCCCGCCACCCGGGCGGAAACGTGTGCGGCAGTCGATGCGCCGCGAAGGCCGCGTCCGCCATCAGCAGCAGGAGTTGCTCCTTGCCGCGAACCTGCCGGTACAGCGACATGGTGGGGACGTCCAGCTCGGTGGCGATCCGCCTCATGCTCAGCGCCGGTAACCCCTCGGCGTCGGCGATCTCCATGGCCGCCCGCACCACCTGGTCGCGGGTCACCCCTCGGGTCGGTCCACGCCGGACGTCGGCTCGTGCGCCCCGACCGGGCGTGGTCGGCTCCGAGCCGGTGACCACCATGCCCACACCTGGCACCGCCCGGACCAGGTTGTCCTGCCGGAGCACGGTGAGCGCCCGGCTGGCGGTCGCCATGGCGACCCCCCACTCACGGACGATCTGCCGGGTGGACGGCACCCGGTCGCCAGGGCTCAACTCGCCTGCCGTGATGCGCCGCCGTAACTCCCCGACGATGCGCAGATAGGGGGGAGTGAACTCGTCGATCTCCGTCACGGGGCCTCCCGCCGGTCGGGAGATGACCCTAGCGCACTAGAGCACCGACAGTCGCAACGTCGATGCTCGGATGTCTCGGGGCTCGGCGTACTAGAGCTCCCTGGCCGGGTGGTTGCCAGGTCGGCATGCTCGCCCCAGCACGGCGCGTACGCCGTACCGGCTTCAACGAATGGGGAGAGTCATGACCAGCATCCCGTACCCCCGGTGGGTTGTTGCTCTGGGCGCCGTCGCGCTCCTCGCGCCGGCAATGGCCATCGGCCCGGCCGCGGCGGCCGACGACCGCCGGAGCGCGGCCGTCGTCCGGACCGACCAGGGCGCGTTGCGCGGCAGCGTCGCAGCGGACCACCGGTCCTTTCACGGCATTCCGTACGCGCGTCCGCCGTTGGGCGCGCTGCGCTGGGCCCCACCGCAACCCGGTCCGATCTGGACCGACATCCGCGACGCAACCCGACCGGGCGACGCCTGCGCCCAGCTTCAGGGGCTGCCAATGGACCGCCCCTCGGAGTCCGAGAACTGCCTCTATCTCAACGTCACCACGCCGCGCACCTCCGCACGGACGCCGCGACCGGTGCTGGTGTGGCTGCACGGCGGGGACTTCCGCTTCGGTAGCGGGGACGTGTACGGCGGGCAGCGGTTGGCGGCCGGCGGTGACGTCATCGTCGTCACGGTGAACTACCGGCTCGGCGCACTCGGCTTCCTGGCACATCCGGCGCTGTCACGTTCCGGCGAATCCACCGGCAATTTCGGGCTGCAGGATCAGCAGGCCGCGCTGCGTTGGGTGCGGCGCAACGCGGCGGCCTTCGGCGGCGACCCGGGCAACGTCACCCTGTTCGGCCAGTCCGCCGGGGCGACAAGCGTCTGCGCGCAGCTCGCCGCGCCAGGCTCTGTCGGCCTGTTCCACCGCGCGATCATGCAGAGCAACTCGTGCGCGAACCCGGTCCAGACACGGGCTGAGGCGGTCGAGGCGGCCGGCGAGTTCGCCCGGAGGGTTGGCTGCACCGACCCGGCTGTGGTCGCCTCCTGCCTGCGCGGGCGTGATCCCGCCCGGCTCATCGAAACGGCCGGCTATCCAGGCGCTGGTGTCGACCTCGGCCCGGCTGTCGACGGCCGTACGTTGCCGGTGAACCCGGCAGACGCGCTGGCTACCGGGAGGCTGCACCCGGTGCCGGTGTTGACCGGGATGAACCGGGACGAGTCCCGGCTCGTGGTCTGGGGCATGGAACGCGGTGGGCTCAACTGCCCTGAGCCGCCGGAGCCGGGGCAGGAGCCCGAGTCGTGCCCGCTCACCGATGACCAGTACCGCGACCAGGTACGGGCCATGTTCGGTGACCGGGCGCAGGAGGTGCTGACCCGCTACCCGCGCGACGACGCGCGTCCCGCCAGCGAGACGTTGGCTGCCGTGCTGACCGATCACGACTACGCCGAGCCGGTCTACTCCGCCGCGTTGGCGTTCGCCCGGCGGGTGCCGACGTTCGTGTACGAGTTCGCCGACGAGGATGCGCCGTTCTTCACCGAGGGACCCGAGCCGACGTTCCGCAGCGGCGCGTACCACTGCGCCGAACTGCCGTACCTGTTCACGGTCGACTACGCCGAGGCGCTGACGCCGGCCCAGCGGCGGCTCTCCGACGACATGGTCCGGACCTGGAGCGACTTCGCCCGGACGGGTCGGGCGGACTGGCCCCGACTGCGCAGTGCTGCCCCCTACGTGCGGGTGTTCGCCGGTGGCGGGGGATCGGGTACGACTGATTTCGCGGCATCCCACTCGTACGACTTCTGGCGGTCGCTCCGCAGCTGATGCCATCACCGGATTGCCCTGATCAGCCTGCGCCGGTCAGCACGGGCCCGCGCCCTCGTCGAAGAGGCGGCGGGCCCAGTCCGCGTACCCGGCGATGGTTTTTCGGACCGTGCGCCCGTCGTGCAGGAAGAGGTACGCGCGGTCGCCGCTGCGGGCGAGCAGCCCATCGAGGCGGTGCGTCCCCTGTGGAGCGGCAAGCCGAGTGACCAGCGGATAGCGGTCCCAGACCTGGTCGACGGGTGAGCCTGCCGTTATGCCCTCCGGTGTCCGCATCGGATCGCCGACCCAGAGCAGCACCAGTTTGTCCTCTACGAAGACCGGGCTGACCGCTTCATGGCCGACGAGCATTGGCCCGCAGGCATCCAGGTTGGTACGCAGGATGCCGCGTCGGGTCAGCTCATCCTCGGTGGCACCGAACTCGATGTTGCGCAGGCCGTTCAGGTCGATGATCTCCACGCTGCCGGCGGGCCGGCCGTCCGGGATCGACCCGGTTGGCGGTACGCCGCTGCCAGCAATCGAGGCAGCCGTCATCAGCGTGGCAATAAACGCAAATTGTCGCAATTTCATGGAATCCCCCAGTCCCCAACGGAACGGGAGCGTTCAGGTTGCTGCCGGTGGCCGGATTACTGGTTTTCGCCGCTCGACCGACTGCCGGGCGGTCCCGTCACCTGCACTGTCTGTTCGCCTCATTTCGCTTACCCGATCTTCCGCCTACCGTGTCCAGGCGCCTACGAAACCTCGGTCACCGGTGGGGCGGCGCTACCGAACGATCCGACCGGCCGGGCGTTTGCGCGAGTGCAGGCCGTCCGGCCTGGCTCGGCGAATCAGTGGTTTTCCCACTGCTCGACCAGCTCATCCCAGTAGTCGGCGCTCAGCCGACGACGCCCGTGCGCCAGCCAGCCGTCGGTGTTCCGCTCCAGGTGCAGCCCCAGCTCGGCGAACGGGTCGATCCACGTGCCTGGCTCGACACCGAGCTGGGTCAGCGCCCCGTTGATCGGCCACTGTTCGCGCGGCGAATCCAACTCGTCGTCGAAGCGTGGCCCCCAGGACAGTGCCCCACCCAGCCACACCGCCGCCGACTGGTAGCCGGCGCCACCACCGAACTCCGCCTCCAGATACGCCACCGGCCCCACCTGCGACCAGCGGGCCAGCACCTCGACCAGCGCCGTCGACAACACCAGGCCGAACGGGTGCTCGGCACTCCGGTCGTCCGTCGCGTAATCCGGCAGCGACCCGGTCAGCTCCACCACCAGTTGCGGGGTGACCGGCAGCAGCCCGAAATCCTGGCGCAGTTCGCCGAGGACGGCGTGATCCAGCTCGGCGGTCTGCTCGCGGAGCAGTTCGGCATCCGCGACCACCGCGCTGAGCTGGTAACCCATCACGCCCTCCGCCGTCCACAGCCTGTGGATAGAACATGTGTACGACGGAATCCGGGCCGCCCGGCGTCGATCCCCGGACCGTACCCGTCGAGCGTCGACGGGACTGCCCAGCCCTGCTCAGACCGCTGTACGGTCCTGGTCATGGCTGATCGACTGACCGTCCCCGGTATGCCCTCTCCGCTCGTGCCCTCGTCCGTGGGGCTCTGGCGGGTCGACGAGGCGACCGGCTCCGTAACGGTGTCGGCGCAGCCGCGCACGGACATCTTCATCGATCCGAGCGGTGACTTCGTCAACGCAGGCGAGAACGCCGCGCCCGTCCTCAACGCGGCGACGCTGCTCGGTGACCTGCCGCCAGAGGGCGACTTCCAGTTCAGCGCCCGGGTCACCGTGGCCTTCGCCTCGACCTTCGACGCCGGGGTGCTCCTGCTCTGGCGCGACGAGCGGTGCTGGGGCAAGTTGTGCTTCGAGTTCTCACCCGAGGGTGAGCCCATGATCGTGTCGGTCATCTGCCGGGGCGTCGCCGATGACGCGAACGCCTTCGTCGTGGCCGACCGGTCGGTGTGGCTGCGGGTCTCGCGAATCGGCCGGGTCTACGCGTACCACGCCTCGCTTGACGGCACGACCTGGCAGTTGATCCGCGTGTTCAGTTTCGACGGCGAGACGTCACGCGACCGGATCGGCTTCGCGGGCCAGGCACCGATCGGCGACGGGTGCAGCGCGACCTTCGACGAGATCCACTTCCGGCCCGAGCGCCTCGCCGATCTCCGCGACGGCTCCTGACGCAGGTCGATCTCCGCGCGCGCTGAGCTGGCTACGCATCGAACCCTCCGCCGTCGCCACAAGGACGGTGAACCAACGCGAATCTTGGACAGTTTCCGTTCCTGAGGAACGCCAATTGTCCAAGATCTCGTGTTGAACTGCTCGCGGTCAGCCGTGGTGGGCGAGTTGGGTGACGAACGCGCGCCAGGCCGCCGGCGTGAAGGTGAGTGCCGGCCCTGTCGGGTCCTTCGAGTCGCGGACGCCGACCGCGCCGGACAGGTTGTCGGCGGCTTCGACACAGTTGCCGCAGTTGCCGCTGCTGCGGCTGCTCTTGCGCCATCGGGCGTCGTTCAGCTCCGTGTCTCGGTGACCGGCAGCAGCCCGAAATCCTGGCGCAGTTCGCCGAGGACGGCGTGATCCAGCTCGGCGGTCTGCTCGCGGAGCAGTTCGGCGTCCGCGACCACCGCGCTGAGCTGGTAACCCATCACGCCCTCCGCCGTCCACAGCCTGTGGATAGAACATGTGTACGACGGTTCCAGGCCCGCCGGCTCCCGGACGGTACCCGCCGTCCGCGCCCCGCCCCTCCAGCCCACTACCCGTTCGTCTCATTTCGGCAGCCTAATCGTCCGCCTATGGTGTCCAGGCACCTACCGAAACGGGGTCTCTATGCAGCGAAGCGCAGCTTTTCTCGTCCTTCCGACTGTTTTAGCCAGCCTGGTACTCAGTGCTCCGGCGAAGGCTGCGGAAGGCGTTCGGACCATTACCCGGGACGGCGTCGCTCTTCAGCACCACAAGGTGTCCTGGATGAAGGCGGCGGCCCGGTTTCGGGGCACGAGTGTCGGCCGCTCCGACTTCGACGGCGACGGCGTCGACGACATTGCGGTAACTAGTTACCCGTTCGAATACACCTTGCCATTGGTCCCGGCCGGTGTGGTCAGCGTGCGCTACTCCTCGGCCCCGAAGGTCGACTACCTCATGGGCGTCGTGCCGGGCGACGCCGGCTCGGTCGCGTTCGGGATGGCTCTCGTGGCGGGGGACTTCAACGGCGACCGTTACGACGACCTGGCAATCGGCAACCCCGACGAGCCGGATCCCAAGAACAAGACCCACGCCGGCGGGGTCTGGGTCATCCCTGGCAGCGGCACTGGCCTAGTGGTCGACTCGGCAATCCACTTCAACCAGGATTCGCCGGGTGTTCCGGACAGCCCGGAGAGCTTCGACCAGTTCGGTGGTGCCCTCGCGGCCGGCGACATCAACGGGGATGGCCGCGAGGACCTCGCCATCGGTGCCTGGGGAGAGGCGATCGGTAGCAAGGCGATGGCCGGCGCGGTCACCGTTCTCTTCGGTGGGTCGGCCGGCCTCACCGCCACCGGCGCTCAGCACCTTCAGCAGGACCTGGCCGCGGTGCCCGGCGCGGCCGAGGCCAACGACCAGTTCGGCTACACGCTCGCCATCGGGAAGGTCGACAACAACGGTTACCACGACCTGGTCATCGGCGCTCCTCGGGAGAACGACGGCGTGAGCTGGGACGGCAGTGGCATGGTCACCCTGATGTGGGGTTCGCCGAGTGGGGTGTCGTCCACCGGTGCCACCTCGGTCACCGGTGCGGCCATTGAACCCAACGATGGGACCGGCACCATCGCGTGGTACCTGGGTGATGCGGTCGCGGTTGGCGACGTGAACGGCGATGGGCTGGGTGAGGTGGTTGTCGGCGCCTCCGGCGCCCAGATCCCGGACATCAACGGCGGCCTCATTGCGGCCTTCACCGGCCGTGCCGCCGGACTGTCCAGCAGCGCGGTGCAGGTCATCACGCAGCGTACGGCCGGCGTACCGGGCGACCCGGCGAGTGACGAGCGCTTCGGCGGTGTGCTGGCTGTTGGCGACGTGACCGGCGACGGCAGGGCGGACGTGCTGGTCGGTGCCCCTGGCGACCAGATCGGCGCGAAGGTCGGGGCCGGCAGCATCACCCTGCTCAAGGGCGCCGCCGGCGGGCTGACGGGGGCTGGCGCGCAGGCGTTCGACCAGAACCACTCGGCCGTTCCGGACGGTTCCGAGAGTGGCGACAAGTTCGGCTCCTCCATCGCCCTGCTGAACCTCGACCGCACCGGCGGGCTCGACGCCGTCGTTTCGTCGCCCGGGGAAGAGGTGAGCGGTGACCTGGCCGGTTACCCGTCCGGGGTCATCAACCCGTTCTACGGTGCCGCCGGCGGGCTCGTACCGCAGAACAAGACGTGGAGCGGTCTGTCCGAGCGCACCGAAATCGTCTGGCCGCTGAACTACGGTCTCCGGATTGCCGGGCCGCAGAGCGGCGGTCCGCTGTTCTGAGTTGTGCCAGCAACGCCCGGCCGGTCTGTCATGGGCCGGCCGGGCGTTTGCGCGAGTACCGGCCGGAGGGGCGACGAGGTCGTCAGGGCCGTTCAGGCTCGCCGGGCGAATTCGGTGACGAACGCGCGCCAGGCCGCGGGCGCGAAGGCGAGCGCCGGGCCGGTCGGGTCCTTTGAATCCCGTACGCCGATGACGCCGGACAGGTTGTCGGCGACCTCGACGCAGGCGCCGCCGTTGCCGCTGCTGCGGCTGCTCTTGCGCCACCGGGCGCCGTTCAGCTCCATGACTCCGCCACTTCCTGAATGAGTTCGACCGACTGCCGGTGGGACAACGCCTCCCCGCGCACGTTCTCCCACGCCGCCATCATGGCGGCGATGTCCTCGGGATCGCTAGCGACTTGTCCCTGGAGTTGGTTGTCGAGGTAGCCGGCGACCCGGTGGTCGTGGCTGTGCGCGATCACGAACGGCCCGTTGAGACCGGCGTAGGCGCCGACCGTGCTGGGCACAACGTGCACCCGGATGTGCGGCTCATCGCACGCCGTCGCCACGGCCAGCAGTTGCTCGCGCATGGTCGACCGGCCGCCGACCGGGCGGCGGAGAATCGCCTCGTTGATGACCGCCGTGAACTGCGGCGAGGCGTCCCGCTTGAGGACACCCTGCCGGCCGAGTCGGACCGTCAGATGCCGCTCGATCTCACCCCGGGGGATCAGGCCCGCGCCGCCCAGTACCGCACGGGCGTACGCCTCGGTGGTCAGGGGCGCCAGATGACGACGTCGATCCCTCGTCGCCGCTCCGCGAAGCGCCCATCTCGCGCCGCGTCCGACAGGAGCCGACGCAGGTCCGCCTCGAAGGCGGGGAGTCGATCGGCGAACAGGTGCGGTGCCGAGCTGGACAGCGAGAACACCGCAGAGGCGACCTCGTCGACACCGCGCTCCACGACCATCCCCTGTTCGACGGTGATTCGGGTGGGGTCGGTGAAGCCCGCCGCGCGCATGATCTCCCCCTCACCGGAGGGGGTGCCGGTCGGCAACAACCCCTGTCCGGCCCGGCGGACCGGTCCCAGGTAGCTCGCCACCAGCTCGTCAATCTGCCGCCAGGGCGGTCGGGGGTACGGCAGCGGGTCGTCCCCGGTCACGCCCTGGTGCGTGTTGGCGCCGACGTGGACCCAGGCCCCGTCGGGCGTGAGCATGTCGCGGACGCGACCAACCACGAGCGGCCGGTCCATCCAGTGGAACGACTGGGCGAACGTGACCACCCGGAACGTACCCAGGTCGGCCGGCAGCGCCTCGGCGCGCAGGTGCCGCCACGCGACGTTTGTGGCCCCGACCTCGTCGGCTCTGCGCCGGGCCTCGACGAGCATGTCCTGGTCGGCGTCGACGCCGACCGCCGCCTCGAACAGGGGCGCGAGCAGCAGCGTCACCGATCCGGGCCCGCAGCCGACGTCCAGGAGTCGGCCGGTGCCGTCCAGGTCGAGCGCGGTGCCGATGGCCTCGGCGAGGCTGGGCGGATAGGGCAGACGACCGATGCTGTAGTGACTGGCGCTGCCCGCGTACAAGGTCTCGTCCCACTGCCACGTCGCGTCATTCACAACGTCGATGAGACCACAGGGCGCGCGCGGGATCGGTCATGACGTCTGACGTGGACAGTCGTGGAGGCCCGCTCATGTTAATCTCGCTCAGCTCAGCATGATCACCTTGAGCGACCGAGGGGACACATGACGGCCGAGGTTCCACACGCGGGTGGGCTACTGGACCCGGACGGCGCCATGGATCGGTTGGCGGAGTGGAAGGGGCGCCTGGACCAGTTGGCGACCGCCACCGACGCGATGAGCGACCGCATCCAGGATCTACGGGTGACGGTCGCCGACGGCAACGGGCTGGTGGAGGTCACGGTCGACTCCGTGGGGGCGCTCGTCGATCTGCAACTGGGCCAGCGAATTCAACGGGTCGCACCCGATGTCGTCGCCAGGACGATCATGAACACGATCGGTGTGGCCAAGCGGCAGTTGGCCGACCGTGCTCAGGAGATCATCGGCGACACGCTGGGCACCGATTCGCCTGCGGCTCGGGCGATCGCCGAACGCGTCGGGCAGCAGCTGCGCGAGGCCAACCCCCCGCTGGACGGCCCGGACGAGCAGCACGGCCGGTGGTGAGTTGGTGAGCGGCGGGTTCGAGGTCGACGCCGAGCAGATCCGCCAGCACGCGCGCAACATCGAGGCGCTGCGCACCCGGTTCGGCGCGGTCAAGGCCGCCAGCGCCCACATCACGCAGGACGACGCGGCGTACGGGATGTTGTGTGGGTGGATCTCCGGGATCCTGGAGGGTCGGCACACTCGGCAGGACGAGCTGATCGCCTACGTCGAGGAGAACCTGTCCCTGGTGGTGAAGGGGCTGGGCACGACCGCCGACAACTACGACAACGCGGACGTGGACTCCGACAGCACGATCCGCAAGGTCGGCAGCCAACTGGACAGAGCGTCATGACCGACGCGTCGCTGATCGCCGGCGTCCAGTCGACCCGCAAGCCCTGGACCGGCGCGGCCGCCGCGGACAGCTTCCAAGGTCTGGTCGACGCAATCCACAGCGAGGGCTGGGTCGACGATCTCCTGGCCGGTGCGGCGTTCGGCGTCGAGGCCGTCGCGACGGTGCTGGATCCCTTCAGCGCACTGCTCGCCAACGGGCTGGGCTGGGCGATGGAATACTTCGAGCCGCTGCGCGAGATGCTCGACGAGCTCACGGGCATGCCTGACGTGGTGGCCTCACACGCCTCCACCTGGAACAACATGGCCGCCGAGCTGGAGAGCATGGCCGCCGACCTGAAGTCACACCTCGGGGTGGACGTGCCGGGTTGGCAGGGGCAGGCCGCCACGGCGTACCACGGTCTGATGGCACACAACATCACGGCGATGGATGGGCTGAGCGGCATCTCCGCCGCGATGGCCGCCGCGACCCAGGCCGCCGGGAACCTGGTGGCGTTCACCCGTGACATCGTCCGCGATCTCATCGCCGACCTGGTGGCGCGCGTGATCGTGTGGGCCATCGAGGCGATCTTCGTCATCACGATTCCAGTGATCGCGGCGCAGATCGTGGCGGCTGTCGTCAAGTGGGCCGGTCGCATCCTCACGTACGTCGCCGCGCTGATCTCCAGCCTGACCAACCTTTCCAAGCTGTTGAACGGCTAGGGCCGAGACGATGGCGAAGCCCAAGACGCCCCCCGGTGGGCACGGTGACGGTGAAACCCCGTCGCGCCCGGGTGACGGTGACGGTGAGAGCGGGGTCCCCGGACAGCGGCGCCGCAGCTCCAACGAGGTGCCCGACAACGTCACCAGGGCGCAGGAGGTCACCGCCGAGGAGGCGCGGCTCGGTCGGCCGGGCGGCGACTCCGACGACTCGCCTGGCCGCCCCTCCGGAGGGGACGACGAATACCAGCCTCCCAAGCCCGGCACCCCCGAGTACGACCGGCGGTTGGAGGAACTCGCCGCCGACCCGGCCCACAACGGCAACATCAGCGCGAAGTCCCGGATCGAGGCCGAGGTCGGGCTCGCGGCGGAGGCCGAGGGGAAGATCCCTGGGCCGATTCGGCGGGCCGAACTCGACAACTCCGATCCCGCATTCCAGAAGGATCAGGGTGAGTTCTTCGATTCCAACGGGGAGAACTGGGACGTCAAGTCGCCCAATGATTTGTTCCCCGCTGGTCGGCGGGCTGGCGAGCCGATGCCCGAGGGTATGAGGGGGCGGTACGATGGCGAGGAGTTCGAGCAGAAACTCGCCGACGAGGTCGCTGGTGGACAGAACGTCATTCTCAACACCCGTAGCCTATCGCCGACTGCGTTGGCCGATCTCAGGGCGCGGGTCGCTGAACGACCGGAGTGGGACGGCAAGGTGGTGTTCGACAAATGAGCAAATATAAGCGGAGCGGCGCCGATGTGATCCGCTGGCCGGACAGCCCCGACGCTCGGGAAGCGCTTGAGGAGTGGTTCGCCGCACCTCCGTCCACCTCGTACCTGTCGGGTGATTTTCTTGATTTTCGCGGCGCGGATCTCAGCCGTCTCGACCTGACCGGCGCCTACCTTGCCAATTCCGACCTGGTGGGCGTCCGATTCGAGGAGGCCAATCTCGGCGACGCCAACCTGGCCAACGCCGAGTTGCAGGGCGCGGATTTCTCCTTCGCTGACCTGGCCAAAGCGGAAATGGTCGGCTGCTCAGCCGATAAGGCGCGGTTCCGCTCGGCTCGGCTGTTCTCGGTGCAACTCGACGATGCGGTTCTGACGGGTGCGGATCTCAGCTACGCGATCCTCAATTCCGCCAAGTTCTACAAAACCGATCTGCGTGACGCCAACCTTGAATACGCCAGCCTGCGCTGGTGCACGCTCGGTGGCACGAGCATGCCCGCGGTGCTGAGTGGCGCGAGGATGTTCGGCTGCCAGTTCGAAGGTGCGAAGGGGGCCGTCGTCGGTCCGGTCTTCGTCGACGAGGGAGCGACCCGGTCCCTCGGCGGCGGCGAGCTCGAGGCGTGGTTCTCGGCGCAGGGCGCGGAGAACATCCAGGTGGTGGGCTGACCGATCGTGCAGACGACTCAGGGCCGGTCCCCAGTGGGGCCGGCCCTGTCGTTCGTGCTGCTCAGACGAGCGGAGGATACGAGATTCGAACTCGTGAGGGTGTAAACCCAACACGCTTTCCAAGCGTGCGCCCTAGGCCTCTAGGCGAATCCTCCGCGAGCCAGGATACAGGCCCGCGTCGGCGGGGCCACCCCACCACCCCCTGAAGATCGACGGGCGGTCGGGTAGGCTGGGCGTCACCTCCCGTGCGGCGGTATCTCGTGAACCTCCCCAGGGCCGGAAGGCAGCAAGGATAAGCGAGCTCTGCCGGGTGCACGGGAGGCCTTTTTGTCTGTGGGCCGGTTGATCCACTCGACATCCATGATGTCGCGGTATCCCGGGGCTGCGGACACCGCGACTTCCGAGAAGTCGAGTCGATCAACGCGCGACAACCCAGGCGCCCCGGGGTGGTGGGTGGTCACCCGCGCCCGACCGGCGCAGAATGGCTCGGTCGAGAGGAGGCGGGACGAGTGACGCTGGCGCTCTACCGCAAGTACCGGCCGCGTACCTTCGCTGAGGTCATCGGTCAGGAGCACGTGACCGAGCCGCTGTCGCAGGCGCTGCGCAGCGGGCGGCTCAACCACGCCTACCTCTTCTCCGGCCCACGCGGCTGCGGCAAGACCTCCAGCGCCCGGATTCTGGCCCGCTCGCTCAACTGTGAGCAGGGCCCCACGCCCGAGCCGTGCGGCAAGTGTGAGTCCTGCCGCACGCTGGCCACCGACGGCGCTGGCTCCATCGACGTGATCGAGATCGACGCCGCCAGCCACGGCGGTGTCGACGACGCCCGCGAGCTGCGCGAACGCGCCTTCTTCGCACCGGCCAGCAGCCGGTTCAAGATCTACGTCATCGACGAGGCGCACATGGTCTCGACCCAGGGCTTCAACGCCCTGCTCAAGCTGGTCGAGGAGCCTCCGGAGTACGTCAAGTTCATCTTCGCCACCACCGAGCCGGAGAAGGTCCTCGGCACGATCCGTTCGCGGACCCACCACTACCCGTTCCGACTGATCCCGCCGAAGGTGCTCCGCCCGTACCTGGAGCAGCTCACCCAGGCCGAGGGCGTCAGCGTCGAGCCGGCGGTCTTCCCGCTGGTGGTCCGCGCCGGTGGCGGTAGCGCCCGGGACAGCCTCTCGGTGCTCGACCAGCTCATGGCCGGCGCCGGCCCGGAGGGCGTCACCTACGCGCGGGCCGCCGCGCTGCTCGGCGTCACCGACGCCGCGTTGATCGACGAGATGTGCGACGCGCTGGCCGCCGGGGACGGCGCCGCCGCGTACGCCACCGTCGACCGGGTGGCTGAGGCCGGGCACGACCCGCGCCGGTTCGCGTCGGATCTGTTGGAACGGCTGCGCGACCTGATCGTGCTCCAGCAGGTGCCGGACGCCGCCGCGAAGGGCCTGATCGACGGCCCCGCCGACCAGATCGAGCGGATGGCCGCCCAGGCCTCGCAACTCGGCCCGGGCACGCTCTCCCGCTGCGCCGACATCGTGCACGACGGCCTGGTGGAGATGCGTGGCACCACCGCGCCCCGCCTGCTGCTGGAGCTGATCTGCGCCCGGATGCTGCTGCCCGGCGCGGACGACTCCACCGGTGGCCTGCTCCAGCGCCTTGAGCGGATGGAACGTCGGCTCACCCTGAGCGGCACCGACGCGCCGTCGGCCGCCGCCGGCTCCGCACCGGCTGCACACCCGGGGGTACGCCCACAGCACGCCACCCCGGTCCCGGCTGCCGCCAGCCCGGCACCCGTCAACGCCCCGACCTCGGCACCGCCGTGGGAGGTCGACCCGGCAGCGTCCCCGACCCAGCACGCTGCGGCCCCAGGCTCTCCCGCCTCCGCTGCGCTGGCCGGCGCCCCGACCTCGGCTGCTCGGGTCTCGAACGCCCCGACTTCGGGCGCACCGGCCTCGCAGGCCTCGGCCGCCGACTCGCCGATCCCGGCGTCGCCCGGTGCGTCGACCACCGCCGGGTCGGCACCCGCTGATCGGGCCGCACCCGTCTCGCCCGCACCACGCCGCGTAGTGCCGCCATCGGCCGTGCTCCCGGACCCGGCGACGCCAGCGCCGCCACGACCCGGTGCGCCGGCTGCGGCACTGGACGCCGTTGCGGTACGCCGGGTCTGGCCCGACGTGGTCGGCAAGGTCAACCGGACCAACAAGCGGATCGCGGCCTTGATGCGCGACGCGGTGGTCCGCGAACTCGACGGCGACACGCTGGTGCTGACGGTGAAGTCCACCGTGCTGGCCAAGATGATGGCCGATCACGCGGCGGTGCTCACCGACGCGCTCTACGAGGAGTTGGGCGGGCGCTGGCAGATCCGCTGCGACGTGGCCGGCGAGCGAGGTGGCGTGTCGCTGTCCGGCACGCCGCGCTCGCAATCCGCCGCTCCGGCCCGACCCGCCACCCCGCCCCCGCGCCAGACGTGCCGCCCGCCCCGACGAATACGCCGCAGCCGACGGCCGCTGCCGGCCCGACGAGCGCGCCGCCCACGGCGGCGAACTCGAACGCGGTGGCGAACGCTGCCGGGTCGGGGAGTGCGCCGCCCAGTGCGTCGACGCCGACCGCCGCTGCCGGCCCGACGAGCGCGCCGCCCACAGCGGCGAACTCGAACGCCGCGCCGAGCGCCGCTGCCGGGTCGGGGAGTGCGCCGCCCAGTGCGTCGGCCCCGATCGCCGCTGCCGGCCCGACCACCACGCCGCCCACCGCAGCGAATCCGACCGGCGCTGCCGGCCCGGGTGCGCGTGGCGGTGCCGGCATGGGCGGGGACGGATCCGGTGGTCACAGTGCAGGTCGGCAGGGCACAGCGCAGCCCAGCGCGCCGGCGGATGGTCACGGTGCAGGTCGGCAGGGCGCAGCGCAGCCCGCTGCGGCCGCGGACGACGAGGACGACTGGCCGGAGGCGGCCCGCCCCGGCGGTGGCGCCCCCGTTGCCGAGGCGACGGATGACGAGGACTGGCCGGAGGCCGCCCGCCCGGGTGGCGCGTCGGCCGGGAACGACCCAGACTCCGGCGCCGCATCGGGCAGCTCCGGCTCGGCACCCGCACCGACCGGCGCGAACGGCGGTAGCACGAACGGCACCGGCGCGAATGGCGGCGGACCCGGCAACCCAGGCGGTTCCGGTGGCCCCGGCGCAGCGGCCGGTGGCGGTAAGCCGGGCGTGCGGGGCAACCCGACATCGGCGGCCCGGCAGCCGGCGGCAGCCGGTGGTGCCCCGGTGAGCAGCGCCATCGCCGCAGCTCGCGCGGCGGCGGCGGGGCGCGGTGTGCGTACCGGAGCGGCAACCCGGCCCGTCGCGGACGCCGAATGGGCCGGCGAACCGCCCTACGACCCGGAGTTCGATGGCCCATCACGCGGTGGCCGGCCGGGTGGCGCGGCGCCAGCGGCGGCCCCGGCCTACGAGGGGTTCGACCCGGGCGACGAGCCGTTGGACGAGGTCATCGACGAGAAGGCCGCCAGGGAATCCAGCGAGGAGCAGGCGGTACGGCTGCTCCGCGAGACCTTCGGGGCCGAAAAGATCGACGAGGTCGACGCCCGCTAGCCCCCACCCCACCCCCGCCCCCCGCCCCACCCCGGCGATCTTGCAGTTTCGGTCGCCGTCTTGCGTGGAATGCCCCTTATGTCGAGGCAGAAAGTGCAAGATCGTGCGGGAGGGGTGCTTCGGCGAGCAGGACGCCTAGGCAGCAGGCCCAGAGTGGGAAGGGCAGTACGGCGACCCGTTCCATGCCGCCCACGCCGATCCCGACGCCCTGCTGGGCGAAGAACAGCACCGTCCCGACCAGCGCGATGAGCCCGGCGGCGAGGGTGAGCCGTCGCCACCGGCCGAGCGTCGTGGTGCTCGGTGCGAAGCTGGCGAGGAGCAGGCCGACGTTGCCCAGTCCCATGATCAGGAATGCGCCGAGGACGTGCAGGTTCTCGTCGACGTCGGCCGGGTAGATGCCGGCCAGGGCGTACCCGCCGGTGGCCAGCAGCAGCAGCGTCTGGGCGGACCGCACCACACCGCCGTGACCGAGGAGCCGCCAGGTCAGCAGCAGCCCGGCGGCGAGTAGCACGGCGGTGGTCAGAAACGCGGCGTTCATCAGCGGGTGCCAGGGTGAGCAGACGTAGCGGGGTCGGGTGGTGTCCCAGACGCCGCAGTGGGCGTTGCCGAGGTCGCTGATGTTGTGGGTGGCCCAGCTGTAGGTCGGCTCGCGCCACCGCAGGCCGGTGATCAGGCTGGCGATGAGGAAGATCGGTACGGCCGCGACCCAGCACAGGGCACCGACCCGCCCGGTGCGATTGAGTTCCATGCCGTCAAGCAGACCAAGGCGGTGACTTCCGGCGCACTACCCGCAGATGGCCGGTTCCGGGTAGTGGTAGCCGTACCTGGCAGGCGGTTCGAGCGGGGTGGACGGTGTTCCCGAGCGCTGTCAGGATGTGCGCCGTGATGATCACCGCGACTCCGGAGGGCGCCGCCGGCATCAGCCGGTTCGGCCGTCAGCACGCGAAGGCGGCGGTGCTGACGGTCGTGGGCCTGGCTGTGCTGTTCCAGGCGCGGTCGATGCCGTGGGTGGCGGTGCGTCCCGGTCGAGACAGCCTTGCTCGGCTGCTCGGTCAACCCCCCTCGACCGAGGTACGCACGTACGTGTTGACCGATCTGGCGGGTTACTGGCAACCGCTGTACGTCGGGTGGGCGTCGCTGGTGGTGTTGTTGGTGCTGGCCTGGGTGCACCCGCCGTGGCGGTTCGGTGTGCGGCTGGGCGCGATGCTGCTCGGCGTGGTGCTGGGAGTCGGCACTCTCCTGCCCGGCACGGCCGCCATCGACGTCAGCGGCTTCCCCTCGAAGGACCCGCCCAGCGCAGACCTCCTTGGCGGCGTGTGGCTCGCCTTCTTCGGGGTGGCGCTGCTCGTACGCGCCGTCTCGGCCCTGCCGGTGCCCTCCACAGCGGCTGCCCGCGAGGCCGCGCCCGCTGTGCCGGAAGCCGCCCGCGATGCCGCGCCCGCCGCACCCGCTGTGCAACAGGCCGCGCCCGCTGTGCCGGAGGCCGCGTCCGCCGTACCCCTGGATGAACCCGCCGCGGCGGACCCGGCGGCTGCGGAGGACTCGGCCCCGTTCGTCTGGCAGGGTTCGCGCCGAAAGGCCCGACCGGCGGCACCCTGGTGGCGGCGTCCGGCGCCGATCGCGGGCGTGCTGGCGGCTCTCGCCGTGGTGGCCCTCCTCGGCACGGTCACCTGGTACGCGATCCACTCGGTCGGCGACGATCTCGGCGCGCTGGTGGTCGTGGCTCCGGCCGGCTCGGCGCCCGCTGCGCCGGCCGCAGTCGACGATCAGGTCGACCTGGGTCTGATTCTGCCGATCGCCCCTGTGCAGGCGTTCCTGCTCGGCGTGCAGGTGCGCGACGACGTTCTCCATACGGCGGGATCAGCCTGGACCCGCCCGGACGACACCTCCGTGTCGATCACCCTGCTCCAGTTCAGCTCGGTGGGGTCGGCCAACCAGTTCCAGCGCTCCTACGCCGACCTGCTGCGGGCAACTCCCGGCGAGTTGACCCCACTCGCCGACGTGGCGGGGGCGGCGGTCTTCGTGGGTGCCGAGCCGGCCGGCGTGTGGGCCGTCGCGGGCCGGGACGAGGTCGTCGTGATCGTCAGCGCGGTCGGCGGCCCGTCGAACACCGTGCCCGCCGTCGAGGCCCTGGTCCGGGAGCAGTACGTCCGGCTCTGAAACGCCTGCCCGCGCCGAGCACGCGCCCCGGCGTGGGCGGACGCACCGGAACGGGGCGGGGTCGGTCCCAGCGGATAGGCTGGGCGGCGGCCGAGCAGACGAGTGCGAGAAGGAGCCATCCGTGCGCCCAGGTGGACAGCCGAACATGCAGCAGATGCTGAAGCAGGCGCAGAAGATGCAGCAGCAGATCGCCGCCGCCCAGGCCGAGCTGGCCGAGGCCGAGCTGACGGGCACCGCCGGCGGTGGGCTGGTCACCGCGACCGTCTCCGGCTCCGGTGAGCTCAAGGCCATCAAGATCGACCCGAAGGCCGTCGACGCGGATGACGTGGAGACGCTGGAGGACCTGGTCGTCGCGGCCGTGCACAACGCCGCCGAGGCGGCTCGGGAGCTGACCGAGCGCAAGATGGGCCCGGTTGCCGGCGGCATGGGCGGCCTCGGCCTGCCCGGTTTCTGAGCCGGCAGATGTACGAAGGTGCCATCCAGGATCTGATCGACGAGCTGGGTCGGCTGCCGGGCGTGGGCCCGAAGAGCGCCCAGCGGATCGCGTTCCACGTCCTGTCGGCTGATCCGGCCGACGTCAACCGGCTGGCCGGCGCGCTGCGCAAGGTCAAGGAGCTGGTGCGGTTCTGCACGACCTGTTACAACGTGGCCGAGTCCGAGCAGTGCCGGATCTGCCGCGACCCGCGCCGCACCGACGAGGTGCTGTGCGTGGTGGAGGAGCCCAAGGACGTGGTGGCCGTCGAGCGGACCGGTGAGTTCCGCGGTCGCTACCACGTGCTCGGCGGCGCGATCAATCCGCTGGAGGGGATCGGCCCCGACAATCTGCGCATCCGGGAGTTGCTGATCCGGCTCAGCGGCGGCGCGGTACGGGAGTTGATCCTGGCCACCGATCCGAACACCGAGGGCGAGGCGACCGCCACCTACCTGGCGCTGATGGTGAAGCCGATGGGCATCTCGGTGACCCGGCTGGCCAGTGGGCTGCCGGTCGGCGGCGACCTGGAGTACGCCGACGAGATCACCCTCGGTCGCGCCTTCGAGGGCCGCCGGGCGGTCTGAGCACGTCCAGTACGACCGATGGTCGGCACCCGGTCCGGGTGCCGACCATCGCCGTGTCGGCTCGCGTCCCTGCCCGGAAATGATCTGACACCTGCTCCCTCATCGGGCCTGTTCGACGTAACAGTTTGGCATCGCGGGTGCGGATTGATCGGTTTTTGACGCCGTTTACCTTCGAATCGAATGTCAAGCGACGGTTAAGGCACGATCCGATACCAACCGTCCACCCGGCGGTTTCCGGGTGGACGCAACGAGAGCTATGGTCACCGCCATCGGTGACCCCTGTCACCACGTTGTCCGTACCCCCAAGGACGAGGTGAAGCACCATGCGTGCACCCAGGCCGAAGGTCGCGATCGCGGCCGTCGCGGTCGCGGCCCTCGCGGTAGCAGGCTGCGCCGAGAGCAACCGCGATGACAATTCCGGTAGTAGTAAGAAGGACACCCTCGTCTTCGGCGTTGCCGGAGACCCGAAGGTGCTCGACCCGAGCTTCGCCAGCGACGGTGAGTCGCTGCGTGTGGCGCGTCAGGTCTTCGAGACCCTGGTCCGACCGGAGGAGGGTGGCACCAAGGTCACCCCCGGTCTGGCCGAGTCGTGGACCCCGGACGCCGCCGGCACCACCTGGACCTTCAAGCTCCGCTCGGGCGTGAAGTTCCACGATGGCACCGAATTCAACGCCGAGGCCGTCTGCGCCAACTTCGACCGCTGGTACAACGCCAAGGGCCTCATGCAGAGCCCGGACGTGACCGCGTACTGGCAGGACGTCATGGGTGGCTTCGCCAAGAACGAGGACGCGGAGCTGCCGCCGAGCCTCTTCAAGTCCTGCGCCGCCAAGGACGCGACCACTGTGGACCTGGCGTTCACCCGGGTCTCCAGCAAGATCCCGGCCGCGCTGATGCTCCCCTCGTTCTCCATCCACAGCCCGAAGGCGCTGCAGGAGTTCGACGCGAGCAACGTCGCGGGCACCGCCGAGGACATCAAGTACCCGGCGTACGCGACGGCGCACCCGACCGGCACCGGCCCGTTCAAGTTCAAGGCCTGGGACGTCGCCAACAAGACGCTGACCCTGGAGCGCAACGAGGACTACTCGGGCGCCAAGGCCAAGCTGAAGACCCTGATCTTCAAGACGATCTCCGACGAGAACGCCCGCAAGCAGGCGCTGCGCTCCGGTGACATCCAGGGGTACGACCTGGTTGGCCCGGCCGACGTCGAGCCGCTGAAGGGCGAGGGCTTCAACATGCTCACCCGCCCGGCGTTCAACGTGCTCTACCTGGCGATCAACCAGAAGGGCAACCCGAAGCTCGCCGACCTCCGCGTCCGGCAGGCCATCGCGTACGCCCTGAACCGTCAGCAGCTGGTCGACTCGAAGCTGCCCCCGGGCGCCAAGGTCGCCGACAACTTCATGCCGGACACCGTCGAGGGCTGGAACGGCGACGTTCCGAAGTACACCTACGACCCGGCCAAGGCGAAGGCTCTGCTGGCCGAGGCCGGCGCGTCGAACCTGACGCTGAAGTTCCACTACCCGACCGAGGTCACCCGGCCGTACATGCCGAACCCGAAGGACATCTTCGAGCTGCTGTCGGCGGACCTGAAGGCGGTTGGCATCACCGTCGAGGCGATCCCGCTCAAGTGGAGCCCGGACTACCTCAACGCCACCACCTCGGGCAGCAAGCACGACATCCACTTCCTGGGCTGGACCGGTGACTACGGCGACGCCTACAACTTCATCGGCACCTTCTTCGACCGGCCGAAGGACGAGTGGGGCTTCAACAACAAGGCCCTGTTCGACCAGTTCAAGGACGCGGACACCACCGCCGACATCGCGGCCCGCACCGAGAAGTACAAGGCCCTGAACAAGTCCGTGATGGAGTTCCTGCCCGGTGTGCCGATCTCGCACTCGCCGCCGGCGATCGTGTTCGGCAAGGACGTGACCGGCGTCAAGGCGAGCCCGCTCACCGACGAGCGCTTCGCGACCGCCGAGTTCAAGTAAGTCCTGATCTGACGCAAGGAACGCGGGCGGGCGCTGTCGCACAGCGCCCGCCCGCAACCCTCCGCACCCCTTCGAGGCCGCCGTGTTCCGGTTTATCGTCAGGCGCCTGCTTCAGCTGATACCCACGCTGTTCGGGCTCTCCCTCCTGCTCTTCATCTGGCTCCGCCGGTTACCCGGCGGCCCCGAGACCGCCATCCTCGGCGAGCGCGGCACGCCCGAGATGCGTGCCGCCATCCGCCGCAACATGGGGCTCGACGAGCCCATCCTGGTGCAGTACGGCCGGTTCGTCCGGCGGCTGATCAAGCTCGACCTCGGCACCTCGACCTCCACCAAGCGGGCGGTCACGACGGAGTTCATCGAGCGTTTCCCCGGCACCGTCGAGCTGACCATCACCGCGATGGTGATCGCGATCGGTGTCGGCATTCCGCTGGGCTATCTGGCTGCCCGCCGTCGCGGCCGCTTCCTGGACCACGCCTCGGTGGGTGGCTCGCTGATCGGCATCTGCATCCCGGTCTTCTTCCTGGGCTACGTGCTCAAGGCGATCTTCTCGGAGAACCTGCACTGGTTCCCGTCCAGCGGCCGCCAGGACCCGACGCTCGAGGCGACCCGGGTCACCAACTTCTTCGTCCTCGACGGGCTGATGACCCGCGAGTGGGACGCCGCTGCCGACGCCATCTGGCATCTGGTGCTACCCAGCATCGCGCTGGCCAGCATCCCGCTGGCGATCATCGTCCGGATCACCCGGGCGAGCGTGCTGGAGGTGCTGAACGAGGACTTCGTCCGGACCGCCGAGGCGAAGGGCCTGACCGAGCAGACGGTCCGTCGCCGGCACGTCCTGCGCAACGCGATGCTGCCGGTGGCCACCTCGATCGGTCTGCTCGCGGGCGGCCTGCTCTCCGGCGCCGTGCTGACCGAGACCGTCTTCGCCTTCAGTGGCATCGGAGCCTTCGTCGCCGAGGCCATCGGCCAGCGCGACTATCCGGTGCTGATGGGCTTCATTCTGATCATCGCGGTGGTGTACGTGCTGGTGAACCTCCTGGTCGACCTCTCCTACAGCTTCATCGACCCGAGGGTGAGGGTGCGATGACCCTCAGTCCGGGTAAGAAGCGCGAAAAGATCGACCGGCTCGCGGAGTTGGCCGCCCGTGACGACGAGCGGGGGGTGAGCCTCTGGCAGGAGGCGTTCCGCCGGCTGCGCGGCAACCCGGCCGCGATCGTCGGCGCGGTCATCCTGGCGCTCTTCGTGCTGGTCGCGGTGATCGGGCCGTTCCTCGTGCCGTACGCGGCGACCGACACGATCGGCATCCGGGAGGGGCTGATCAGGCCGGGTGTCATCCCCGGTCCCACCGGCGATCACTGGTTCGGTTACGACCATCAGGGCCGTGACGAGTTCAGCCGGATGATCGTGGGTGCCCGCCAGACCCTGCTGGTCGGCGTGGTCTCCACCCTGATCGGTCTGGCCATCGGTGCGCTCATCGGTGGCGTCTCCGGTGCGGCGGCCGGTCTCGGTGGCCGCTGGGGGCGGTGGATCGACACCACCCTGATGCGGTTCATCGACATGCTGCTGGCGATGCCGAGCCTGCTGCTGGCGGTGAGCATCGCCGCTCTGCTCGGGGCCAGCCTGACCACGGTGATGATCGCGGTCGGCGTGGTGTCGGTGCCGGTGTTCGCCCGGCTGCTGCGCGGTTCGATGATCTCCCAGGCCAACAGCGACTACGTGCTGGCGGCCACCTCGCTCGGCGTCAAGAAGTCGAAGATCGCGCTGACCCACGTGGTGCCGAACTCGCTCGCTCCGGTGATCGTGCAGGCCACCCTGACCCTGGCTACCGCGATCATCGAGGCCGCGGCGCTCTCCTTCCTCGGCCTGGGCAACCCGGACACGGCCGTACCGGAGTGGGGCGTCATGCTCGCCGACGCGCAGCAGTACCTCGGTATCCGGCCGTCGCTGGCGATCTACCCGGCCGTCGCGATCATCATCACCGCGCTCGGCTTCACCCTGCTCGGTGAGGCGATGCGCGAGGCCCTCGACCCGAAGCTGCGGAAGTAGGCCCTCATGTGTGAAGCGCGAGGAGTGAGCTTGCGAGCCCCGCAGTCGCGAATGGAAGGCCAGTGATGGCACTGCTCGAAGTTGATGATCTGTCCGTCACGTTCGCCCGCCGAGGTCAGCGGGCCGTGCACGCGGTCGACGGGGTGTCCTTCTCGGTCGACGCCGGTGAGGTGGTCGGCCTGGTCGGCGAGTCCGGCTGCGGCAAGAGCGTCACCTCGCTCGCGATCATGGGTCTGCTGCCGAAGCAGCCCGGCCTCCGGGTCGGTGGCAAGGCTGTCTTCGATGGCACCGACCTGCTGCAGCTGGACGACCGGTCGCGGCGGGACATCCGCGGCCGGGACATCGCGATGATCTTCCAGGACCCGCTCTCCTCGCTGAACCCGGTGATCCCGATCGGCTTGCAGGTGACCGAGGTGCTCACCCGGCACCGGGGGATGAAGGGTGCGGCCGCGGCGAAGGAGGCGGCGGCGCTGCTGGACCGGGTCGGCATCCCCGACCCGAAGCGGCGGCTGAAGGAGTACCCGCACCAGCTCTCCGGTGGAATGCGCCAGCGCGCGCTCATCGCGATGGCGGTGGCCTGCCAGCCTCGGCTGCTGATCGCCGACGAGCCGACCACCGCGCTGGACGTCACCATCCAGGCCCAGATCCTGGAGCTGCTCAAGGAACTGGTCCGGGACTCCGGCACCGCGCTCCTGATGATCACGCACGATCTCGGTGTGGTTGCTGGCATGGTCGACACGGTCAACGTGCTCTACGGCGGCCGGGTGGTGGAGACGGCCCGCCGTCGTCCGCTGTTCCGCCAGCCGCGTCACCCGTACACCGTGGGTCTGCTCGGCTCGGTGCCGCGCCTGGACGCCGGGCGGGGCGAGAAGCTCAACCCGATTCCCGGCTCGGTCCGCGATCTGCTGCCCTGGACGGACGGCTGCGCCTTCGCCCCGCGCTGCGCCCGACGGACCGACGAGTGCGTGGGTGAGCCGCCAGAGTTGGTGCACGCGTACGACGGACGTAGCTACCGGTGCGTCAACCCGGAGCCGGTGCCCGGCACCGTACCCGCCCCGCGCGAGGAGGAATCAGCGTGAGCGAGAACGACATCCTCGTCGAGGTGCGCGACCTGAAGGTGCACTTCCCGATCAAGAGGGGAGTGCTCTTCGACCGGGTGGTCGGCCACGTGAAGGCCGTCGACGGAGTCGACCTGAGCATCCCGCGTGGCAAGACGTACGGCCTGGTCGGCGAGTCCGGCTGCGGCAAGTCCACGCTCGGTCGGGCGTTGCTCCAGCTCACCCCGCCGACCTCCGGTGAGGTCAGCTTCGACGGCGTCGAGCTGACGACGCTGCAGTCGGAGAAGCTGCGCGGCATGCGTCGCCGGATGCAGATGATTTTCCAGGACCCGATGTCCAGTCTCGACCCCCGGCAGAACGTCGAGTCGATCCTGACCGAGGGCCTGCACACCCACGGGATCGGCACCGACCGCACCGATCGTCGGCGGATCATCGGCGAGACCCTGGACGCGGTGGGGTTGCCCCGCTGGGCGCTGTCCCGCTACCCGCACGAGTTCTCCGGTGGGCAGCGGCAGCGCATCGGCATCGCCCGCGCGCTGGTGCTCGGACCGGAGCTGATCGTCGCCGACGAGCCGGTCTCGGCGCTCGACGTCTCGATCCAGGCCCAGGTTGTCAACCTGCTGGACGAGCTCCAGGACAGTCTGGGGCTGACCTACCTGGTGATCGCGCACGACCTCGCGGTGGTCCGGCACATCTCCGACGTGGTCGGCGTCATGTATCTGGGCGCGCTGGTCGAGGAGGCGCCGAGCGACCGGCTCTACACCGAGCCGATGCACCCGTACACCCGGGCGTTGATGTCCGCCGTGCCGGTGCCGGACCCGGACGTGGAGGACCGCCGGGAGCGGATCCTGCTCGCCGGTGACCTGCCGTCGCCGGCCAACCCGCCGTCCGGCTGCCGTTTCCACACGCGCTGCCCGTGGGCGCAGCCCACCCGCTGCGCCGACGAGCGGCCGGTGCTGCGCGAGATCGGTGCCAGTCGGGTGGCCTGCCACTTCGCCGAGCGGATCGCCAGCGGCGAGCTGCGACCGCACCAGGTCAGCGCGCAGATCGTCCGCCCCGAGGACGAGGGGGACGCGCCGGCCGTGGTCTCCGCACCCACCGAGCCCGGTTCGTACGTCTGAGACTGGACGCGGTGCCGGCGGCGTCGGAGGTCGTCAGCCCTCGGGGCGGTGCAGCAGGCCCACCGCGACGCCGTGCACCGCGTCCAGCCCTGCCGGGTCGGCCAGCGCGACCGACCCACCGGTCACCGCGTACCACTCGTCCGCGTCCTTGTACTGCACCCGGAGGGTGACCTTGCCGTCCGCGTACTCGGTGCGCAGGGTCAGGTCTCCGGTGACGACGCCGACCTCGTCGGTCATCACCCCGCCGGGGCCGGGCACGATGTCGGCGGTGCGGCTCTGCGGGCCAGCCGCCCCGCCCGAGTCCGCGACCATGCCGGCACCCGGCACAGCGGCGGGTGCCTCGGCGGTGCCGTCCGCGGTCATGCCGGCGGCGGCCGGGCCGGTGTCAGCGCTCTCCTCGGCAGCCGTCACGATTCGCTCCCCACTCTGCAGCCATCCAACATGTCGGTCAGGGCGGCCTTCTCGGCGGTGGTCACCGTCAGCCGCCAGTAGTGCTTGACCGTCACCCAGCTTTCAGCGTACTTGCACCAGTACGACCGGTTCGCCGGCTTCCACTGCGACGGGTCCTGGTCACCCTTTGACCGGTTGGAGGACGCCGAAACCGCGAGGAGCTGCGGACGGGTGGTGTCGTTGGCGAAGTCGCCGCGCTTCGCGTCGTCCCACTCGTCGGCACCCGAGCGCCACGCGTTGGCCAACGGCACCATGTGGTCGATGTCCACCTCGGAGGGATCGGCGGCGCTGCGGCCGTCGTACACGCTCTCCCAGCGCCCGCCGACCACGTTGCAGCCGGAGAGCTTCACGTCCTTGCCGTCGCGCTGGAGGATGCTGTCCCGCACGTCGCAGTTCTTGCCGGTGTCCCTCCAGTGCGGGAAGTGGTTCCGGCTGTAGCCCTTCATCGAGCCGGCGGTGGCGACGGTGAGCTGACCGAGCTGCTCTGCGGCGTTGCCGCCGCCACTCGGCGGCGACGCCTCCGGCTCATCCTGCGGGACGCAACCGGCAACGCCGAGCGTCAGCGCCGCGGCGAGCGCGGCTACCGCCACTCGCGGTCCTGATTCGGTACGCACAGACGACACCTCTCCAGCTTGCGGTCTCCCGGCGATTGCGCACAGTACCCGGGGATGGTTTTGGCAATTCGTGGCGTCTCCCACATGATGCAGGGCAGATTGGTGGGATGACCGCTCCCGTACCGGCGCCCGCCCTCCGGATGGGCACCGCCGCAGGCCGGGGAACGCTGCTCGCCGCCGTACTCGCCTCTGGCATGGTCTTCCTCGACAGCACGGTCGTCAACGTGGCGCTGCCGAAACTCGGGCAGGACCTCGGCGCGAACGTGGCCGATCTTCAGTGGACCATCAACGGCTACCTGCTGATGCTGGCGGCGTTCGTGCTGCTCGGCGGCGCACTCGGGGACCGCTTCGGTCGGCGACGCATCTTCCTCATCGGTGTGGTCTGGTTCACCGCCGCCTCCGTGTTGTGCGGGCTGGCCCAGGGCACCGGTTGGCTGATCGCGGCCCGGTTCCTCCAGGGCGCCGGTGGCGCGCTGCTCACGCCCGGGTCGCTGTCGGTGCTCCAGGCCAGCTTCCACCCGGACGACCGGGGTCGGGCGATCGGCGCCTGGGCCGGGCTGTCCGGGGTGTCCACCGCGCTGGGCCCGTTCATCGGGGGCTGGCTGATCGACGCGCTGTCCTGGCGCTGGATCTTCTTCCTCAACCTGCCGATCGCCGTGCTGGTGGTGTTGGCCACGATGCGCTGGGTGCCGGAGAGCCGGGACGAGAGCGCCTCTCGGACCGAAGGGCCGGGACGGACCCGACGGCGGTTCGACGTCGGAGGAGCCCTGCTCGGCGCGCTGGCGCTCGCCGGCGTCACGTACGCCCTGATCGATGCCTCGACACGCGGCTACGACTCCGCTCCGGTGCTGATCGCGGTGCTGGTCGGGGTGCTCTCCGCAGTGTCCTTTGTCCTGCTGGAACGGCGGCGTGGCGACGCGGCGATGCTGCCCACGGGGCTGTTCACCAGCCGGCTCTTCTCGGTCCTGAACATCTTCACCGTGGTCGTCTACGCGGCGCTCAGCGGCTTCACCTTCTTCTTCGCCGTCTACCTGCAGAACGTGGTCGAGTGGTCGGCCTTCCGCACCGGCATCGCGTTGCTGCCGATGACGCTGCTGCTGTTGGTCGGATCGGCCCGAGCGGGAGCGTTGTCGGCGCGGATCGGCCCGCGGCTGCCGTTGACCATCGGGCCGGTGATCGCCGCGGTTGGTCTGTTGCTGCTGCGCGGCGTCGGACCGGGCGCGTCGTACTGGACGGACGTGCTGCCCGGGGTGCTGCTCTTCGGCATCGGGCTGACCCTGGTCGTGGCACCGCTGACCGCGTCGGTGCTGGCCGCCGTGCAGGACCGATTCTCCGGAGTGGCCAGTGGCTTCAACAACGCCGCGTCCCGGGCCGGTGGTCTGCTCGCGGTGGCGGCGCTGCCGCTGCTGGTCGGCCTCTCCGGCGGCGGGTACGAGCAGAAGGCCGAGCTGACCAACGCGTTCCGGGGCGCGATGGAGTGGTGTGCCGGGCTGCTCGTGGCCGGCGCGGTGCTGGCCCTCGTGCTGGTCCACCGTCCGCCCCGGGAGGCCCCGCCGTCACAGCCCTGCCACTCGATGCCCGCCGCGACACCCCCGAAGTAGCTGCCCCGGGGGTGTCGCGCGTAGGTCAGCGGCGGGCGCGGTTGACGGCGCTGGTGACCGCCTTGATCGAGGCGGTGACGATGTTGGCGTCGGTGCCGACACCCCAGACCGTCCGACCGTCGACCTCGCACTCCACGTACGCGGCGGCCTGCGCGTCCCCGCCCGAGGAGAGCGCGTGCTCGTGGTAGTCGAGCACCCGCACGCCCACCCCCACCGACTGGAGCGCGTTGACGTACGCGTCGATCGGGCCGTTGCCGACCGCGGTGAGTGAGCGCTGCTCGGCGCCCACGACGACCTGGGCCTCGATCTCGACCTTGCCGTCGGTGGTGCCGATCGTGTAGCCGGCGAACCGGACCGCCGGGTCGGGCTGGTGGTCGAGCAGGTAGTGCGTCGCGAAGATCTCCCACATGGCGCCCGGGTCGACCTCGCCGCCGTCGTGATCGGTGACCTGCTGCACGACCCCGGAGAACTCGATCTGGAGGCGGCGGGGCAGGTCGAGTTGGTGCTCGCTCTTCATGATGTACGCGACGCCGCCCTTGCCGGACTGCGAGTTGACCCGGATGACCGCCTCGTAGGTGCGGCCCAGGTCCTTCGGGTCGATCGGCAGGTAGGGCACGGCCCAGGTGTGCTCGTCCACGGGTACGCCGGCCGCCTTCGCGTCGGCGGTGAGGGCGTCGAAGCCCTTCTTGATGGCGTCCTGGTGGGAGCCGGAGAAAGCGGTGTAGACCAGGTCGCCCGCGTACGGGTGGCGCTCGTGCACCGGCAGTTGGTTGCAGTATTCGACGGCCCGCCGCACCTCGTCGATGTTCGAGAAGTCGATCATCGGGTCGATGCCCTGGGAGAAGATGTTGAGCCCCAGCGTCACCAGGTCCACGTTGCCGGTGCGCTCGCCGTTGCCGAACAGGCAGCCCTCGATGCGGTCCGCGCCGGCGAGCAGGCCCAGCTCGGCGGCGGCCACGCCGGTGCCCCGGTCGTTGTGCGGGTGCAGGCTCAGGATCACGCTGTCCCGGCGCGGCAGGTGCCGGTGCATCCACTCGATCGAGTCGGCGTACACGTTGGGCGTGGCCATCTCGACGGTGGCCGGCAGGTTGATGATCAGCGGCCGGTCGGGCGTCGGGTCGATCACGTCGATCACCCGGGAGCAGACCTCCAGCGCGTACTCCAGCTCGGTGCCCGTGTACGACTCCGGCGAGTACTCGTAGAAGATGTCCGTGTCCGGGGTGTGGATCTCGGCGTACTTCTGGCAGAGCCGCGCCCCGGTGGTGGCGATGTCGGCGATGCCGTCCTTGTCCAGGCCGAAGACCACCCGGCGCTGGAGGGTGGAGGTCGAGTTGTAGAAGTGCACGATGGCCCGCTTGGCGCCGCGCAGCGACTCGAACGTCCGGTCGATCAGGTGCTCCCGGCACTGCGTGAGCACCTGGATGGTGACGTCGTCCGGGATCATGTCCTGCTCGATGAGCTGCCGGACGAAGTCGAAGTCGGTCTGGCTGGCCGACGGGAAGCCGACCTCGATCTCCTTGTAGCCCATCTGGACCAGCAGCTGGAACATCCGGCGTTTGCGCTCGGGCGACATCGGGTCGATCAGCGCCTGGTTGCCGTCGCGGAGATCCACCGCGCACCAGCGTGGGGCGGCCTCGACGTGCCGGGTGGGCCAGGTGCGCTCCGGCAGCTCGACTCGGAACTGCTCCCGGTACGGCTCGTAGCGGTGGTAAGGCATCCGGCTGGGGCGCTGCCGGGCGATCGGATCGGTCTCAGCGTCGGTGACAGGTTGAGCCATCTCAGAGTGCTCCCTGGAACATGTGGCGTCAGCAGATCGGAAGGTGTCGGCGAGATGCCGGGCGACGGTGCGCGGCGGTGCCGAGAAGAAGTTCGGATGTGCTGGACGGCGCGATGCAACTCCGCGACGAGGTGCCGGCCGGTCAGGCCTCGTCGCGGCAGCTAAGGAGAAGAAGCGCCCGCCACATGACCAGGTAACCCTACGTGATGGAACGGAGGGTGGGAAGGCAGGTCCGGACTATGGGACCGGCGTCATGGACTGCTCTGCGGCCTCGGCACCCAGCCGCGGCGACCGTCCGGCCCAGGCCACCACGGGTACGATCGCCAGCCCGACCAGGACGAAGATCGCTGCCGTCGGGTACCAGCCCCAGCCGCCGGTGGTCACCCCCAGCGCGGTCAGCCCCGCCGGGGCGATCAGGTACTGCACCTGCGTGCCGAGCCGGAACGCCCCCACGTACGCCCCGCGCTGGGCGGCCGGCGGCAGGGTGGCGGTGAGCCCCCAGGCGCCCGCCGACTCGATCAGCTCGGCCACGATCAGTAGCGTCGCGGCGGCAACCAGCACCACCAGGGTGAGCGTGCCCCGGGTGGACCCGGAGATCGGCAGGACCAGACAGAACAGGGCGATCAGCAGGGCACCCCGGCGAGAGGCTCGGGCCGCGCCCGCAGCGGTGTCGGCGCCCCGGCTGGCGCGTACCTGGAGCAGCACGATCAGGATCGTGTTGAGCAGCACCAGGGCGGCGATCACCGTCTTCGGGGCGTCGGTGTGGGTGAGGATCCAGAGCGGCATCACCGTCAGGTAGAGCGTCTGGTGCGCGGTGAGCAGCCCGGAGAGCAGGGACACCGCCATGAACGGGCGGTCCCGGAGCACGGCGAGCCGGCTCATCGGCTCCACCGGCCGGGCCACGTGGGGCAGCCGGGGCAGTCGCCGCACGAAGAGAGCCGTCACCAGGAAGACCGTCGAGATGAACCAGACCATTCCCCGGTACGCCTCGATCGTGTCCACCGCCAGCACCAGGCCGCTGATCACCGCACCCAGCCCGAAGCCGACGTTCAGCGACGAGCGCTGGTACGCCATCGCCGTGACCCGTTCGGCCGGCGGGAGTGCGTTGATCGAGTAGACCTGCACGGCCACGCCGCTCGCGGCGTCGACGGCGGCCAGCGCCACCACCACGGCGAGGAAACCGGCGAAGCTGCCCACGAACGGGTAGGTCGCGAAGAGCGCGGCGTTCAGCACCAGCCCGACCACCCAGACCCGCTGCGGTCCGTACCGGTCGGTGAGGCCGCCGAGCGGCACCGTACCCAGCAGCGACACCCCCGCCGCGATGGACAGCCCCAGCCCGACCTGTGCGGCGCTGAGCCCGAGCGCCCGGGTGAAGAAGACGGCGCTGCCGGCGTGGAACAGGCCGCTGCCGACGGCGTAGACCATGGCCTGCACGGCCAGCGCGCGGGTCAACCCGGCGGGTGGTACGACGTTTCGGACGGCGGTGCGGATGATTTCTCTGGCCCCCATGGCCGCTGAGTGAACCGTGCCCCCATGGCCCCGGTCGAACCTTTTAGGCTGGACCGAATCGTGCGGGGGTGCGTGTGTCCGAGTTGCGGTTCAGCCTGGCCGACGTGGCGGGGGTGCGGCTCGCCGTGTCGCCAGCCAACGAGACGGTCATGAGCATGTGGGCCCTGGCCAGCCCGGTTCACTACGCGGTGCATCTGCCCTGGATCGACCGCGCCCGGGCGACTCTGCGTCGTCCGGAGGTGGCCGACCGGGTCCGACCGCTGGTGGAGCTGGCCCGGCCACGTTGCTGGCTGCCCGACTTCCTCACCCCGGCGGCCCGTCCGAACGTGGAGTTGGCCCAGCAGCTCGACCAGATCGCGGCAACGCCACCGGACGTGGTGGTCCAGGATCTGCTGGCGACCACCCCGCGTCGGCCGTTGAGCGCGTACGGGCGGGCGCTGCTCGCCGAGCCCCGCGAGCTGCTGCCTCAGCTCGTCGACGCGGTACGGGTCTGGTACGACGAGGCGATCGCCCCGGACTGGCCGCGGATGCGCGCGCTTCTCGACGCCGATGTGGCGTACCGCGCCGCTCAGCTCGCCGAGGGCGGAGCCGGTCGGATGTTCGAGCAGCTCCACCCGAGCCTGCGCTGGCTCGGCGACCGGGTGGTCACCGACGACCCGTTCGAGCGGGACTTCGACCTCCGCGGTCGCGGGCTGGCGCTGAATCCGAGCGTGTTTTCCAACCGGGGGGTGTGTTGGAACCTGCTGGAGGACTCGCTGCCGGCCGGCGCGTACCCGGTCCGGGGGGTCGGGACGCTCTGGGAGGCGACCGGCACGCCGCCCGGCGACCCGCTGGCACGGGTGGTCGGCCCTGGCCGGGCCGTGCTGCTGCACCTGCTCGACACTGCGGCTACCACCACCGACCTGGCCCGACTCGCCGGGATGTCCGCCGGAAACGTCTCCCAGCACCTGGGGGCGCTGCACGCCGCCGGGCTGGTCCACCGGTCTCGACAGGGTCGGCACGTCCTCTACCGCAACACCGACGCCGCGAGGGTCCTGCTCCGGGCCAGCCGGGGAGGGTGACCCGCCGGGGTGATCAGGCGAGCAGCAGGTCGGCGACCGGGCGACGGCGGCGCAGGCCGATCTCCCGGGCGCGCAGGTCGGGCGGGAGCGCGAACGGGTCCCCGAGCCGGCCCACGGCGGCGACCACCAGTGGGCGGACGCCGCCGGGCAGGTCGAGTTCGGTGGCGAGGCCGGCCTGGTCGAAGCGGGTGAGCTGGCGCACGTGCAGGCCGAGCGCGGTGGCCTGCATGGTCAGGTGGGCCATCGCCTGACCGAGGTCGTACGCGGCCCGCTCGGCGTCGCCGCCGGTGTGTGCGCCGACCACCAGGGTCGCGGCCCGCCGGGCCCAGCACTGGTCGCTGTCCGGGAGGTTGATCAGGATCCGCTTCCAGTTGTCGTCGTCCCGGTGGCCGAGGGCGAACCGCCAGGGCTGCCCGTTGTCTGCCGACGGTGCCCAGCGTGCGGCCTCCAGCAGCGAGGCTGCCTCGTCCGGGGTCAGCTCGGCGCTCGGATCGAAGGCCCGGGGGCTCCAGCGGAAGGCGAGCAGCGGGGTCAGGTCAGCCATGGCATGAATCGTCCTGTATGGGTGATTCGCCACTCAGGGCGGCCTGGCAAAATGTGGTCAAACGCACCCGTAACGGGACGAAGATCAGGGCGTTCCCGCGCTCGGGCTGTCCGACGGGTCAGGGGTCGGTGGCGCCGCCGTGTCGAGCGGGTCCCGGTCGACCACCACCGGCCCGGCCAGCTGCACGGTGGCCGGTGCCGGGCCGGGTGGTGCGGCCAGCCGCAGAGTCCCGATCCCGGTCCGGACGCCGGTCGGCGTGCCGTCCCGGTCGTAGCAGTAGATGCCCACATCCAGCGGGGCGTTGAGCGACGCCGAGGTGGAGTCCACCGAGTAGCAGGTGCCGGTCAGGCCCTCGGGTGTGCTGGCCGGGGCCACCGCCAACGGTGCGCGCCGGTCGGTGAGCACGTCCAACCAGTCGGTGAGCGGATGCTGGACCCTCGGGTCCGACCGGCGCGGGATCGCGTCGTCGCGCTCACCGAGGCGTACGCAACTCGACGACTCCGGACGGCCAGCCGATGGCAGGGCGCACTGGAACAGCCCGTCGGTCGTGGCAGCCAGCGAGACATCGGCCGCGCCACCCAACGCGCCCCCCGGCACGTCGACCCGCCAACTGCCGTCGTTCGCGCTGGTGAACACGATGGTGCGGTCCGGTTGACCCGACCGGCTGTACACGTACTGCGCCACCACGTGGCGGTCCTGGGCAGCCGCGGCCAGGGCCGCCAGCTCGTCGCGCGCGGCGTCCACCTCGACCGACCCCGGATCGGCGGGCGGCGGGGCCGGTGGCTGCTCGCTCGTGCAGGCGACCAGGAGCGCCGGCAGGGCGAACACGAGCGGCCCGAGCACGCGGCCGGCAGAGCGGATGAGGACGGGCACCGGCCCATTCTGGTGGGTGCGGGCGGTTGGTGGGGGCCGACCCGTGCCAGGCTCGTCCGGCGTGTCGGACGGGGCTGTCCCCGCGTACCGCCCGACCTGGTGGGACCGACCCTGCCGGCCCCGCTCGGGCCGGATGGTGGGATCACCTGACCCGGCGTCGTTACCTGCCGGATACCCTCATGGGGTCTGACACGCGCCGCCGGCCCCGGTTCCGGCGGCGTCGGCACGCTCAGGGTCGCTGGGAGGGAGTGCACCGTCGTGGCACTCGTGGTGCAGAAGTACGGCGGGTCCTCCGTCGCCAACGCCGAGCGGATCAAGCGGGTGGCCGATCGCATCGTCGCCGCCCGCAAGGCCGGCGACGACGTGGTGGTGGTGGTCTCCGCGATGGGGGACACCACCGACGAGCTGCTCGACCTGGCCAACCAGGTCAGCCCGCTGCCGCCGGGCCGCGAGCTGGACATGCTGCTCACCGCCGGGGAGCGGATCTCCATGGCGTTGCTCGCCATGGCCATCCACAACCTGGGGTACGAAGCCCGCTCGTTCACCGGCTCGCAGGCCGGCGTGATCACCACCTCCGTGCACGGCCGCGCACGGATCATCGACGTCACCCCCGGGCGGCTCAAGGGCGCGCTCGACGAGGGGGCGGTGGTCATCGTGGCCGGCTTCCAGGGCGTCTCGCAGGACACCAAGGACGTCACCACGCTGGGCCGGGGCGGTTCGGACACCACCGCCGTGGCGCTCGCCGCCGCCCTGCACGCCGACGTCTGTGAGATCTACACCGACGTGGACGGCGTCTTCACCGCCGACCCGCGGATCGTGCCCAACGCCCGGCACATCAAGTACATCACCTACGAGGAGATGCTGGAGCTGGCCGCGTGCGGCGCGAAGGTGCTGCACCTGCGTAGCGTGGAGTACGCCCGGCGGGCGGGGTTGCCGATCCACGTCCGTTCGTCATACTCGACCAACACCGGCACGATGGTCACCGGATCGATGGAGGACCTTTCCGTGGAGCAGGCACTGATCACCGGAGTCGCGCACGACCGCAGCGAGGCCAAGATCACGATCGTCGGGGTGCCCGACGAGCCGGGTGCCGCCGCGCGGATCTTCGACACGGTCGCCGGCGCCGAGATCAACCTCGACATGATCGTGCAGAACGTCTCCACCGAGGGCACCGGCCGCACGGACATCTCGTTCACGCTGCCCAAGGCCGACGGCCCGACCGCCATGACCGCGCTCAGCAAGATCCAGGAGCCGGTCAAGTTCAAGGGCCTGCTCTACGACGACCACGTCGGCAAGGTCTCGTTGATCGGTGCCGGCATGCGCTCGCACCCCGGTGTGGCCGCCAGCTTCTTCGCCGCGCTCGGAGCGGCCGGGGTCAACATCGAGATGATCTCCACCTCCGAGATCCGGGTCTCCGTGGTCTGCCGGGACACCGACCTCGACGCCGCCGTCCGCGCCATCCATGACGCGTTCGAGCTGGGTGGCGACACCGAAGCCGTGGTCTACGCGGGGACGGGTAGGTAGCGCCGATGACGGCGCTGCCCACCCTCGCTGTGGTCGGAGCAACCGGTGCCGTCGGCACCGTGATGTGTGAGCTGCTCACCGGGCGCCGCAACGTCTGGGGTGAGATCCGGCTGATCGCCTCCGAGCGCTCGGTAGGGCGCCGGGTGCGCTGCCGGGGCGAGGAACTCGTCGTCCAGGCGTTGACTCCCGAGGCGTTCGACGGGGTCGACGTGGCGATGTTCGACGTGCCCGACGAGGTCTCCGCCGAGTGGGCCCCGATCGCCGTCGCGCGGGGCGCGATCGCGGTCGACAACTCCGGCGCGTTCCGGATGGACCGGGACGTCCCGCTGGTCGTTCCGGAGATCAACCCCGAGCAGGTCCGCAACCGGCCCCGGGGCATCATCGCCAACGCCAACTGCACCACCCTCGCGATGATCGTCGCGGTCGCGCCGCTGCACCGTGAGTACGGCCTGCGGGAGTTGGTGCTCGCCTCCTACCAGGCGGTTTCCGGCGCGGGCAAGTCCGGCGTCGACATCCTGCACGACCAACTCGCCAAGGTCGCCGGCGATCGGGCGCTCGGCTCGCGGACCGGCGACGTACGGCAGGCGGTCGGCGACGACCTGGGCCCGTTCCCGGCTCCGCTGGCGCTCAACGTGGTGCCCTGGGCCGGCACCCTGGCGGATGCGGGCTGGTCATCGGAGGAGATGAAGATCCGCAACGAGTCGCGGAAGATCCTCGGCCTGCCCGACCTCAAGGTGTCCGCCACCTGCGTCCGAGTGCCGGTGGTCACCGCCCACTCGGTGGCCGTACATGCGGTCTTCGCCACCGAGGTCGACGCCGAGGGCGCCCGCGAGGCGCTCCGCAACGCCCCCGGGGTGATCCTGGTCGACGATCCTGCGGCCGGGGAGTTCCCGATGCCGATCGACGCGGTCGGCACCGACCCGTCCTGGGTCGGCCGGATCCGCCGCGCCCTGGACGACCCCCGCGCCCTCGACTTCTTCGTCACCGGCGACAACCTCCGCAAGGGCGCAGCCCTCAACACCGCCCAGATAGCCGAACTCCTAGCCAAAGAGCTAAAGAACCCCTAACCCCCACCCCGCCCCCGCCCCCGCCCCCGCCCCCCCCCCGCCCCCGCCCCTCGGACCTCGTCGATCTAGGGCATATCGCTGTCCAGGGAGATCAACTCGCGACGGTATGCCCTAGATCGGCGAGGGCTGGGGGTCGGGAGGGGGCGGGGGTTAGGCGGCGGAGAGGTGTACGCCGTCTCGGCCTTGGCGTTTTACCGCGTAGAGGGCCTGGTCGGCCCTTCGGAGGGTGCGATCGGGGGACTCGCCGGGGCGGGGCAGCGCGACGCCCACGCTGATCGTGCGGCCGATGCGTCGGGCCGCCTCGGTCAGCCGTTCGGCGATCCGGACCGCCTCCTCGGGGCGGCTCACCTCGATCACCGCGACGAACTCGTCGCCGCCGATCCGGTACAGCTCGTCGCCGTGCCGTAGCGCCCCCTCCAACGCCCGGGCCAACCCGACCAGCACCCGGTCGCCGGCCTGGTGGCCGTACGTGTCGTTGACGGTCTTGAAGCCGTCCACGTCGATCGCCAGCAGGGCCGTACGCCCCGGGGTGGCCGCAGCGATCCGCTGCCCGAACGGGCCGGTGTGCCGCAACCCGGTCAGCGGGTCGGAGCTGGCCTGCTCGCGCAGCCGGGTCAGTGTGCGCAGCCGGTCCAGGCACGTCCAGGCCTGCCCGGCGAGCAGTTCCATCAGGCTGACCGTGGTCGGGTCCGGTCGCAGTGCGTGTTCGTCGGCGACCAGCAGCACCCCGCCGGCGTCCGGCGGCCCGACCGGAACGGCGACGAGGGTGCGCACCCCCGCCCGGGTCAGCGGTCGATAGTCCTCGGTCGGTGGGTGCCCCGCCTCGCCCAGCGTGTACCCGGCGCCGTACCGGTGTGCCCGGTCGACCATCCGGTCCAGGGCGGCCGGACCAGCCTCGGTCAGCTCGGTGCGGATCCGGGTCTCCAGCTCGCTTGGCGCCACCGGGGCGGGGCTGAGCTGGCCGGCGATCAGGAGCACTGCGGTGGAGAGGGTGGAGACCTCCCGGGCGGCGCAGGCCGCCGCGCTCAACACGTCCCCCTCGGTCGGTGCGGAGGAGAGCGCGGCGGCGTGCCGGAGCAGCTTCTCGCTGCGGCTCTCCGCCGGTGGGCCACCGAGGGCGGCGATCCGCTCGCCGAGCCGGTTGGCCAGCCGCTGCGCGGTCTCCCGCCACGGCTCCAGGTCGGTCGGCTCACTCCACTGCAGGTCGAGCACGCCGATCGGCCGGCCCGCCGGGTCCAGCACCGGCACGCACAGTTCGGCGGTCACGTCCGGGCGTATCGGCAGGTAGTCCGGGTCGACGGTGACGTCCGGTACGGCGGCGGGGGCGCCGGTGGCGTACACCCGGCCGACGATGCCGGTCCGGGCCGGCACGGTGGCGAAGACCTGCCAGGCCCCGGTCGCCGCGACGCAGCGCAGGCGGTCGTGGACCGCGAGCAGGACGGAGATGGTCGCGGAGGTGTGGCGGGACAGCGCAGTGACCATCGACCGACAGGCCTCTGGTGCGCTCGACGCCATCGGCAGGCGGACGGTGACGTCACGGATGACTCGCTGATGATCCACTCGCACGTCGTTCCAGGTAGGGGAGGGGCCGGCCGGCGCCGAGCCGCGCGATCAAGCGTACTCACGGCGGCGCGGGTCGGCCGGGCTTCGTACACACGTACTATCCACAGCCTGTGGACACAGCCTGTGGGCGCGTGCCCCCCGGGGCGCGGCGCCCGGCGATAGCGTGGAGCTCCCGGCGCCGAGGAGGCGAGCCCATGCTCATCGCCCAGCTCAGTGACCCGCACCTGACCACCGGCCTACTCGCCGCCGCGCCGGCCGCCGGGCTGCACCGTGCGCTCGGCCGGGTGCTGGCGTTGCGACCCCGACCGGACTGCGTGGTGATCACCGGCGACCTGGTCGACCACGGGCGGCCCGATGAGTACGCTGCGCTGCGCGAGCTGATCGGCCGGTTCCCGCTACCGGTGCACCTGGTCCCCGGCAACCATGACGACCGGGAGTCGCTGCTCGACGCGTTCGGAGGCACGCCGTGGCTCGGGGGCGGCTTCTCCGCCTACTACCACGTCGACCATGAGACGGCGACCGTCGTGGTGCTCGACTCGCTCGTCCCCGGCAGCAGCAGCGGTCAGGTCGGCGAAGAGCAACTCGGCTGGCTCGACGGGGTGCTGGCCGGGCGGCCCGAAGTGCCGGCCGTGGTCTGCCTGCACCATCCGCCGGTCGCGGTCGGCATCCCCGCGGCCGACTCCCTCCGGCTCGCCGACGGTGACGCGCTCGCCGAGGTGATCGGCCGACACCGGCACGTCGTACGGGTCGCCGCCGGCCACCTGCACCGCCCGGTCACCACGGCGTACGCGGGCACGGTGCTCACCGTGGCCCCCAGCACGTGGAAGCAGAGCACGCTCACCATGAGCGCCGACGAGCAGGTCGGTTGGGTCGACGAGCCGACCGCCTTCCTGCTGCACGCCGTCGAGGCGGGCGGCTGCGTGACACACACCGTGCAGGTGAGCCATTCCGCTGGCCAGACCTGCGGCTTCTGAGGGCACCCGTCGTGGTGGTCTGGTATGTCGCGTACGGCTCGAACATGCACGCCGCCCGGCTGGGGTGGTACATCGGTGGCGGCTGCCCGCCCGGCGGTAGGCGGACGTACCCGGGCTGCCGGGATCGGCGTCCGCCGAGCCGGTCGGTGCCGGTGTCGCTGCCCGGTGGCATCTACTTCGCGGGCGAATCCGGCGCCTGGACCGGGGGGATGGCTTTCTACGACCCGCACCTGCCGGGCGAGGCCGCGGCCCGCGCCTACCTGGTCACCATGGAGCAGTTCGCCGACATCGCGGCCCAGGAGATGTACCGCCCAGCGGGTGACGCCGCCGACCTGATTTTGGCGACCGGCGCGGCCATCGACGCGGCCGTCGCCAACGGACGGGCCACGCTCGGCCCGGGGCGGTACGAGACGCTGGTCTGCCCGGGCAGCCGCAGCGGTGTCCCGATGCTCACCTTCACCGCTCCCGAGGGGGCGTCAGCCGAGCGGTGCCGGCCACCCGCTCCCATCTACCTCAGCATGATCGCCCGCGGTCTGCGTGAGTCGCACGGCTGGCCGGCCGAGCGGATCGTCAGCTATCTGGCGGCACGGCCCGGCGTGGCGGGGGCCTGGTCGCCGGACGCCGTCGCGGCCCTCGTCACCGAGGTGCTGCTCGACAACTGACCGTCTGCGTCGCGTCGCGTCGGCCGCGAGCGGCGGCCCGCCGGCGGGCGGCCACGAGCGGCGGCCCGGATGATCGCTGGCCCGGTGCCGGATCGCTCGAACGCGATGGGTGTGCCGTCCGTCGATCGCACCTGCTCCATCGTCGGTGTCGTTTCGCTCACGATGCCGCCTCCGTCCGCGCCGACTGTCTCGTCCTTTCTAGACCCCTGGGTCCGACCATGTCCGGTAGATCACACCAAACGGTGGTCGATTTCGGTCCATGCGTACCCGCAGCTCTGATGTGCTGCCTGAGTCGCCCGGCCGGCATCCAGATGAGAGGCTGTCTGGTGCAGGCGGCCGTCCCCAACCGCCGCCAACCGTGACCCTTCCGACGGCGTCGGTCGGCGGCCCGGTCGACCCACAGGCCGGGCACCGCACACGCCGAATCTCACGAGGAGATCTATGTCCATATCCGGGATGCGGCGGGCCGCTGTCGGTCTGACCGCGCTCGCGGTGACCGCGTTCGGTGCTGTCGCCACCAGCCCTGAGCAAGCCGACGCGCGACCGAAGCCGGTCGACGTCAGCCTGCTGGCCCTCAACGACTTCCATGGCAACCTCGAACCGCCGAGCGGATCCAGCGGCACCATCGCCGGGCAGACCGCGGGCGGCGTCGAGTTCCTGGCCACCCACCTGGCCGAGCTGCGCGCCGCCGCCAAGAAGAAGAACACCATCACGGTCGCCGCCGGTGACCTGATCGGCGCGTCCCCGCTGCTCTCCGCGGCGTTCCACGACGAGCCGACCATCGAGGCGCTGAGCATGGCCGGGCTGGACTACGCCAGCGTCGGCAACCACGAGTTCGACGAGGGTGCCGCCGAGCTGCTGCGAATCCAGAACGGCGGCTGCCACCCGGTCGACGGCTGTGCCGACGGCACCCCGTACCGGGGCGCCGGCTTCCAGTACCTGTCCGCGAACGCCTTCAAGACCGCGACCGGCAAGCCGCTGATGGCGCCGTACGCGATCCACAAGGTGCAGGGCGTCAAGGTCGGTTTCATCGGGATGACCCTGGAGGGCACCCCGCAGATCGTCAGCCAGCAGGGCGTCGCCGGCCTCACCTTCGCCGACGAGGCGGACACCGCCAACCGGTACGCTCGCGAGCTGCGCCGCAAGGGCGTGCAGGCGATCGTCGTTCTGCTGCACGAGGGTGGCACCCAGGCGGCGACCGGCGGGATCAACGACTGCGTCGGCATGACCGGGCCCATCGTGGACATCACCAACCGGATGGACCCGTCGATCGACGTGGTGGTCAGCGGGCACACCCACCAGGCGTACAACTGCGATATCAACGGCAAACTGGTCACCAGTGCCAGCTCGTTCGGTCGCCTGATCACCAACATCGACCTCAAGATCGACCGTCGGTCCGGCGACGTCATCTCCGCAGCGGCGGAGAACGTCGTGGTTACCCGGGACGTGGCCAAGGACCCGAAGCAGACCGCGCTGATCAGCCGGTACAAGACCGTGCTCGGCCCGGTCGCCGGCCGCCAGGTCGGTGTGACCAGCCAAGCGATCACCCGGAGCCAGGAAACCCTCTTCGGTACGAGTCTGGGTGAGTCGCCACTGGGCAACCTGATCGCCGACGCGCAGCTCGCCGCCACCGACGACGAGCAGGGCGCGGTCGCCGCCTTCATGAACCCGGGCGGTGTACGGGCCGACCTCGACGCAGGCCCGGTCACCTACGAGGAGGCGTTCACGGTGCAGCCGTTCGCCAACAACCTGGTGACGCTGGACCTGACCGGGGCGCAGCTCTACTGCGTCCTCGAGCAGCAGTTCGTCACCAACCGGACGCTGTACCCGTCGGCCACGGTGGGCTACGTGGTCGACCCGAACGGCACCACCGGCACGGTGGCCGACCCGTGCGCCGGCACCCGTGTGGTCCGGGGCAGCCTCACCTTCGGCGGCACCGCGGTCGACACCGCCGCCACCTACCGGGTGACGGTGAACAACTTCCTGGCCGGCGGTGGTGACGGCTTCAGCGCCCTCACCGGCGGGACGAACCTGGTCACCGCTCAGATCGACCTGGACGCCTTCGTGGACTACCTGACCGCCCAGTCGCCGGTCTCCGCGCCGACGCTGGACCGGATCCGCACCACCGCCGAGGTCCCCGCCGCCTGACGGCCGACCCCGCGACGTCGGGCCCCGGAGCACCTGCTCCGGGGCCCGACCCGTCCCACGGCCCCTGCGATTCCGCCACCGCTCCGCGCCCTCCGCCCGCGAACCGCCTCCGCCCGCGCCGCCGCCCCGCCTCCCGCCGCCCCGCCTCCCGCCGCGCCGCCTCCGGCTGGCCTGGGCGGCTGCGGGCAAGATCGCGCTCGAACCCGGAAGTAGTGGTATCCAGCTCGGCCGAGGCCACTAGATCCAGGATCGAGCGCGATCTTGCGCTGTGCAGCGGGACGGCGCGGTGCGGGGTGGTGCGGGGCGCGCGGTGCTGTGGCCGGGGTCAGGCGGGGGTGGGGGCCGGGGCGGGGGACGCCAGGGCGGGCGTTGCGCGGCCGTCCTGTTCCGCGCTGAGCAGTCGGCGCAGGGAGAGCGCGACCAGCGAGGCGACCAGGCAGCCGCCGACCACCGTCGCCACCCAGACCTTGCCGTCGGCGGCGCCGATGAGCGGGCCGGCGGTCACCGGGCCGATCACACCGCTGATCCCGAAGATCATCGAACTCATCGCGTTGTACCGGCCGCGTAGCTCGTCCGTGGCCAGCGCGTTGGTCAGCGCGGGCATCACCGGCGACAGCATCGTCTCGCCGAAGCCGAAGATCGCCGAGCAGGCCACCACGCACAGGGCGGCCATCAGGGCGCTTTCACCGCTGACCAGGCCGGCCGCGCCGAGGACCAACCAGGCGGCGGCGAACACCGCACCCACCACGGCCAACGCCCGGGTACGGCTGCGCCCCTCGATCCGACCGATCACCAGCAGTTGCGCGAGCACGATCATCACGGTGTTGGCCGCAAGCGCCCAGGCCACCACTCGGGGGTTCACCTCGACCACCCGCACCGCGTACGCGGCGAAGCCCACCTCGATCTGCGCGTACCCGCAGGTGGTGAGGACCAGTCCGAAGATCACCAGTCGCCGGAACGGGCGGTCCCGGAGCACGGTCAGGTAGCCGCCGTGCGACGGCTCGTCGACGCCTCGGCGGTTGCCGAGTCGGTGGCCCACGGTGGGCAGGGTGAGCAGGATCAGCGCCGGCAGCAGATAGGTCACCGCGTCCAGCAGGTAGATCGTCTGGAACGTGCCGGGCCGGGCGGTGTCGACGATCGCGCCGGAGGTCATGCCACCGATGCCGATACCAAGGTTGAGCAGGGCGAAGTTCAGCCCGAAGACGCGTTGCCGCTCATCGTCGTCGGTCAGGGACGCGAGGATCGTGTTCTGCCCGGACCAGATCGCCGAGCTGCCGATGGCGATGACCGTCATCACGAGCAGAGCCGACCCGGTCGAGTTGACCAGCGCGAGAGAGCCGGTGCCGACCGCCTCGATCAGCAGGCAGGGCACCACCACCCGGCGGGCGCCGATCCGGTCGATCAGCGTCCCGCCCAGCGGCGACAGAGCCAGGGTGACCGCGCCGTACCAGCCGATCACGAGCCCGGCACGGGTGTCGGTGAGCCCGCGTACGTCGGTGAGGTAGATGAACAGGAACGGCAGGGTCAGGCCGCGCCCGATGGCCGACAGCAGGGTGCCGAGGAGGATCCGGCGAGCTTCCGAACGGCGGGGCAGGGCACGACGCAGCATGTCCCGCATTCTGTTCGTCGGGTGTGACGTCGCGCGAACCGTTTTGACCGCGCCCCGCCGTTGCCGGGGGCCGTGGGGTGACCAATCCCACGATGATCCACTCGACTCGATCGGGATCAGTCGGTGTCCGCCGGGTCTGCGATGCTCTCCCGATGACCGGCACCTGGCGACACCTGCCCGCTACCGCCCGCGCCATCGCGGTGACCGCCACCGCGGCCGTCGCCGCCGCCCAGGCACGTGACGGTCAGGCGTACGACGAGGCGGTCGGCGGGCTCGCCGCGGACGAGCGGTCCGGCCTGGTGCTCGGAGCGGTGGTCCGGTTGCTGCTGGAGGAGGGCCATCCCGAGGGGCTGACCGGCGACGACATTCGCCAGGTGTTGACCCGCTGCGTGCAGGCCGCGACGCGGTGGCGTTCGGACGTGGACCCGCACGTGGTGCTCGTCCTGCTGGCCGGCGCGCTGGGGGTGTACGACCCCGAGGGCGACGAGTCGCGTCCGGACGCGTCGGCCCTGGCCCGGCACGCCCCGCTGCTCGTGGCCGATCTGTTGGCGGCGACCAGCGTCCCGCTGGACGACTACCTGGCCGCCGCGTTCACCGAGATCGAACGCACCGAACGACAGGACTGACGCGCGTCAGGCCGGGTCGGCGGTCCGCTGCGCCACGACCTCCAGGTATTCCGCCGGGATCCGCACCGTGGCGTCGGTGGCCCGGTTGTGGCTTCGCGCCAGCTCCACCAGGTCGGCGTGCAGCTCCGGCCGGCGTTCCTCCGGTAGCGCCTCGAACGCCTTCAACGTCGGCCCGTAGTTGGCCTGGAAGAAGTCCGCGAACTCCTCCGGTGTGCCGAAGCGGAAGACGAACTCCCGGCGTACCGTCCGCAGGTCGCCCACGGCCCCGCCGAGCAGCTCGCGGACCCGGCCCTCGTCGCCCCACTGCACCGGCGGGCGCAGCCCTGCCGGCGGCGGCACATGCCGCCCCACCGTGCGGAACAGGTCGCCGATGAACCCCTGCGGCGTCCACGACGCCAGGGCCACCGTGCCGCCGGGACGGCAGACCCGGACCAGCTCGGCCGCCGCCCGCTCCTGGTCCGGCGCGAACATCACGCCGACGACGGAGAGCACCGCGTCGAAGGAGCCATCGGCGTACGCCAGGCGCTCCGCGTCCCCGGTCACGAACGTGACCGGGAGCCGTTCCGCCGCGGCCCGCGCGTGGCCCCGTTCCAACAGTTCGGGTACGTAGTCGACGCCGGTCACGACGCAGCCGCAGCGGGCGGCGGCGATGGCGGCGTTGCCGGAGCCGGTCGCCACGTCCAGCACCCGGGCGCCGGCCGACAGGTCGGCCGCGGTCACCAGCAACTCGGAGATCGGGTGGATGAGCGCGGCGACCGCGCCGTAGTCGCCGCTGGCCCAGGTCACCTGCTGGCGTGCCTTCACGGCGTTGAGATCGAGTGCGGTGGTCATCGGTGGTCCCCCTTGGATGGTTCGTTGTGCCATCGACGCTAGGTGTCGTGGCACCCTCGGGGATCGGCAGAAACACCTATGTTGGCGGCACCAGGCCCTGCCGGCGGGCCGTCGCGGCCGCCTGGCCCCGGCTGGGCACCGCGAGCTTGACCAGCACCGCCGACACGTGGTGGTCGACGGTCCGGGTGGAGAGCGACAGTCGGGCGGCGATCTCCGCGTTGCTGAGCCCGTCGGCGAGCAGCGCGAGCACCTCCCGTTGCCGCGCGGTCAGACCTGTCGGGTGCGCGGCCGTGGCCGGTCGCGGCCCCCTCGGCACCCGGGCCATGCCACGTCCGCGCAGGTCGGCCCGGACCCGTCGGGCCACGGCCACCGCACCCAGACCGTCCAGGATCCGCAGCGCTTCGCCGGCCGCCGGGCCGTCGCCGCAGGCCAGCGCCTCGACCCGGGAGTACGCGCAGCCGAGTTGCCGCCACTCCTCGGCGGCACCTGCCCAGTCGCCCTCGATCAGCCGCTGGTACGGCGACGCCAGCGCCCCGGTGTCCTCGACCGGCTCGCCGACCCGCCACAGCCAGTACGCCAACTCCCCGGCGAACCAGGGTTGGCCCGCCTCGATCGCGAGCTGGTACGCACGCCGTAGCTCGGCGACCGCCAGCCCCGGCTCACCGGCCAGCCACTGCTGTTCCGCCAGCGCCGCCGCGACCGGCACCACGAACTGGAGTTCCTGGCTCTGCACCGCCCAACGTGCCGCCGTGTCCAGGTGCGTGGTCGGCTCGTCGCGGCGGGCACCGAGCCGGCCCAGCGCGACCAGGGCCGGGACGAGGCTCCCGCCGGGCTGCGTGTCACCGGCCAGCGCCCGCTCGGCGTCGGAGCGCGCGCCGGCCCAGTCACCGGTCGTCAATCGCAACCGGGCCCGGTAGCCCAGCAGGTGCCGGGCGTACCCGTCGAGGTCCCGGCTGGTGGTGAACCGCAACGCCCGGTCCAGGGCCTCGGCGGCCGGGGTGAGCCGGTGCCACTCCACGGCCATGGTGGCCATGTTGACCAACGCGCGTGCCGCGTGGTCATCGAGGTGGTGTGCGACGGCCAGGGCGTACCCACGTTCCAGCTCGACGAGGCCGGCGACGTCCCCGCCCTGAAGACTCGCCGAGCCGACGTTGACCAGGGCGTGCGCCTCGGTCTCGACGTCGCCGAGCCGGCGGGCCAACTCCCGGGCCCGGTCACCCCAGTCGATGGCTCGGCGATTGTCGTCGGCGAGCATGAGCAGCTGCGACATGTTGCTGTAGGCCATCGCCAGCTGCCTACCGGCAGGAGCCGATTCCAGCACCTGGACCGCACGGGTGCCCGCCGCACGGGCCGCCGGGCTGTCCCCGGTCCACCAACACAGGCGGGACACCCAGCGCAGGTTCTCGCCGATCCGCAGCGGGTCGCCGTCGGCCTCCCGCAGGGCCAGCGCGTCCCGGCAGGCGTCCAGCGCCCGGGCGGCAAACCCGGCCAGGTACGCCGCCGTCGCGTACGCCTCCAGCAGCTCCGCCCGGCGCGGTGGGGGCAGGCCCGCGGCGTGCGGAAGCGCGACGGCGTAGTGGTCCGCCGCCTGCCGGTGGGCGCCCGCCCGGCTGGCCCGCTCGGCCGCCACGGGCGCCCAGCGCAGCACGGCCGCCGGATCGTCGGCGTGGTGCGCGTGGTGCACCAGCCGGGCGACGTCCACGTCGGCGCGTGCGGTGAGGCGGGCCAGCACGGCGGCGTGCAGCGCCACCCGCCGGACCGGGGACAGCGACTCGCGTACCGCCCGACCCAGCAGCTCGTGCCGGAACGCCACCGCGTTGCCCACCGACACCAGCACCCCCCGGTCCAGGCATTCCTGCACGGCGTCCGGCGGGTGATCGTCGAGCAGGTACGGCTCGGCCCGGGACGGGACCACCGAAACCAGGGCAGCGACCTCCCGGGCCGGTGCCGGCAGCACGGCCAGCCGGGCCAACACCAGATCGCGTACGGTCGGCGGCACCCCCGGGCCGGCTGCGGCCAGCACCTCGGTGACCAGCAGCGGGTTGCCGCCGGTGGCCTGGTACAACCCGGCCGGGGCGCGGCCGGCGGCGCGGGCCAACGCCGCGACGGCGTCGGTCGACAGCGCCGGCAGCGGCACCCGTCGAACCTGCGGACGGGGCAGGCCCGCGAGCACCGCGTGCAGTGGATGCTCCGCCCCGACCTCGTCGTCGCGCAGGGTCAGCACGAGCAGCGCCGGGTGTCGGGTCAGCCGCCTCCCCAGGTACGCGATCAGGTCCAGGGTGGCCCCGTCCGCCCAGTGCGCGTCCTCCACCACCATCACCGTCCGGCGGCCGGGCCGGGGATCCGTCAGCTCGTCGAGGAGCGCGTCGAACACGGCACCCCGGCGTTCCGCCTCCGCCACCGCGTGCAGCGCGGCCAGCCGGTCCGCGAGCATCCCGCCCACCTGGCGGGCGACATCGTGCAGTGGGCCGAGCGCTCGCGGCGTCAGCAACGGGTCGCAGCTGCCCCAGAGCACCCTGGCCCTGGTCGTCGCGGCGAACGCCCCGACCAGGGCGGACTTGCCGGCACCGGCCTCGCCCGCGACGAGGGCGATCGCGCCGCCGGGGGAGGCCAGCAGCCCATCCAGGGTGGCGAGCGCATCCGTGCGCTCCAGCAGCTCCATCGCAGTCGATGCTAGTCAGCGGGACATCCCGTCAACGTCACCCGTGCCGGCAGTTCACCTCGCGATCAGGTTCCAGGTGTCGGTCTCGGGTGTCCGCTGTGCACTCTGTACCCAGCACGACTCCGTCGAGGGCAGCGCATTGCTGATCACTGGATTACTGTGCCGGGGATGAGTGCCGACGGTTGGCTCGCCGACACCCGGGCGTCCTACGACACGGTGGCGGGAAGCTACGCCGACCTGCTGCGGGACGCACTCTCCGACGCGCCATACGAGCGGGCAGTCCTGGCGTTGTTCGCCGAACTGGCCCGGACCAGCGGCGAGGGCCCAGTCGCCGACATCGGTTGCGGACCGGGACGGATCACCGCGTACCTCAAGGGTCTCGGTGTCGACGCCTTCGGCATCGACCTCTCGCCCGCGATGATCGATATCGCCCGGCGCGACCATCCCGAACTGCGGTTCGAGGTGGGCTCCATGACGGACCTCGACCTCAGCGACTCGTCGGTCGCCGGCATTCTGGCCTGGTTCTCACTCATCCACGTCCCCGACGACGAGGTGCCCGCCGTCCTGGCGCATTTCCACCGGGTGCTGCGTCCCGATGGCGCGCTGCTGCTCGCCTTCCACGTCGGCGACGAGCACCGGCTGAAGACGGAGGGCTATGGCGGTCACCCGATGAACGTGTACGTGCACCGCCGTCCGCCCGACCGGGTCGCAGCCTGGCTCAGCGACGCCGGGTTCGCTGTCGAGGCCCGGATGCTGCACAGCCCGGATGACAGCAGGCGAGGGGCGTTCCTCTTCGCACGCCGACGGCCCCAACTGCCTTCTAGCTACTGAGCTGCCGGCGGGACTCCCGCTCCATCATCGCGTTGAAGCGCTCATCACGCTCTCCTTCGGGACGGCGGGCGGTGTAGACGACCGTGTACCCGTCCGGGTCAGTCAGCCGCAGGTCGCGGGTGTTCCACGGCGTTGCGGTTGGTCCGTCAACGACGCCGCCGCCATGCATCCGGGCGCGCTCGCCAACCGCATCCAACTGCTCGGCGTTTGCCATGAAGCTCACGGTCCATTCACCGCCAACCGGCGCGACTCCTCTGCGTACCAGGATGTCCTGGTATCGCCAGCGGCGAAGATGAACCAGCGCCGGGACACCGTCGGGGCCGGGCATGGTGAACAGCGAGATGAAATCAAGCCCATTCACGTACCAGTCGACGGTGCGGTCAATATCCGCAACCGTCAACGTGACGAACGCCGGCATGCCGTAGATATCGCGCGTTACCTCGGGTGCGATGTCGTCCATGCGGTCGACCGTAAAGACTGACGCAGCGGAAGGCTCAAGCACCGCGGTTCCCCCACTGGCGTCGCTCCCGGCTGCCCGCCCTGCGACGCCGTGGCTGGCGGCAGCATTCCGTAGGTCCCACGTGCGCCTGTGCTGGTCGCCGGATCGGTCAACGCGGGCGGACCGGCTGTCCACAAGTTTCGCCCGCTAGTTGATCTTGCTCACCGGATTCCGAAGTCCCACAGCCCCTACGGCCGATATCACGGCGATGATCTTGCCAATTAGGCTCTGCTGCGCTGTGGGCCATCTGGCCAGCGAAAACTGTTCCCAGAAGCGCGCAGAACCGCCGGCAAAAATGGCAACCATGCGTCGGCCCGCTTACACCCACCCTGATAGATCTGGAGTACATCAATGTCTCAGCCGATGCTCGTGCACGTTCGGCAGAAGCAGACCGGTATCGCCTACCTGTTCTGGTTGCTGCTCGGCATCTTCGGCGGCCATCAGTTCTACCTCGGCAAGACCGGACGGGGTCTGCTCTACCTGTTCACCGGCGGCATCGTGGGCGTGGGCGTCGTGATCGACCTGTTCACGCTGCCGAGTCAGGTCCGTCAGGTCAACACGCAGCTCGCCATCGGAATCCGCTGATCATCCCGGCAGCCATCGGAGCGGGCCGGTTGATCTCGAGGCCCTGTCGGGTGGTCGCCTGTGCGCCGCCACTGGGCGGTCTGTAGATCCGTCGCGGAAGCTTCAGAGGTTTCGGATCCTGTGTCCGTCACCAGGTGCAGCAATGGCCCTTGATCAGCAGAAAGCTGGTCAAGGGCCATTTCGGTTGCCTCCGGGTGAGCAGCCATCGCCGAAACGAATCAAGGCCCCTCGGATGAGGGGCCTTGACCTGCTGTTACCTCTGGTCGGGGTGGCCGGATTCGAACCGACGACCTCTTCGTCCCGAACGAAGCGCGCTACCAAGCTGCGCCACACCCCGAGGCGTGCCGACAAATAGTAGCCCACCCGCCCCGATGGTCAAACTCGGTACCCCCGCCGCCCGGCCCCGGCCTGACCCCGCCCGGAGGGGCCAAGATCCGCACAGCTTCCGGGATGTTGCTGCCTCACGACACGCCGAGGCAGCAACATCCCTGATGTTGCGCAGATCTTGGGCGGCAGGCGCGCCGGGGGGCTCGGCGCCTTGGTCAGCGGGGGATGAGCGTGAGGATGCTGGCCTCCGGGGGGCAGGCGAAGCGGACCGGGGCGGTCGGGTGGGTGCCGAGGCCCGCGGAGACGTGCAGCCAGGAGTCCGAGCCCGGCCACCGGTGCAGACCGCGCGCCATCGAGCGGGGCAGGCCACAGTTGGTGACCAGCGCCCCGAAGCCCGGTACGCAGACCTGACCGCCGTGGGTGTGCCCGGCCAGCAGCAGCCCGAAGCCGTCCGCGGCCATCTGGTCGAGCACCCGTGGCTCAGGGGAGTGCGTCAGCGCGATGGACAGGTCGGCCGAGGACGAGACCGCACCAGCCACGGAGGGGTAGTCGTCCCGGTCGATGTGGGGGTCGTCCACGCCGACCAGGTCGAGCTGCCGCCCGCCGGCCTTCAGCGTGGTCCGGGCGTTGTTGAGATCCGCCCAGCCGGCGCCGGTGAAGACCTGGCGCAGCTCCTCGTAGGGCAACTCGACGCCCTCGGTGTACTCCCGGTCGGGCAGGAAGTAGGTGAACGGGTTCTTGAGGACCGGCCCCGTGTAGTCGTTGGAGCCGAACACGAACGCTCCCGGGTAGTCCAGCAGCGGCTCCAGGGCCCGCAGCACTCCGGGCACCGCGCCCGGGTGCGCCATGTTGTCGCCGGTCACCACCACCAGGTCGGGGTCGAGGGCGGCCAGCGACGCCACCCAGCGCTGCTTGCGCGCCTGGTCGGGCATCATGTGCAGGTCCGACAGGTGCAGCACGCGCAGCGGCTCCGCGTCGGCCGGGAGCACCGGCACGTCGTACCGCCGCAGGGTGAACATGTTGCGCTCGATGAGCGACGCGTACGCGAGGGTGGCCGCGCCGATCGTGGCGGTTCCGGCGGCGAGCCGGAATAGTGTGCGCTTTCGCATGGCGTTCAGGGTAGTTTGACCGTCCATGAGCACGCTGAAGGACCGCCTCACTGCCGACATGCGTTCCGCGCTCAAGGCGCGCGACGAGCTGACCACCTCCACGCTGCGGATGGCCCTGGCCGCCGTCGGCACCGCCGAGGTCGCTGGCAAGGCCAAGCGCGAGCTCACCGATGACGAGGTGCTCGCGGTGCTGACCAAGGAGGCCAAGAAGCGCCGGGAGGCGGCCACCGCCTTCGGCGACGCGGGCCGCGCCGAGCAGGCCGCGAAGGAGACCGCTGAGGGTGAGGTGTTGGACCGCTACCTGCCCAAGCAGCTCTCGGACGCCGACCTGACCGAGCTGGTGTCGGGGGCGCTCGCCGCGGGCGGCTTCACCGGCAAGACCCAGATGGGCCCGGCGATGAAGGCGGCCCAGGCCGCGGTGGCGGGCCAGGCCGAGGGTGGCCGGGTGGCCGCCGAGGTACGCCGACAGCTCGGCCTCTGACCCATCGGCACCTCGATCAGCGGCGCCAGCCGTGGTCAGCTGTTAGTCCGGATGAACGAACGGGCGGGCACCCGGAGAGGGTGCCCGCCCGTTGTGTCCTACTGGTCGGTTCAGCCGCCGGGGCGGCCGGGACGGCCGGGCGTGTTGCCAGGCTGGCCCGGCCCGTTGGGGGTGCTCGGCGTGTTGCCGGCCGGACCGTTGCTGACCTCGATGGTGACCAGGCCGCCCTTGATGGTGCGCCCGTCCGGGCTGGTGCCGGCGGCGGTGCCAGCCGGGCAGGTGGACGCCACCTTCGTGTCGGAGACGACCGGCTCGAAGCCCGCGCCCTTGAGTCGGGACTTCGCAGTGTCCACCGGCTGGCACTTCACATCGGGGATGCTCCGCTGGTCACCTTCGGAGATCTTTTGGCCCGGCGGTTCGAAGTTGACGCGGGGCTTGCCCTTCATCGCGTCCCGCAGCGTCTCGTACACCGGCGGGTTGATGCCGTCCTTCTCCTTGTGCTTCATCTTGACGTTGGTCTGCGGCCAGTCCGGGTCGGCCATGATGCCGGCCACCGCGTACTGCTTGGTCATCGCGACCAGGGCGGCGGTCTTCTCCGAGTCGGTGGTGCCGGACTTGCCGGCCACCGGCGCGTCGACGATGCCCTTCACCACGGCGGCCGTGCGGCTGCCGCCGCACTTGCTGGTCCTGGAGTTGTCGCCGACCGGGCAGCGGGCTGCGTCCACGGCGGCCCGCGCCACGTCGGTGCTGAACCGCTTCTCGCAGCGCGGGTTGGCGATGTCCAGCTTCTTGCCCTCCGGGTCCCGGATCTCCTGCACCGGGATCGGCTCGCAGTACTTGCCGTCCGCCGCGAAGGTGGCGTAAGCGTTGGCCAGGTCCAGCGGCGTGGTCGAGGAGACGCCCAGGGTGAAGGCGCCCCACTGGTGGGCGGCCTCCTTGGTGCCGGCGAACTTGGCGTCGTTGCTGGCCCGGAACTGGATGCCGGCCCGCCTGGCGGCATCGACCACGTTCTCCGCCCCGACCTGCTGCTGGAGCGGGACGAAGTAGGTGTTGACCGACTGGGCGAACGCGCTCCACATGTTCTGCACGCCGCCGGCCTTCAGGCCGGAGTTGGTCGGGCAGTAGAAGTGCGTCCCCTTGCAGGCCGCCGGGCTGCTGCTGTCGATGATGTATTCCGACTTGAACTGCTGCGGCGCGTTGAACGGATAGCTGAGCGGAATGCCCTTCTCCAGCGCCGCCACGATGCTGAAGATCTTGAAGGTCGAGCCGGCCTGGTAGCCGGTGATGCCGTCGCCGCCGGTGAGCAGCGGGTTGACGGTCGCCGGGTAGTTGCCCCGGATGCCCTTCCTGCTCTTCGCCGGATCACTGGAGATCTTGTTGCTCGGGCTCTTCGGGTCGTCGAGCTTGAACTGTCGGTTGACGGCGAGCGCCCGCACCCGGCCGGTGCCGGGCTCGACCACCGCGACCATGGCGGCTTCCTTGCTGGTTTCTTTCTTGGCCCTGCGGACCGCCGCGTCCGCGCCTCTCTGCGCCTGGACGTCGATCGACGTCACGACGGTGTAGCCGCCGCTCTTCAGCCGCCGCTCCCGGTCGTACGTGGTCGAGCCGAACGTCTCCTGCTGCATCCACCAGCGGTAGAAGTAGTCGCAGAAGAAGCCCCAGCTGTTGACGTTCGCGGCGACGCAGCCGTTCGGGGTGCGCTTGTCCTTCACCACCAGCTTGACGGCCTTGGCCGCGTCGGCCTCCTGTTGGGTGATGGCCTTGGTCTCGACCATGTTGTCGATGACGTAGTCGCGCCGTTCCAGAGCGAGTGGGTAGCCCGCCTTGGTGGTCGGGTCGTTCGTCGTCGGTGCCTTGACCATGCCGGCCAGCAGCGCCGCTTCCTCGATCTTGAGCTTGCTCGGCGGCTTACCGAAGTAGACCTGGCTGGCGGCGTAGATGCCGTACGCGCCGTTGCCGAACGAGGCGAGGTTGAGGTAGCGGGTCAGGATCTCGTCCTTGGAGAATTCCTTGTCGACCTGAAGGGCCAGCCGCATCTCGCGGAGCTTGCGGGCGCTGGTGTCCTCGGTCGCCGCGACCACGTCGGCCGGGTGGGTTGCCGAGTAGGCGATGGCCAGCCGGACGTACTGCATGGTCAGCGTCGAGGCGCCCTGCCGGCCGGCGCTATCGTTCTGGTTGTTGACGAACGCGCGGGCGACACCGTTGATGTCGACGCCGTTGTGCTTGTAGAAGTCATGGTCCTCGGCCGCGATGATGGCCTTCTGCATGAACGGTGAGATGTCGGCGAACTTCGCGTCGCGCCGGTTCTCGTCGTACATCGTCGCCAGCGGTGTCTTGCCGTCCGAGGCCAGCAGGTAGCTGATCTGCGGCGCGCGGGCCACCGTCAGCTCCGTGGGTAGGGCGCCGAATGTCTTGGCGCCGGCCTTTGCGGCCAAGCCGGACATCGCCACTGCGGGGAAGGCCGCCGCAGCGACCACCACGCCGGCCAACAGGCCACATACGAGCAGCGATGCGGCGTTGGTCAGCACATTGTGGTCACGTTTCCGCATCCAGGTCACCTCAGCAGGGTACGCGAGTAGGGAACGAGGAGCGCTGGGGCGTTCTTTCCCCATTTCCTGCGTGCGCTGCCCTCGTTGTGCTAAACGCACGACCCCCGGTGCTTGGTTGCGTGTGACCTGGCGTGAGTCTCCTCCGATTCAAGGAGGCGGCGCAGCGTTATCGCTGACCTCGGCGGGGTAACCGGCGGCCGAAGGCCCGGGAAGCCGGGAAAGTCCGGAATGATGGATTTCGCCGACAACGTTGCGTAATCAGTCGACTACAGAGCATGATGGGGGCGGCGACAGCGCCACATGTCGTCCGCGCTGCCTTGGGGAAGGCGGGCCGGGCGATCGGGGGGAATTGCCGGCTGACGTGCATCGACGAGGTCGGTAGGTACTGCAAGGGGGGACGTGGACACATGGGCATGATCACTGACTGGCCGTCGCTGGCGGCATGTCAGAACGGGGACCCGGACGCGTTGTTCGTACAGGGTGCCGAACAGAACGTGGCGAAGCGGATCTGCCGGAGCTGCCCAGTTCGGTACGAGTGCCTGGCCGACGCATTGGACAACCGGATCGAGTTCGGTGTGTGGGGTGGCATGACCGAACGCGAACGGCGGGCGCTGCTGCGTCGTCACCCGCAGGTGACGAGCTGGCGCAAGATGTTCGAGGCCGCGATGAAGAAGAACAGCAAGGACAAGGCCGGCAAGGACAAGATCCTCGTCAGTGCGGTCAACTGACGCCGGTCATGCCCGGCTGATCGCCGCGCCGATCGTTCGTAGCCCGTCGACGTCGTGCACGTCGGCGGGCTGCGCCGCGACCGACACCGCCGGCACCGTCGGGAACGCCTCGGTGAACCGGGCGGCGACCTGCTGCTCGCGTACCGCCTGACGTGCCAGCGCCGCGTGCGCCCGCAGCACATCGGCGGTGGCCTCATGCCCACCCAGCTCGGTCAGCCGCTCGGCGGCGACCCGGCTCTGCTCGGCGTCCAACTCCGGCACCGTCAGTCGGTGCACCCGGTTGAGCACCAGGCCGGCCAGCGGCATCCGCTCGTCCCGCAAACGGCCAGCGAAGTAGGCGGCCTCCCGGACCGCGTCCGGCTCCGGTGCCGCGACCAGCAGGAAGGCCGTCTCCCGCGCCTGGAGGATCCGGTACGTCTGCTCGGCCCGCTGCCGGAAACCGCCGAACATCGAATCCAGTGCGGCCACGAAGCCCGACAGGTCGGTGAGCAGCTGTGCGCCGAGCACCTTCTGCACCACCTTCGAGAACATCCCGAACGAGGCCGTGACCAGGCTGAACATGCTCCGACCGCCGCTGCGCGCCGGGGCCAGCAGCAGTCGCAGCATCCGGCCGTCGAGGAAACGGGAGAGCCGGGCGGGCGCGTCCAGGAAATCCAGTGCCGAGCGGGACGGTGGCGTGTCCACCACGATCAGGTCCCATTCGCCCCGGGCGTGCAGCTGACCCAGCTTCTCCATCGCCATGTATTCCTGCGTGCCGGCGAAGGTCGAGCTCATCGCCTGGTAGAACGGGTTCGCAAAGATCTCTGCGGCCTTCGTCGGATCGGTGTGCTGCAACACCACGTCGTCGAAGGTGCGCTTCATGTCCAGCATCATGGCGTGCAGCTCGCCGCCGCTGTTCTCGACGTCGATCCCCTTGACCTGGCGAGGGGTGTTGTCCAGCTCGTTCAGGCCCAGCGACTGGGCCAGCCGGCGGGCCGGGTCGATGGTGAGCACCACCGTGCGCCGGCCGTGGTGCTCGGCGGCCCGCAGCGCCAGCGCCGCGGCCGTGGTCGTCTTTCCCACCCCGCCGGCTCCGCAGCACACGACGATCCGCACGCCCGGGTCGGCGATGATCTGGTCGACGTCCAGCTGCGGCGCCGCGTCTTCGGAAGGCACCAATCGAGCGTATCGGGCCGCGTGGGTCCATGCGCCCGTGCTGAGCTCAGGTGTGAGTCAATCGGCGCGGAGGAGGGCCTGGGCCAGTGTCGCGAGCCCCGCCCGGTCCACCCCGTCGGGCAGCAACGGAAGCTCGATCATCGGCAGCCCCAACTCCACCAGGTCGGCGCGGAGCGAATCCTCCAGTTCGCGCCGGATGAGCTGGTCACGCGCCTCGTTGTGCAAGCCGGCCACGGTGTCCCGATCGGCCGGCAGCCCGGCGGCGACCAGCCCACGCTTCAGCTCCGCGGCGGTGACCGCCCGGCCAGCCGGCAGCGGAGGGCGGGTGCCGTTGACGATTACCTTTCCGATGCCGAAGCCGAGCGAGGTCAGGTCGGCGATCGCGTCCACCGTCTCCTGTACCGGCATCTCCTCCAGCAGCGTGACCACGTGCACCGCGGTCATCGGGGAGCGCAACAGCGCGGCGACCCCATCGCTCTGGGTCTTGATCGGGCCGACCTTGGCCAGCCGGGCCGTCTCCGCCGTCACGTTGAGGAACCGACCGATCCGCCCTGTCGGTGGGGCGTCCAACACCACCGCGTCGTACGCGCGCCGCTGCCCGGAGGTGCGGGTGGTGGCCTCCTTCACCTTGCCGGTGAGCAGCACGTCCCGCAGACCTGGCGCGATGGTGGTGGCGAAGTCGATGGCACCGAGCTTGCGTAGTGCCCGGCCCGCCGCGCCCAGCTTGTAGAACATGTCGAGGTATTCGAGCAGCGCTTCCTCGGCGTCCACCGCGAGGGCGCGCACCTCACCGCCGTCCGGTGCGTCGGCGAGGTGTCGCTCCTCGTAGGGCAGCGGGTCGATGCCGAAGAGCTGGGCGATGCCCTGCCGCCCCTCGACCTCGACCAGCAGGGTGCGCCGACCACCGGCGGCGAGCGCGAGGGCCAGGGCCGCCGCCACGCTCGTCTTGCCGGTGCCGCCCTTGCCGGTCACCACGTGAAGGCGGGCGGACCATCCGGTACCGGCCGGCTCGATCGGCCGCTCAGCTGCACACACCCGTCGAGCCTATCCAGGCCCGGCGGTCACGCGACCTCGCAGACCCACCAACCCGTCTTCTGCACCACCGTGAAGCGCAGGTCCTGGTCGGCCACCTTCTCGTCCGAGGTGGTCATGGTGAGCCGGGTGGAGACGGTGGCCCGGTCCCCGGTCTGGTTGTCCACCTTCGGGGTGGTCCACCGGAAGCGCGGGTTCTGGTACGTGGAGGCGTACTTCTGCACCTCGGCCACCTTTGCGGCAATCTTCTCGTCGTCGCGGGAGGCGGCGCAGACGCGACTGGCCGCCTTGGTGACGTCGCGATCCTTGTAGACCGCGGTGAGGAACTCGTCGACGGCGACCGCAGGCTCCTTGGCGCCCTCACCGGTCTCGGCATTGCGCAGGGTCAGGAACGCCACCACACCGCCCCCCACGCAGAGCACCATGATCACGACCAGGGCGATGGCCGCGATCAGCAGGCCGCGCTTCTTCTTCGGCTCGGCCGTGCCCTGGTAGGGCGGGTATCCGGGTGGGGCTGGCGGGATCGCCGCAGGGTCCGGGGTGCCCGGCTGCGCCGGTGCCCCGGCGGACAAGGAGCCGCCCGGCCCTTCCGGCTGCCCGGCACCGCCAGCGCCGCCGCCAGGCTGTCCGGGGAAGGCCTGCTGTCCGAGACCGGCGGGCTGTCCGGGGAAGGGCTGCTGTCCGGGGAAGGCCTGCTGGGTGGGACCGGCTGGTTGAGCGGGACCCTCCGGCTGAGCGGGGAGCGCCAGTTGGGCGGGGGATGCGGGGAGAGCGAGCTGCCCGGTCGGCGCGGCGGGGGCGGTCTGGCCGGGGATGGCCTGAGCGCCGGGCTGACCGGCGGAATCCGGGTGAGCCGGCGGGTGGGCGGATCTGCCGGCCTGGTCGCCGCTGGGCGGTTGGGTCATCGTCTTTCCCCCGGGGGTGCGGCGCCCGCCGCCACCCCTGGCGCCGAGCGTGATCGAGCGGGCGGCCGGGCGCGGAGCGACCGTCCGACCGGAAGGGTAGCGGTGAATGACTGGTTCGGTGTCGCCCCTGCCGTGCCGCGCGGTCCGTCGGTTCGGTCAGCGGTACCTCCGTTCGACCCGATGTCGGATCTCCTACCTGCGATGTGTCGCATATGTGACTGTTGATGACCGGTTGTGCGCGTCCTGTTGGCGGGACGGCGACCACGCACCTACCTTCGTCCCCGTGCGGGGGCCGGAACGGACGAATGGGTTCGGACCGGAAGCATGATCCGAGAGGTACGACCGGAGGCAGTGCATGCGCGACGCGGACAACATCCCCCGCACCCAGTTCCCGACCAACGACCGGCCGCGCCGGCCCGGGTCGCTGGTCGAGGCCGGCGGGCAGGTCGGCGGTCAGTCGATCAACGAACGGTCGTACCGCCGGATGCCGGAGCAGACGGAGGTGGCTCGGGGGCCGGGCCGCCCCGCCGAGCGGACCCGCGACGACGACGAAGCCGGCTTCGTGATCCACCTGCCGATCCGGGTGCCGAATCTGGCGGCGGCGACCGTGCTGGCCGGCCGGGTCGCGGTGTCCCTGGGCTTCCTGCCCGAGCTGGATGCGGGCGAGACCACCGTGTCCAACGCCGACGATCAGAACAACCGGCACCGGGTCTTCTGCGACCTGCTGCTGCCCGACCGGTCCCGCTGCCCCCAGGGGTACGAGCACGACGGGCTCTGCGGGGAGCTGCCGGCCGCGCCGGAGCAGCGTCCCGCGCCTCGCCCAGCCAGCGGACCGTAGGCTGTCCCTCGAACAATTCCGCACCGAGAGGGAGCCCTTCAGCGATGCAGAAGTGGGAATACTCCACGGTCCCGCTGCTGGTCCACGCGACCAAGCAGATCCTCGACAACTGGGGCGAGGACGGGTGGGAGCTCGTCGCCGTGGTCCCCGGACCGAACCCGGACCAGCTGGTCGCCTACCTGAAGCGGCCGAAGGCGTGAGCAACGGTCCGCACGCGAAGCTCGCCGAGCTGGGCCTCGAACTGCCCGAGGTCGTGCCGCCGGTGGCCAGCTACGTGCCGGCCGTGCAGTCCGGGCAGCACGTGTACGTCTCCGGCCAGCTGCCGATCGCCGAGGGCAAGTTGCTCGCGACCGGCAAGGTCGGCGCAGGGATCTCCGCCGATCAGGCGAAGGATCTGGCCCAGCGGTGCGCGCTCAACGCGCTGGCCGCGGTCGACTCGCTGGTCGGCTTGGAGAACGTGGTCAAGGTGGTCAAGGTGACCGGTTTCGTGGCCTCCGCGCCCGGCTTCACCGGTCAGCCCGCAGTGATCAACGGCGCCTCCGACCTTTTCGGCACCGTCTTCGGTGAGGCCGGCCGCCACGCCCGTAGCGCCGTTGGGGTGGCCGAGCTGCCCCTCGACGCCCCGGTGGAGATCGAACTGATCGTCGAGGTCGCCTGACACGTCGCCACCGCCCCGCGATCTTGCACTTCCGGCCCGGAGAAAAGCCCTGAACAGGGACGAATCAGGGACCGAAGGTGCAAGATCGCGGGGGGTGGCGTGCGGGGTCGTACGATCGCAGCCATGAGCGGGCACGTGACGGGGGCGGTGGCGGCGCTTGCCGACGAGTTGCCTCGCTGGGTTTCACTGCTGCGCGCGCCGAATCCGGGGCCGATGACCCTCGACGGCACCAACACCTGGGTGCTGCGCGCCCCGGCAGCCGAGTACGCCGTCGTGGTGGACCCCGGGCCGGCGGACGAGGGGCACCTGACTCGGATCGCCGAGCACGGCCCCATCGGGCTGATCCTGATCACCCACGGCCACCCCGACCACACCGAGGGCTCCGCCCGGCTGAGTGAGCTGCTCGGCGGCGTGCACGTCCTCGCCGTCGACCCGGCGCACACCATCGGCGGTGAGCCGTTGACCGAGCCGGGCGAGGCACTCGGCGGCTTCGGCCTGGAGATCCGTCTGCTGGACACGCCCGGGCACACCGCCGACTCGGTCTGCTTCCTGGTCGAGCACGGCGACGAGCGGGTGGTGCTCACCGGTGACACCATCCTCGGCCGGGGCACCACCGTGGTCGCCCACCCGGACGGGCACCTCGGTGACTACCTGACCAGCCTGGAGTTGCTGTCCGCGTACCGGGGAATCCCAGCGTTGCCCGGACACGGCCCGGCGCTGGCCGACTGCGCTGCCGCCGCCGACTTCTACCTCGCCCACCGCCGGGCCCGGCTCGACCAGGTCCGGGCGGCGGTCGCGGCCGGCGCCCGGACGCCCGCCGACGTGGTGGCGGCGGTCTACGCGGACGTGGACCGGTCGCTCTGGTGGGCAGCCGAATGGTCGGTCCGTGCCCAGTTGGAGTATCTGGGTGTCGGCACCGGGGAATCCGCGCCCGGGGTCAGTGGGTTGGAGCACATGTGACCTGCCCAGTGTGTGGAACCGTCGCCGTTCCCGGCGCGCGGTTCTGTCACAACTGCGGTGCCGCGCTGCCGGCCGCCGCCACGTTGCCGGCGGCCGAGCGCCGCGTGGTCACCGTGCTCTTCGGTGACCTCTCCGAGTTCACCTCCTGGTCCGAGGATCTCGACCCGGAACGGGTCGGTGCGGTCACCGACCGGGTGCTCGCCGCGCTCGCCGGCGCGGTGAAGACCTTCGGCGGGCACGTCGACAAGCTGACCGGTGACGGGATCATGGCGGTCTTCGGTGCGCCGGTGGCGCACGAGGACGACGCCGAACGCGCCGTCCGGGCCGCTCTGTCCATGCAGCGGGCCGTCCGCCGGGTGCTCGACGACGAGCGGGGCGGCGGGGCACCACTCGGGCTGCGGGTCGGCCTGAACACCGGCGACGTCATCGCGGGCATCCAGGCCGCTATCGAATACACGGTCATCGGCGACACGGTGAACACCGCCGCCCGGCTGGCCGACGCCGCCGCAGTCGGCGCGGTCTACGCCGGCGGGCGCACCGCCGCCGCCACTCGGCACGTGTCCTCCTGGCGGGCACTGCGCCCACTGCGGCTCAAGGGCAAGCGTGAGCCGGTCGAGGCGTACGAGCTGCTGGGTCTGCTGGACGCGCCGGGAACCCGCTCGGGGCTCGGCGACGAGGCGCCGTACGTGGGCCGGGAGACGGAGATCGGCCGGGTCGCCGGCCGGCTCGCCGAGGTGATCGACCAGGGTGACCCACGGGTGCTGCTGATGACCGCCGAGGCCGGGATCGGCAAGTCCCGGTACGCCGCCGAGGTGGAGCGCCTCGCCGCCGGGTACGACGTGGGCGCCGGCCGGTACGCGGCGCACACGGGCGCCCGTGTGCTCTCGGTGCGCTGCGCCGCGTTCGGTGAGCGGCGCCGGCTCGCGCCCCTGGCCGACCTGGTGCGTGCCGCCGTCGGCCTTCCCAGTGACGCCGCCACCGCGCTGACCCGACCGGCGGTGGAGGAGCGGCTGCGGCGACTCGAGCAGCGGCTCGCCCGCTCCGCCGGTGAGACCGCGCCGATCGCCACCGAGCAACTGCTCGCCCTACTCGGCTACGCCGAACTCCCGGTGCACGGTGGCACCGACACCGGCGAGTGGGGCGGGTCGGGCACCCCGACCGCGGACGCCGAGGCGGTGCCGAACGCGGTCGCCGACCTGCTCAGCGGGCTCGCCTCGGAGGCGCCGCTGGTGATCGTGGTGGACGACCTGCACGACGCCACCGCCGAGACGATCAGCGCCCTCGGGTTGACCTTGTCCAGGCTCACCGGCCCGGTGCTGGTGCTGCTGCTCGGCCGCCCCGAGTTGGTGCGTACCGCCGGCGCGCTGACCCGGCTCTCGGACGCCGAAGTGCACTCCCTGCCGCCGCTGCGCGGCGCCGACGCGGCGCGGCTGCTCACGAGCTATCTCGGCGGCGGCAAGTTGCCGCAGGCCGACGCGGACCGGCTACTCGCCACCGCTCAGGGCAACCCCTTCTACCTGGCCGAGCTGGTCACCCTGCTGATCGAGCGCGGAGCGCTCACCACGGAGTCAGCACGCGGTGTCCGCGCAACAGTGGAACGGCCCGGCTCCGGCGAGCGGGACCACGGCACGTCGGCCGGCTGGCGGCTGGTGCCCGGTTCGCTGGGCAGCCGGCTGCTCTCCCGGGACCTCGCCGCCGTACTCGCCGCCCGGATCGACGCGCTGCCGCCGGATGCCCGTTCGGTGCTGCGCGACGCCGCGGTGATCGGTGACGCCGTGCCGACCGGTGCGCTGGAGGCGATGCGTGAGCAGCGCGCTGGCCGCGATGGCCGGCCGTCGGCCGTGGTCGCCGTGGAGCTCGACCGGGCTGTCGAGGAGCTGCTGCAACGTCGAATGCTGCACCGCTCCCGCGCCGGCTACTCGTTCGCGACCCCGCTCATGCGGGAGGCCGCGTACGCCGGGGTGAGCAAGGCGGAGTTGGCCGAGCGGCACGCCGCGCTGGCCCGCTGGGCCGCGCCGGTGGACGAGGCCGTGACCAAGTTGCCGGGCGGGTTCACCGACGAAGCCCGGGACGACTTCGTGGCGACGCATGTCGAGCGGGCTGCCACGCTCGCCGACGCGGTGAAGCTGCGCCCGGACGCGCCCGCCCGGGCCGTGGTCCCGCTCGGCGTCGCCGCGCTGGGTCGGGCCGCCCGCCGGTCACTGTCCGCCGGTGAGCCGGTGCTGGCCGTCGAGTACGCCGAGCGTGCCACCGAGTTGGCCCGCGACGGGGTGCCGGCGGCCGATCGGGTGGTGCACGCACGGGCGCTGCTCCAGGTCGGCCGCGTCGGCGACGCGCTGGCGTACGCCGAGAAGATCGCCGCGAACGCGGGGGACGAGGCCACCCGGGTCAGCGCCCTGCTGCTCGCGGGCCAGGCCCAGGAGACCCTCGGCGACCAGGGCCGGGCAATGATCGCCTGGCAGGAGGCGTTGCAGGTGGCCACGGCGGGCCAGTTGCCCACGCAGCGCGCCACCGCGATGCGCCGGCTCGGCATGGCCGACTTCGTGGCCGGGCGGCTGAGTCAGGCGAGCAGTCGGTTGGCTGCCGCGTACCAGGTCAGCCTCGGCGCGCAGGACCGGCGCGGGCAGGCCTGGTCCCTGCAGAACCTGGCCTGGGTGACCACCACCCGGGGTGACTTCGCCGGCACCGACGCGGTGCTCGGACGGGCCGCCCGGCTCTTCGCCGAGCTGAAGGACCCGTACGGGCGGGCCTGGCTGCGCGGCACCACGGCGTTCGCCCGGCTGCTCGCCGGCCGACTGCGTGAGGCGTGTCGGATGGCGCAGGTGTTCCTGCCGTTCGGCGAGCGGGTCGGTGAGGCGTGGGCGGTGGGCACGCTGCGTGCGGTGGCGGCGTTCGCGACCGCCGAGCTGGGTGACCTGGCCGAGGCGGACCGGGAGGCCCGGCGGGCGTACCGGGAGTTCGCCGCCGCCTCCGACGACTGGGGGCGCGGGTTCGCGCTCGTGGTCCGGGCCGTGGTGGCACGGGGACTGGGCGAGCCGGAGCACGCGGCGGACCTGCTCACCGACGCCCTGGCGTACGCCGAGCGCACCTCGCACCCGCTGCTCACCGGGATGGCCGGCACCCTGCGCGGCTTCGTCGCGTTGGACATGGGCGACTGCGAGACGGCCGAGCGGGTCGCCCGCGCGGTGCTGACCGCCGTGGAGCCGCACAACCCGCAGGCCCCGGCGCAGGTGGCGCCCCGGGTGCTGCTGGCGACGGCCCGCCTCGCCGCCGGCGACTCGGCGACCGCGGTCGGTCTGCTCGCCCCGGTGGCCACGGCCGCCGCGAACGCACCCTCGCTGCTCTTCTCCCGCCGCCAGACGATGGCGCAGTACGCGTCGGCTCTGCTCGCCCACGGCCAGCGGGAGCAGGCGTTGGACTGGGCCCGGAGGGCCGTCACCGCGCCGGCCGAGGACGTGCGCAGCCAGGTGATCGCGGCCAGCGTGCTGGCCGAGGCACTGGCCGCCTGCGGTCGCCCGGAGGAGGCCCTGTCCAGCGCGGATGAGGCGGTCCGCCTGGCGTACGCGACCGAGCAGCGCAGCGAACGCGCCGCAGCCGACGCCCTACGCGCCCGCCTAACCCCCTAACCCCCACCCCCACCCCCACCCCCCTCCCCGCGGTTGATCAAGAGGTTTGCGTCAAAAAACGGGCCTGGGGTGACCGAAACCTCTTGATCAACGTGGCCCAGGGGGTGGGGTGCGGTGGGGTGCGCAGGTTTTGTCGGTTCTGGGGATGTGGTGGTCGGGGTGAGCGGCTAGCGTGTCACCACCGCGTGCTGGCCACAGTGGTGACCCACGCCGTGCCTGGGGAGGCCCTTCATGAAGCTGCCGCGATCCATCGCGGGCTGGACCATCGCGGTCTTCGGCGTGTTGGCGCTGGTGATGGGCGCGGTCGGGCTGCTCTGGCCGGAGGCGCAGCTGCGCATGCTCGGGTTCGAGGTGCCGGCGACCCGTGCCGTCGGTGATCACACCGGCACGTTCCTGCTGGCGTCCTCGATGGCGGCGTTCAACATGGGCGTCTACTACCTGCTCGCCACGGTCACCGAGTGGCGGGCGTTCTACCGGTTCACAGTGGTCTTCCGGCTGGTCACGTTCAGCGTGTTCACCATCGCGGTGCTGGCCGACATCGCGCCCGACCGGTTCTTCGGGGTGGCGGCCTGGGAAGGGCTGGGGGCCGTGGCCACCGCAGTCGGCCTGCGCCTGGACGCCCGCAGGGGCGCGACGGCCGGCGAAGTGGCGACGTCCGAAGGTGCCGGGACGGCGGCGGTCGCTGAGGAGGGTACCGGTCCGCCCGGTGCCGCTCCGGCGGACGCGGTGCGCTGAGCCGCCGGCCGGGTTGGGTATTTTCGAGCGGTGACCGACACCCCGTCCGGCGGCCTGCCAGTGCCGATCGTGCCCGGTCTGACTGATTTGCGGGTCTTTGCCCGAGGCGGCTACGCGACTGTCTACCAGGCCACCCAGATCTCCGTGGGTCGTGAGGTCGCCGTCAAGGTAGAGAACCGGACGCTGGACAGCGAGCGGGATCAGGCCCGTTTCCTGCGCGAGGCGCGGGCGGCCGGCCGGATGTCGTCGCATCCGCACGTGGTGGACCTCTTCGACGTCGGGGTCACCGTCGACCAGCACCCCTACCTGATCATGGAGCTCTGCGACGGCTCGTACGCCGAGCGGATGCGCACCTCACCGCTGGGCCCCGTGGAGGCCCGCGACCTCGGCATCAAGATCGCTGACGCGCTGGCCCACTCGCACGCGGCCGGGGTGCTGCACCGGGACGTGAAGCCAGCCAACATCCTCCACTCGCCCTTCAACTCGGCGGTGCTCGCCGACTTCGGCCTGGCCGTGCTCGCGGAGCACCGGGACGCCTCGGTCACCCTGGAGGTGCTCACCCCGGCGTACGCGCCGCCGGAGATGTTCAGCCACAGCCCGCCGTCGCCGGCCGTCGACGTGTACGCGCTCTGCGCCACCCTCTATGCGGTGATGCACGGCCGGCCGCCCCGCTGGCAGTCCGAGCGCAACCCCAGCCTGGTCACGGTGCTGGAGATGTTCAACCAGCCGCTCCCCGCCCTGCCCGGCGTACCGGACGAGATGATCGACGTGCTGCGCGCCGGCATGGCCAACGACCCGGCCGAGCGTCCCTCCGCCCTCGAACTGCACGACCTGCTCTCCAACCTGCCATTCGGCTCGCCGTCGACGCCGGTCAGCGGTGCCCCGGTCAGCGGTGGCGCTGGCCTCTCCGGCCCGTACGCGCCCAGCCAGCCGGCGCCCCGCCCGCCCATCGAGGACACCCAGCCAACGGTCTCCGGTGTCCGGCGTTGGCGGCGCTGGTTCCTCGGCGGTGCGGCGGTGCTCGCGCTCGCCGCCTCCGCCACCGCCGGGGCCTGGGTCGCCGACAGGGCGCCACCGCCCGCCCCGAACCCGTCGGTCACCCAGGTCGCCGCACCGGCGACCGGACCGCTGCCCGGTTGCGCAACCGGCACCGGCGCGCCCACCGCCATGCCCGAGGGTGCCCGGTGCCTGCCCGAGCTGGAATGCTTCGGCCCGATGCGGATCCGCGGCAGCCGCGCCGAGGCGGCTCGGCTGTCCTGCGCTGGTCGGCATACCTGGGAGACGTACGCCGAGGGCATTCTGCCGGTGTCGCTGGTCGGCGCCGACTACGACGACGTGGTCGCCGCCCAGCAGGTGCGGCAGGTGTGCAGCGCCACGACGTTCCGGTTGACCACCGGGATCGCCGAGCCGACCGGCTGGCACCTGGAGGTCCTACCGCCGGTCGACGGCAGCATCGACCGGGCGTACCGGTGCCTGGCCGGGCGGGGCGTGGACGCGCTCACCGCGCCCACCCTCACCGGCCGCTGAGCCCGTTCGACCCGCGCCGTCGGTCACGCACCGCACGCAAGGCGTCCCGGCTGTCCAGGGCGTCGAGGGTGTCCGCGTCGATCCCGTACGGCATCAGCTCGGGCGGCCCGACGATCGCCGACCGGTCCACCGGCTCCGGGTCGTCGACCTGACGGGCGGCGGAGACGGCGACTCCGGCGACCATGGTCAGCAGCACGCACAGTAGCGCGAGGGCCACGCCGAGGAGGTCCTGGCGGCGCCAGACGACCAGCATGACCAGCAGCGCAAGGGCTCCCAGCGCCGCGAGCACCGCCACTGTCCGCGCATCCGGTCTGGACAATCGACTCACCCGTCCAGCATGTCGTGACAAGGCCGGCTGTCAACCGCAGAGCCGACCGCCGCGCCGATCGACGGCGATCGGCGGGGCCCGCCCCGCCAGTTGGCCATCTCAGTGGTTGAGGTAGGTGAGGACTGCGCGAACACGCCGGTTGGCGTCGTCGGCCGGCGGCAGGTCGAGCTTGGCGAAGATGTTGGTGATGTGCTTCTCCACCGACACCGGTGCCAGGACGAGCGCGGCGCAGATGGCCGCGTTGGACAGGCCCTGGGCCATGAGGCCGAGCACCTCCCGTTCCCGTGGGGTGAGCCCGTCGACCCCGTGGTTGTGGCTGTTGCGGGTGAACAGTTGCCGTACCACTTCCGGGTCCAGGGCGGTGCCGCCGTTGGCGACCCGCTCCACCGCGTCGAGGAAATCGTCGAGGGCCGTCACGCGGTCCTTGAGGAGGTAGCCGACACCGCCCCGGCCGTCGGCGAGCAGTTCCGCGGCGTAGGCCCGTTCGACGTACTGGGAGACGATGAGCACCTTGGTGTCCGGGTCCGTGGCACGCAGCGTCAGCGCGGCGCGGAGTCCCTCGTCGCGGAAGCCGGGTGGCAGTCGAACATCGACGATGGACAGGTCAGGTCGGTGTTCGGTGACGGCCGCCAGCAGGGCGGGTGCGGTGTCGACGGCGGCGACGACGGTGTGGCCGGTGTCGGTCAGCAGCCGCACCATGCCGTCCCGGAGCAGCAGCAGGTCCTCGGCGATCACGATGCGCATCAGTGGGGCAGCTCCGCGGACAGGACGGTGGGACCGCCGGGTGGACTGGTGATGGTGAGTTGGCCGTCGAGTGCCTCGACGCGGCGGCGCAGACCGTCGAGCCCGGAGCCGGACGGGTCGGCGCCGCCCTGTCCGTCGTCGACGAGCGTGACGGTGACGGTGCCGGCGGTGCGGGCGAGGGTGACGACGCAGGCCCGGGCGTCGGCGTGTTTGCCCGCATTGGCGAGACCCTCGGCGATGACGAAGTAGGCCGCCGACTCCACCGCCGGCGGGTAACGGTCGTCCGGGTCCCCCCGAACCTCGACGGTCAGTGGGCTGTCGCCGGCGAGGGCGGCGACAGCGGCGTGCAGCCCCCGGTCGGTGAGGATCGGCGGATGGATGCCACGTACCAGCCGGCGCAGCTCGGTGAGGGCGTCGTCGAGTTGCCGACGGGCGAGGTCGACGTCGGCTGCGGCGGCCGCACCGGTCCGCAGCTTGCGAGCAGCCAGTGCCAGGGTCATGCCGGCGGCCACGATCCGGGCCTGGGCACCGTCGTGCAGGTCCCGCTCGATTCGACGCAGCTCTGCCGCCTGGGCATCGACGACCCGACGGCGGGTCTGTGCGAGACGGGTGGTTTCCTCGACCAGGTACCGGTGCGCGCCGGGTGCCAGGAGGACCCGGGCCGTCCGGGCCTGGGCCAGCCCGGCGGTCCGCAGGAACCACGCGGCGACCGGAAGCAGCAGCACGCCGAGGATGGTCAGGCCGAACCGGCCCGGCACCGTCGTCATGAGGGGATCCATCGGGAACGGTGCGCGCGGGTTCGGTACCGCCCACGCCCAGGCTGGCGCCACGACGGCGGCGAGATCGACGACGGTGACCACGATGGCGGCGATCCCGCCCGCCAGGCCCAGCGGAAACAGCGCGACCAGCCAGGCCAGGTCCCGCCAGGTGGCTGGTTGCGTGGCGACCGCGCTGACCCGCTGCCGGACGGTTGCGCCCTCGATCGGCAGGTACGGCGCGGCGATCGCGGTGCCGAGCACCCAACCGGCCCGATGCCGCTCCAGGGCCGCGAGGCGCCGGGTCACCCAGGCGGCACCGAGGAACGCCGGGCCACCGACCAGCGTGATCGACAGTAGACCGACGCCGATGATGATCGCCAAACTCCAGGCGAGGCCGATAAAGCCGGCGACGATGCTGCTGACCAGGTACGCCAGCGCCGACGCCGTTGTGCGTATCATCGCGGCGATCCTACCGACGGCGAGCCGATACCGGAGCGCAGCCGCCGGCCGGACCCGGCCCCCGACGATCCGGAGGACGGGTCCGAACGGCGTTCCGGCCGTGAGCACCGTCAGCGTCCGTCGCTCAGGGCCGGTAGACTGCGCCGTCGCAGCAGGACCCGGGCCGGTACGGCACCCGCGACCAGTCCCAGTGCCGCGACACCACCGAGCATCCCCGCGTACGTGGCAGCGTCGACGAACACCCGCAACGTGCCGTCCTGGGCGGTGCTGAACGCGCCGACCACGATCCCGGTGACCAGGACACCCAGCGCCAGTCCGACGGTGACCGTGATCATCGCCTCGCGTCCGACGAGCCGGTGGAGCTGCGTGGTCGTCGCCCCGGCCAGTCGGAGGTCGGCGAATTCGCGGCGGCGCGCGGCGGTGGCGATGGCGAAGGTGTTGACGACCGCGATCGCCGTGAAGCCGAGGGAGATGACCACCATGAGCTCCCAGGCGCCCTGCTGGTTCTGCGCGTCACCGGCGGGTGCCGCACCGAGCGTGGGGGTCAGCCGCAGGCCGGGCCACGAGGCAGCGATCCGCTCCGGTACGTCGCCGCGGTAACGCAGCCCGACCGTGCTGACCAGCCCGCGTGGATCGTGCGCCGCCACCAGGTCTGCGGGGAGTGCCAGGTCGCCGAACCCCCGGGCTCGGGCGTACACCCCGGCGAGGCGCAGTTGGACCTGGTAGCCGTCGGCGAGCCAGATAGGCACGTCGTCGCCCACCCGCCAGCCGTACTGTTCGGTCACGTACTCGCTGGCGGCGAACGTGCCATCGCCCGGCAGCGTCCCGGTGCGTAGATCGAGGTCGAGCGCCGCCTCGGTGCCGGCGACCAGCAGACCCTGCGTCGCGTAGTCCTCGGGCTTGCCACCCTGCTCGACGATCGCCCGCGTCGGCAACGTCGCTGCCGCCCCGGTCACCCCGTTGAGTGCAAGGAGCTCTCTGACGGTACTGAGCGGCAGCCCGCCCGGTGCGGTCACCTGCGCCGTCGCGGCTGCCGTCCGGGCCGCCTGCTCCCGCCCGGTCAGTTCGTCCAGCAGGGCGCTGTTGAGCAGCATGGTGGCATTGATCGCGAACATGAGCACGAGCGGGACCGCGACCGCCGCGACCCTTCGCCGCTCGGCCCGGGTGACCAGGCCGGCCAGCCAGCCGATCGCGCCGCCGATGCCGATGAGACGGGACACCGGCGTCGTCAGCACCCGGACCAGCAGCGGGCCCAGCGCCGCGACCGTGCACAGCAACAGGGCGGACGACACGAAGCTCATGCCCATTCCGAGCGGTCCGTCGAGCGGAACGAAGATGAGCAGGGCGATTGCGCCGGCGGCGGTCACCGCCGCGAGGGCGGTTCGCAGGACGAGACCACCGGTGGGCGCGTTCGCGGTCTCGGCGAGTGCCTGCGTCGGTGCGATCCGCACCGCCCGGCGTCCGGCGACCCGGGCGCCGATGAAGGTCACCAGCATCCCGGCCGCCGTGGCGGCGATGAGCACGATCACGTTGGTCTGTACGACGAACTGGGCCGGCACCGCGCCCAGTTCCCGGAACCGGGCAGCCACCACGTGGGCGAACACCACACCCAACGGTATGCCCGGCAGTGCGGCGACCCCGGCGAGCAGGAGGCTTTCCACACCGAGGAGGCGGCGCAGCTGGCCGGGGGTCGCGCCGACGGTGCGCAGCAGGGCCAGCTCGCGCAGGCGCTGACGTACCCCGAGCGTGACCGTGCCCGTGAGGACGAAGACGGCCGCGAACGCCGTGATGCCGATGACGAATCCGAAGATCGAGATGGGACCGATGTAGTCGGGCAGGGCGCCGGGCAGGTCGGCCCGGACCCGATCGGCGCCGGTGAGCACGGGCGCATCCCCGGCGACCCCTTCGACGGCTTTGCGGAGCGCGACCGAGTCGGTGTCGGGCCTGGCCAGGACGGCCACCGCGGTCGGCCCGGGCAGCCCGGACACCGACGCCACCTCGGAATCGGCGACGAACAGCGCGCCCTGGGCGGGCAATCCGTCCAGCCCGGCCGGTGCGGCGACACCGGACACGACCATGGTGCGGACGCCGGTCTTCGTGGTGACGACGAGACGTCCACCAACAGCGGTGCCCGAGCGGTTGGCAAGGTCGGCGTCGATGACGACCTGGCCTGGGCCGGGCGCCTCGCCGGTGCGCAGCGAGTACGGGGTCAGCCGTGCGGAGCCCCACCCGTGTCCGATGACGGGAGCGTCATCGGCGCCGTGCAGGAGAAGTCCGTCCGGCGCGCCTGCCTGGACCGGGAAGGCGACGTCCGCGATCGCGGACGCGACGCCCGGAAGGTTGCCCAGCCGACCGACGAGGTCCGCCGGAAGCGAGCCGGCGCCGGTGAGCTGCTCGGACTTGACCTTGACCTTGCGCTTGACCTTGTCCTTCTTCTGTTTGGTGGTGACCTTCTCGAGCGTCACGTCGCGGTCGCCCGACACGACGATCGGCGCTGCCGCGAACCGGTCGGCTGGCGGCTTCGCGGTGAGCACGGAGGCGAGCAGCAGACCGCCGCCGGCGAGCAGGGCCACGGCGAGCAGCGCGGCGAAGAACGTGCCGGCGTAGGCGCCGCGGTGCTGGCGCAGGGTGCTGAGAGCGAGCCGGATCATCGGACGGTCACCGCCATCATCTGTGCCGCGATCTTCTCGGCGGTCGGGTCGGCAAGCTCCGTGACGATCCGACCGTCGGCGAGGAACACCGCGCGGTCGGCCCACGCCGCCGCAGCCGGGTCGTGCGTGACCATGACGATCGTCGTGCCGACGCCATCCACCGCTTCGCGCAGCAGCTGGAGCACCTCGCGGCCGGTCGACAGGTCCAGCGCCCCGGTCGGCTCGTCGGCGAAGATGACCTCCGGTCGGCTGGCCAGGGCGCGGGCGAGGGCGACCCGCTGCCGCTGACCGCCGGACAGTTGGCTGGGTCGAGCGTTCTCCCGTCCGGTGAGCCCGACGCGGCGAATCACCTCCTGCGCCCACTTCCGGTCCGGTCGTACCCCGGCCAGCCGCTGCGGCAGCAGGATGTTGTGCCAGACCGACAGCGAATCCATCAGGTTGTACGACTGGAAGACGAAGCCGACCCGCTGCCGCCGTGCCTGGGTGAGCTGCGGTTCACGCAGCCCGCCGATGTCCTGACCGGCGAGGAGCACCCGTCCGCTGTCCGGCCGATCCAGGCCCGCCGCGCAGTGCAGAAGCGTGGATTTGCCCGAGCCCGACGGGCCCATCACGGCGCAGAACGAACCGGCCTCGAAGGCGACCGACACGCCATCCAACGCCCGGACGCCACCCCCGCTGGCATAGGTCTTTGTCACGTCGAGCACCTCGACGACCGGCCCTCGAGCGGGGGTCATATCGCTGTTTCGCATAGCGGAAAGCCTGGTCGAGGCGGCGTTTCCGGAACACACGGCGGCCCATGATCTCGTGGTGGGGAAACCCCTACCACCGGCTGGTCAACCCGCCAGGCTGCCCGGTCGCTCGACATGCTCGGCGGCGTCCACACGAAATAGACACGAACCGCTACTCTCGGTGTCCCGCAGGCTCTTCCGGCAGCGAGGTGCGCATGAACTCAGGCAGTTCGCAGTCCAAACTCCGCTCGGTCGCATCGACGCTGGCGGTCGCCCTCACTCTCGCGCTGGCCGCCGCCGCCGGTTGCGACAGTAGGAAGGAACCGGACCTGCAGTCGGTGCAGGAGAAGATGCGCGAGACGCACATCTACGGGCAGTCGAAGCTGCGCATCGGTGTCGCCACGAACGAGCCGCTCATGGGTGAGCTGCGGAACGGCCAGCACGTCGGGTTCGACGTCGAGATCGCCCGGTACGTCGCCGCCTCCCTCGGCTACGAGGGGGACCAGCGGCTGGAGTTCGTTCCGGTCGCCACCGAGGAACGGATCCCCGCGCTGCAGGGCGGCACGGTGGACCTCGTGGTGTCCAGCTTCTCCATCACCGAGAAGCGCAAGGAGGTGGTGAGCTTCGCCGGGCCGTACTTCGTCACCACCCAGGAGGTGATGGTGCCGACCCGGCTGCGGGGCAAGATCAGCACCATTGAGGACCTCCGTAACCCGAACTACAAGATCTGCACCAGCGGCGGCTCCACCAGCGAGGCCGAGCTGGAAAGTCACCAGGTCAAGGCTCTGGTCGTGAAGACCGTCGGTGACTGCGTCGCCGGCATCCGGGCGGGCCGCTACGACGCGGTCAGCTCGGACGAGACGATCCTCGCGGGCTTCCTGGCCCGGCACCCCAAGGAGTTCGAGATCGTCGACCTGCCGTTCGGCACCAGCGAGTTGCTGGGCATCGGCGTGCCGATCGGCGACCCGGCACTGCGCGACCTGGTCGCGTTCTTCCTGCAGAAGAGCTACCAGCAGGGGCGGGACGAGCAGGGAAGTCCGTGGCAGACCGCGTACAACCGGACCCTGGGCCCGTGGCTGAAGGCCGAGAAACGCCAGCCGCAACCGCTGGAGGTGCCGAAGCTGGTCGACTTCGACGACAAGGTGCCCACGAAGTGAGCGCGGCGCCGACCTCCACGGGCGGCGACGGTCCGGTCCCGCCGCCCCGCACATCCGTGCCGGGTGACATCGCCGAATCGTCGACAATCGACGGTACGGGGGCAGCGTCGCAGACTGCCGCGCCGCCGGCCGCTGGTGCGGTGGACGGCGTCGATTGGCCGGCCGGCGTGCCGGTCGCCGAGCCCGCCGCGCCGGTCGTCGCCGACGTCGAGCCCGGGCGGGTTCGATGGGACCCGGCGGAGCGGCGCGCCCGCGCCAGCCAGTCGTTCTGGACGGCCGTGGTGGGCGTACCAGCGATCTTCTCGGTGCTCCGCCTCGGGGTGGAGGCGGGCGGCGAACTCCAGACCACGTTGCTGCTGGTGGCGAACGTCGGGCCGGTCAACCTGCTCGCCGGCTTCCTGACCACGGCGGCCCGGCTGCTCTCGACCGGCATGGTCGCCGTCTTCGCGCTCGGCGCGGTGCTGGCCGTCAGCGCGGACCGACTCCCGCCGGGCACCCGTCGCCGTCCGCTCTTCGCCCGCTGGGCCGACATCACCCCGGCCTGGGTGGTGCTCGCCAGCTTCCTCCTCGCCCTGATCACCTGGCCGCTGCTCTACCTTCCGCTGCTGTTGCCGGCGTTCGTGGCCGCGTTCCAGCTCCGCCCTGGGCGGCTGCACGAGCGGGTGGTGCCCCGGCTGCTGATGATCGTCGTGCTGGTCGCCGGGTACGGCTGGCTGATGCTGCCGACGCTGCGCCACGCCGAGAAGCAGGGCGAGTTGTTGGTGCTGGCACTCATCGTGGTGCCTCCGGTGCTGGCCCTGTTCATCGCGGGGCCGCTGCCGGGGGTGGTGATCCGGCCGCTGGCGTCGGTGACCGAGGTGGCGGTGCTAGCCACGCTGGTCTGGGCGGCGGTGCCGGTGATCAGCACACCGGTGTTGCCGCTGACCGTCACCACGGTGGGCGCGGAGAACGGCCCCACCGAGGACGTACGCGGGCACGTGGTGACCACGGACGACGTCAACATGGTGATCCTGCAGGAGCAGGGCGGCGTGCGGTATGTGCCGGTCGACCTGGTCCGCGCACAGGTGCTCTGCCCGAGCGAGGAAGAGTTGCCCCGCCACCAACTGCGCATCCACGACTTTCACGTCGAGGACTCACTGCTGGAGGGCATGGGTCGGCGCGTCCGCCCGGTTCATCGCATCGACGCCACCTGCCGCACCCCAGCCTGACCGTCGCTACGCGCTGTTCGTCACGATCGACTCGGTTTCCTGACAGTCGGGGTATCGCTGACGCTCGGACACCCCGGAATCAAGGAAACCGAGTCGATCACGCGGCTCAGTACGACTTCTCCTGGCCGAGGAGGTGTTGGGCCACGAAGTTGAGGATCATTTCTCGACTGACCGGGGCGATCCGCCCGGCCCGGACCGCGCCGAGGAGGGTCGCGACCCCGTACTCGGTGGTCATGCCGGCCCCGCCGAGCACCTGAACGGCGGTGTCGACGGCGAGCGCGGCTGCCTCCCCGGCCGCGTACTTGGCCATGTTGCCGGCCACTCCGGCCTCCAGGTCGCGGCCGGCGTCGTACAGGGTCGCCGCCTTCTGAATCATGAGGCGGGCCAGTTCCACCTGCACCGCCGCGTGTGCCAGTGGGTGTGACACGCCCTGGTGGGAGCCGATGCTCCGGCCGCCCCAGACCTTGCGGGTGGCGGTGTACTCGCTGGCCCGTTCGATGGCGTACCGGCCGGTGCCGGCCCCCATCGCGGCCACCGTTATCCGCTCCGGGTTGAGCCCGGCGAAGAGCGCCGGCAGCCCGGCGTCCAGCGACTCACCGACCAGCGCGTCGGCGGGCACCCGCACGTCGTCCAGGTAGAGCAGGAACTGGTTCTCCGGGGACACGATCTCCATGTCCAGCTTGGACCGGGTCAGCCCCGCCGCGTCGGTCGGCACGAGGAACAGCGCGGGCTTGAGCTTTCCGGTGGAGGAGTCCTCGGTTCGGGCCACCACCAGGACGTGATCGGCCTCGTCGACCCCGGAGATGTAGCACTTACGGCCGTTGAGCAGCCAGCCGTCGCCGTCACGGCTGGCCACCGTGCCGAGCCGATGGAAGTTGGAGCCGGCCTCCGGCTCGGTGATCGCGAACACGATCTTCTGGGAGCCGTCGGCGAGACCGGGCAGGTGTCGCTTGCGCTGCTCCTCGGTGCCGTGCCGGCTCAGCACGGTGGCCGCGATCGCGGGGGAGACCACCAGGAGCAGCAGGGGGCAACCGGCCGCCGCCAACTCCTCACAGACGATGGCCAGATCGGTGATGCCGCCGCCTCCGCCGCCGTACTCGGTGGGGATGTTGACCCCCAGGTAGCCGAGCCGTCCGGCCTCGGCCCAGAGTTCGGTGGTGTGTTCGCCGGCCTTCGCCTTCTCGACGAAGTAGCCGTGGCCGTAGCGACGTCCCAACGCCCGTACGGCGTCGCGTAGCTGGTCCTGCTCGGGGGTGAGGTCGAAGGTCATCGGTGTTCTCCTCTTCAGTTGTCGATGACGGCCAGCACGGCGCCGGTGCGCACCTGACCGCCGGCCGGCACCGGCAGCTCGGCGACCACGCCGTCGGTCGGGGCGAGCACGGGATGTTCCAGCTTCATCGCTTCCAGGGTGAGCAGCAGGTCGCCGGCCGCGACCCGTTGGCCGACCTGGACATGCACCCGGGTCACCGCGCCGGGCAGTGGCGCGAGCAGCGACCCGGCGGCCACCTCCGCGGTGGGCAGCGGGAGACGTGGCAGCTCGGCCAGGCTCGCCGCCCCGTCCAGCCCGTCCACGAAGACCGCAGACCCCACCCGGTGTACGCGGTACGCGCGCCGCACCCCGTCGACGTCGAGCACCACCCGATCCGGGGAGGCCTCGACCAGCGCCACGGTGAGATCGGCGGCGGTGAGGTCGGCGGCGGTGAGGTCGGCGGACCACTCGGCGAGCCCGCCCGTGCGGTCCAGCCGGTAGCGGACCTCGATCTCGCCGTCCGGCCCGCTGAATCGGGTGACCTGCGGGACGGCCGACACGTTGCGCCAGCCGGACGGCAGCCCGGCCAGCACCCGCGCGTCGGCGCGGCGGCCGGCGGCCGAGGCGAGTGCCGCCGCGAGAGCGGCCAGCGGGAGCCGGTCGGCGGGAAGCAGCGGGGCGAAGACCTCCGCATGCCGGTCCAGGAAACCGGTGTCGATCTCCACGGCGGCGAACGCGGGGCTGCGCAGCACCCGGACCAGCAGGTCCCGGTTGGTGGTCACCCCGTGCAGCTCGGCCCGGGCCAGCGCGGTGGACAGCAGCCGGGTCGCCTCCGCACGGGTGCGACCCCAGGCGACCAGCTTCGCCAGCATCGAGTCGTAGTGCACCCCGACCACCGAGCCGGCCACCACGCCCGAGTCGAGCCGCAGGCCCGGCCCGGCCAGCCCGGCGAACTCGGCCGCCACTCCGGAGACCGTGAACCGGTGCAGGGTGCCGGTGTCCGGCCGCCAACCCGCCCCGGCGTCCTCGGCGCAGAGGCGTACCTCGATCGCATGCCCGGAGCTGACCGGGAGGGTCGCCGGCAGTGGCTCACCCTCGGCGACGAGCAGTTGCAACCCCACCAGGTCCAGCCCGGTGCACAGCTCGGTGACCGGGTGCTCCACCTGGAGCCGGGTGTTCATCTCCAGGAAGAAGAACTCGCCGGTCGGGGCGAGCAGGAACTCCACAGTGCCCGCGCCCAGGTAGTCGACCGCGCGCCCGGCGGCCACCGCCGCCTCGTGCAACGCCGTCCGCACCCGCTCCGGCACGACCGCCGGCGCCTCCTCGACGATCTTCTGGTGCCGGCGCTGGATCGAACACTCCCGGTCACCGAGGGCCACCACCCGGCCGTGGGCGTCGCCGAAGATCTGCACCTCGACGTGCCGGCCGCGCTCGACGTACCGCTCGATGAAGACCGTGCCGTCGCCGAACGCGGCGGCCGCCTCGCGGCGCGCGGAGGCGACGGCCTCGGCCAGCGCGGAGGCGTCCCGGACGATGCGGATGCCGCGCCCGCCGCCCCCGGCGGACGCCTTCACCAGCACCGGAAAGTCGGTGATCTCGTCGGTGTCGGACCAGCTCGGCAGCATCGGCACACCCGCCTCGGCGAGCAGCGCCTTCGCGGCGAGCTTGTCGCCCATCGCGGCGATCACCTTGGCCGGTGGCCCGACCCAGGTCAGCCCGGCGTCGGTCACCGCCGCCGCGAACTCGGCGTTCTCGGCGAGGAACCCGTACCCCGGGTGGACGGCGTCCGCGCCGCTGCGCCGGGCCGCGTCCAGGATCAGATCGACCCGCAGGTACGTCTCGGCCGGCGTGGCCCCCGGCAGCCGGACCGCCTGGTCGGCCTCGGCGACGAACGGCGCGTCGGCGTCCTCGTCCGAGTGCACGGCGACGGTCTCCACACCCATCGCGCGGCAGGTGGCGAAGACCCGGCGGGCGATCTCCCCCCGGTTGGCGACGAGAAGTCGAGTAATCAAGAGACCAGCCCCCTACATCCGGAAGACGCCGAAACCATCGGCGCCCTTCACGGGTCCGTTGTGGATCGCCGAGAGGCAGAGCCCGAGGACCGTACGCGTGTCCCGGGGGTCGATCACCCCGTCGTCGTAGAGCCGGCCGGACAGGAAGAGCGCGCCCGACTGCGACTCGATCTGCTGCTCGACCATCATTCGCATCGCCGCATCGGACTCCTCGTCGTAGTCGCGCCCCCGAGCGGCAGCGGCCTGCCGGGCGACGATGGAGAGCACTCCGGCGAGCTGTGCCGGGCCCATCACCGCCGACTTCGCGTTCGGCCAGGTGAACAGGAACCTCGGCTCGTACGCCCGACCACACATGCCGTAGTTGCCGGCCCCGTACGAGGCACCCAGGTTCACCGTCAGGTGCGGCACCGTCGAGTTGGACACCGCGTTGATCATCAGTGCGCCGTGTTTGATGATGCCGCGTTGCTCGTACTCGGTGCCGACCATGTAGCCGGTGGTGTTCTGCAGGAAGATCAACGGGGTGTCGGCGGCGTTCGCGAGCTGGATGAACTGAGCCGCCTTCTGCGCCTCCTCGCTGAACAGCACCCCGCGGGCATTGGCCAGCACGCCCACCGGGTACCCGTGCAGCTCGCCCCAGCCGGTGACCAGCGCGTCCCCGTACGCCGGCTTGAACTCGTCGAAGTCGCTGCCGTCCAGGATCCGGGCCAGCACCTCACGCGGGTCGAACGGCACCTTCAGGTCGGCGCTGGTGATGCCGAGCAACTCCTCCGGGTCGTACTTCGGTGGTTGCGGCACCGCCGTACGCGGCGACGGGCCCTGCTTGCGCCAGTTCAACCGGCGTACGCACTGCCGGGCCAGCCGAATGCCGTCCCGCTCGTCCTCGGCCAGGTAGTCGGCGAGCCCGGACGTGGCCGCGTGCATCGCGGCGCCGCCCAGCGACTCGTCGTCGGTGACCTCGCCGGTCGCCATCTTCACGAGCGGCGGCCCCGCCAGGTAGACCTGCGACCGCTCCCGAATCATGATCACGTGGTCGGACATCCCCGGCACGTACGCGCCACCAGCCGTGGCGTTGCCGAAGACCACGCTGACCGTGGGGATGCCGGCCGCCGAGAGCCGGGTCAGGTCACGGAACACCCGACCACCCGGGATGAAGATGTCCGCCTGGGTGGGCAGGTCCGCCCCGGCCGACTCGACCAGATTGACCATCGGCAGCCGGTTGGCCAGGGCGATCTCGCCGGCCCGTCGGGTCTTGGCGAGGGACCACGGGTTGACCGCGCCGCCGCGTACCGTCGGGTCGTTGGCGACGATCAGGCACTCCACGCCCTCGATCACCCCGATGCCGGCGACCACGCTGGCCCCGACCGGGAAATCCGTGCCGTACGCGGCGACCGGCGACAACTCCAGGAACGGGCTGTCGGGGTCCACCAGCAGCTCGATCCGCTCCCGGGGGAGCAGCTTGCCGCGTGCGTGGTGCCGGGTCACGTACTTCTCGCCACCGCCGGACCGGGCCTGGTCCAGCGCCCCGTCCAACTCGGCCAGTCGGTCCAGCAGAGCCGCCCGGTTCGCCGCGTACGCGGGTGCGGACGGGTCGACCGCGGTGTCCAGGGTGCTCACAGCCCCATTCCCTTCGCGATGATCTCATTCATGATCTCGGTCGTGCCGCCGCCGATGCCGAGGATCCGCGCGTCGCGGTAGTGCCGCTCCACCTCCGCGTCGCGCAGGTAGCCGAAGCCGCCGTGCAGCTGCAATGCCTGGTCGACGACCTGGTCGCAGGCGGCCACCGCCACGTTCTTGGCCATCGCCACCTCGGTCACCACCGGTTCCCCGGCCGCCACCCGGGTGGCCACCTCGTGCACGTACGACCGGGCCGCCTCGGTCCGGGTGTGCATCTCGGCCAACCGGTGCCGGACCAGCTGTCGGCTGGCCAGCGGACGCCCGAAGGTTTCCCGGTCCCGGCACCAGCGCATCGTCAGCTCGACGCAGCGCTGCGCGGTGGCGTACGCCTGGGTGGCCAGCGAGAGCCGCTCGGCGGCGAAGTTCTGCATGATCGCCAGGAAGCCGGTGTCCTCCGCGCCGATCCGGTTGGTCACCGGCACCCGCACGTCGACGAACGACAGCTCCGCCGTGTCCGAGCAGTGCCAGCCCAACTTCTCCAACCGGCGCCCCACGGTGAACCCGGGCAACCCCTTGTCGATGACCAACAGGGTGAGTTCGCCGCTCCCGGGGAAGTCGGTGCAGACCGCCGTGGTCACGAAGTCGGCCCGGTGCCCGCTGGTGATGTAGGTCTTCGACCCGTTCACCACGTAGTGGTCGCCGTCCCGGCGCGCGGTCGTGCGGATGGCGGCCACGTCCGAGCCGCCGTCCGGTTCGGTGATCGCCAGCGCGCCGATCATCGTGCCGGCCAGGGTGGGCCGGACGTACCGTTCGATCAGGTCGCCGTCGCCGGGCGTCGCGGCGACGCCGAGCCGGCCGCCCAGGGACCCGCCGGTACGGGCGCCGGCCGCCGCGACCATGTGCGGCAACGCGATGCCGTGCGTGAACAGGGCCGCCACCAGCCCGGACGAGCCACCGGAGCGGATCAGCTCCTCGGTCACGATGATCGAGTCGAGCAGGTCACCGCCGCTGCCACCAACCGACTCGGGGAAGCCGATGCCGAGCAGGCCGAGCTTCGCCGCGGTGGCGTGCAGCGCCCGGGGCACCTCACCGGCCCGCTCCCAGTCGTCCAGGTGCGGCAGCACCTCACGCGTCATGAAGCCACGGGCCAGCTCACGCAGCTGCCGTCGCTCCGGGGTGTCCACGATGCTCATTGGGTCACTCCCGTCGGCACGTCGGCCGGTAGGTCGACGATCCGGGCGCGCAGCAACTCGCCGAGCGCCTTGGCCTGCGGGTCGAAGCGGGTGGACGCGGCCACCCCCGCCCCGAGCAGGCCCTCGATCACGAAGTTGATCGCCCGCAGGTTCGCCAGCTCGTAGCGCCGCACCGACAGCGGCGCGGTCTCCGGCAGCAGCTCGGCCAACCGCTCCACCGTCAACCAGGCGCGCAGCCACGCGTACCCGGCTTCGGTTCGCGCCCAGACACCGAGGTTGGCATCCCCACCCTTGTCTCCGGAGCGCGCACCGACCAACTCGCCGAGCGCCCCGCGCCGGGTCGGGCCGTCGACCACCGCGTCACCCCCCGGGACTGTCTCGGTCTCCGGGGCGGGAGCGAGGGCGGTACGGATCGGCGGGGCGATCGGCACCGGCTCACCGCCGGGCAGCACCGCGACATGCGCCACCGCGTCCTGCGGCACCGCGTCGGCGGTGAACACGCCATACGGTGTCGCGTCGCCCGGCAGGGTGGTCAGCGTGCAGCCCGGGTACGAGGCCAGTGCCAGCTCCACCGCGGCGGCCGAGAAGGCACGTCCGGCCCGCGCCTTGTCGCCGTCGCGCAGGTGGACGTGGAGCAGTGCGCTGGCAGCCTCGGTGTCGGCGGCATCCGGGTGGTCGGTCCGGGCCAGCACGAACTCCAGCCCGTCCTTGCCCACCGCCTCCTCGACCTGCCCCCGGACCAGAGACGCCTTCGCCTCGATGTCCAGCCCACAGAGGACGAATGTCATCGAGTTACGGAATCCGCCGAGGTTGTTGACGCCCACCTTGAGCGTGGCCGGCGGCGGCGTGCCCCGGACACCGGAGACCCGGACCCGGTCCGGCCCGTCGGGTCGCAACGTCACCGTGTCCAGTCGGGTGACCACGTCCGGACCCAGGTACGCCGGCCCACCGATCTCGTAGAGCAGTTGGGCGGTGACCGTCTCCACGGTGACCGCGCCGCCGGTACCCGCATGCTTGGTGAGCACCGTCGAGCCATCGGCGTGCACCTCGGCGATCGGGAATCCGGGCCGACGCCCGCCGTCGGGCAGCTCGGTGAAGAAACTGAAGTTGCCGCCGGTGACCTGTGCGCCGCACTCGACGAGGTGCCCCGCGACGGTCGCCCCGGCCAGCTCGTCGAGGTCGTCGCGGCCCCACCCGTACCGCGCGATGGCCGGGCCGACCACCAGCGACGCGTCGGTGACCCGGCCCGTGACCACCACGTCCGCACCGCCGTCGAGGCACGCGGCGATCCCGAACGCGCCGAGGTAGGCGTTCGCGCTCAACGCGTCCGGACGCTGGATCGTGTCGCCCTTGACGTACCCGACCTGGACTGGCAGGCCCAGACGGCCTGCGAGGGCGTCGATGGCGGCGGCCAGTCCGGCCGGGTTCAGCCCGCCGGCGTTGGTCACGATCCGCACCCCCCGGTCCAGGGCGGTGCCGAGGCACGTCTCCAGTTGACGCAGGAACGTCTTCGCGTAGCCCAGGTCGGGGTCGCGCAGGCGGTCCCGAGCGAGGATCAGCATGGTCAACTCGGCCAGGTAGTCCCCGGTCAGTACGTCCAGCTCGCCCCCGTCGAGCATCTCCCGCCAGGCACTGAACCGGTCGCCGTAGAAGCCGGAGGCGTTTCCGATCCGGATCATGCCCGTACCCCGTCCGTGCCGGCCGGCTCGCGGCCGGCACCCGGCGGGCCGGCGAACGCCTGCGCCACGTCGAGCCACTCGTCCGCGACCGGGCCGCTGGCGGCCAGCGCGAGGTCCGCGCGGTTTCGGCGCTGGGTGACCAGCAGGCAGAAATCCAGAGCCGGGCCGGTCAGCCGGTCGGCGGCGTCCGCCGGGCCCCAGCTCCACGTGTCACCGCCGGGCCCGACCAACTCAACCCGGACCGGCGTCGTCGGTGCCACCCGGCCGTGCGCGGCGAAGCCGTGCCCGAGGGTACGCACACCAAGGTGCGCGACGTGCCGGATTCGGTCGCTGGCGGGGCGGACGACGCCGAGCGCGTCGGCCACGTCCGCACCGTGTGCCCAGGTCTCCATGATCCGTGCGGTCGCCATCGAGGTGGCCGACATCCGGGTGCCGTACCAGGGCAGCTTCTCGCCGGCCGGGACGGCGGCCAGTGCGTCGGCGAGCGCCACCCGGCCGGCCCGCCAGCGGGCGAGCAGTTCAACCGGCGGGGCGAGGAAGTCCTCGGCGCCCTGGTCGACCATCCTGGTCGGGTCCGGCGCTGCGGTCACCGTCGCAAAGAACGCCTCGGGATCGGTGGCGGCCAGCAGCGCCACATGATCGGTCCAGGCGAGGTGGGCGATCTGGTGGCCGATGCTCCAGCCTGGCGCAGGGGTCGGCCGAGACCAGTCGGCCGCCGACAGCGGTGCCACCAGGGCATCCAGTTGGGCGGACTCCGCGGCCAGATCCGCGAGCAGGTCGTTGAGGTCGACCATGGTGCCTCCGGTCGGTGGTGGCCGCTGCGGCCGGCGGTCAGGGCGTGAGCAGGGTGGCGAGCTGGCGCTTCCAGGTGGTCAACAGGGCGGTGCGGCGGGCCGAGTCGTCGCTGAGCAGGTTGGCCACCCCGAGCCCGCGGAGCAGGTCGAGGGTGGCCTGCACCGCTTCGCGGACTCCAGGTCGCCGCTCGTCGACGCCGAGCAGGGCGACGGTGAGGCGATGCATCTCCCGGCCGACAGTCGCCTCCAGCGGCACCAGCGCGTCCCGAAGCTCCCGATCGGTGCGGGCGGCGACCCAGAGCTCGAGGGCGGCCACGAACAGCGGCCCGGTGAACGCCACGCCGAGCAGGTCGATCACCCGGTCGAGCCGCTGGGGGCCGGCCGGCAACGCCTCGGCCTCGGTGCGCAACTCGGAGGCCCGCCGCTCGGCGAGATGGGCCACGGCGGCCGTCACCAGGGCGGCCTTCGTGGGGTAGTGGTGCAACTGGGCCCCACGCGAGACCCCGGCCCGTGCGGCGACGACGGTGGTCGTGGTGCCGGACCAGCCGTGCTCGATCAGGCAGTCGACGGTCGCTTCCAGCAGCCGGGCCTGGGTGGCGCGGCTGCGCTCCTGCTGGGGGACACGCGTCGATGCGGTGGACACGGGAACAGCCTGCGGCCTGAGAAACAAACAGTCAAGACTGACTTTTTTTAGGGCCGGCGTCGCGGACGTGGAGCGCGCCGCCGTCCAACGGCGTGCCGCGTCAGCGGCCGTCGCGGGGGCCGAAGACGGCCAGCGCGTCGGCGTCGCTGTGCTGGGAGCGCAGGTACTCGTCGGCCCAGGCGGCGGCGTCGGGGAAGGTCGACTCCGCTGCCACCCGGGCGCACGCCGCGTCCACGTCGAAGGCGGTGCGGCGCAGCTGGACGCCCGGCCCGAGCAGCGCCCACCACGCCCCCGCGCCCCCGTACGGCATGCCGATGCTGCCCGGGTTGACCACCAGGCGCCGGTCGACCAGCCGGGTGAAGGGCATGTGCGTGTGGCCGCAGACCACCGTGGAGACGTCGGCGGGAAGACCCGCGAACACCTCCACCCAGCGTGCCATCCGGGAGTCGACGAGCACGACCTCCTCGTCGTCGCGCGGTGTCGCGTGGCAGAACAGCGTCGGCCCGAGGCCATCGATCTCCAGCGTCACCGTCGCCGGCAGCGCGGCGAGCCGGGCCAGTTGGTCGTCGCGCAGTTGCCCGGCGGCCCAGTTCGACACCTCGATCGACGCGGGGTGCCCACCGCGGGCCTCGACCAGCTCGCGATCCGCGTTGCCCCCGACCCAGCACACCCGGTCGCCCAGGCCGGCGAGCACGTCCAGCACCTCGACCGGTTGCGGACCTGCGGCGATGTCACCGGTGAGCACGAGCAGATCGGCGGCGGCGACGTCCGGCTCAGCCAACACGGCCTCCAGCGCCGGTA